>CALSBO010000001.1:0-91402 GCA_943373195.1 Brevundimonas vancanneytii
TGGCGATGGCGGCGCGGGCAATCTGTCTGCCGACCTCGCCCGCGCCGATGATGCCGATGGTGGTCATCGGCGTTTGCGCCGCCGGATCAGGCACCGAACGCGCCGTCGATGGTGTGCATGGCGCCCGTAACGAACCCCGCCTCCGGGCCGGCGAGCCACGCCACCATGCCCGCGACTTCTTCCGGCCGGCCGTGGCGCTTGATCGCCATGAAGCCGTGCAACAGCTCCTTCATCGGTCCGTCCGCCGGATTGGCGTCGGTGTCGATCGGGCCGGGCTGCACCACGTTGATCGTGATGCCACGGGACCCGAAGTCACGTGCGAGCCCGCGCGCCATCCCTTGCAGCGCAGACTTGCTGAGCGCGTAGGAGGCCATGCCGGGAACGGGCATCCGGTCGCCGTTCACCGATCCGATGACGATGATCCGGCCGCCCTCGGGCATCTGGCGCGCGGCCTCGACCGACGCATGATAGGGCGCGTGGATATTGATCCGGAACAGCCGGTCGATTGCGTCCGGATCCTGCTCCAGCGAATCGCCGAAAACACCGATTCCGGCATTGACGACCAGCACGTCGAGCGGGCCACTGTTCTTCACACGCGCGATCACCGCGTCGCGATCCGCGCTGTCCGTCTCGACAGCGGTACTGCCCGTTTCGGCCGCCAGCGCGTGCGCCGCGTCAGGCGAGCCGGAATAGGTAAAGGTCACGTTCGCGCCATCGGCCACAAAACGCCGAACGATCGCCGCGCCGATCCCCCGACTGCCACCCAGCACGAGAACGGATTTCGCCTCAAACACACCCATCGGACTTTTCCTTGATGAATAACTTACGAC
The DNA here is from genome assembly GCA_943373195.1 of Brevundimonas vancanneytii. GTDB lineage: Bacteria > Pseudomonadota > Alphaproteobacteria > Caulobacterales > Caulobacteraceae > Brevundimonas > Brevundimonas vancanneytii_B. The sequence continues at coordinate 831 of CALSBO010000001.1, forward strand.
CCGCTACATAAACAGTTCTAGACATCCGTCAAGGTATTTGTAGTGGCTCATACAAAACTAAACCGCGCACGCGGCAGACCGCGCCTGTTCGACCCGGACGAAGCGGTCGCGACCGCCCAGCATCTGTTCCATTCGCGTGGCTATGATGCCGTCAGCATCGCGCACCTAACGCAGGCGATCGGGATAAACCCGCCCAGTTTCTACGCCGCCTTCGGTAGCAAGGCCGAGCTCTACAGCCGCATTCTCGATCGCTATGCCGGTACCGGCGCGGTCCCGCTGTCCGATCTGCTGAACGCCGATCGCCCGGTCGCGGAATGCCTCGTCGCGGTGCTGGAAGCGGCGGCGCGGCGCTATGCCGCCGATCCGGACGCGGCGGGGTGCCTCGTTATCGAAGGGGTGCGCTGCACCGACCGCGAGGCACGCGAGGCGGCCGGAACCTTCCTTGCGGCGGCGGAGGGGGCGATCCGTCGCTTCGTCGCCGCGCGCCATCCCGACCAGGCCGAGCGCGTAACCGACTATATGAGCACCGTCATGGCCGGCCTGTCCGCCAGCGCTCGCAACGGGCACGATCTCGATCGCCTGCTCGCCGCCGCCCGGCTCGCCGGGGCTGGTCTTGAACAGGTGGTTCGCGGTTAATCTGCAAGCTCGGCAAAATGACCAGGACGTCATCGACGGGCGAGGCTGGTCGCGAACACTGCGTCGCGCTGCGACTTCTCTCAACCGGGAAGCAGACATTGGCGCGTCAGGGCTTGCGAGAGTTCGAGGCCTTGTAGCGTAGATACGGGGTTGGCTCCCTCAGCCTTCGACCCGTCAGACACCGCGCTCGAACGCCTGAAAAGATGCAGGCGGACCCGATCAGCGCTCCCGGAAAATGAGCTCGGTGTGGCCCGGGAAGAAGGCGATATAGTACGCGATAGGGGCGACGGCGGGATAGGGCGTCTCGTAGGACCAGGCCGCATCCGGATGGACGTCATCTCCCACCGCCAGTGAGAAGTAACTCGCCTCGCCCTTGTAGGGGCAGAACGTCCTGGTGGCGGTTCGGGTAAAGAGGTTCATGTCCAGGTCCCCACGCGGAACGTAGTGGACGGGGGCATAGGCGGACTCGTGCAGCGTCAACACGTCGCCGGTCTCTCCGATCTGGCGACCCGCCGCCCGGATGACGGCACGCGACATCTCACGCACCAGCGTGATCGGATGATCGGAACCGGGGATCTTCATTCTGTCGTCGCTCATGGTGTCTCCTCCGAAATCGAAGGCTCTCGGCCTTCGGGGGGGCGTCAAACATCATCAGTGGAAGTCGATGACGGTCGAAGCGGACGTCAATGCGGGGTCACGCTCGCGTCCTAGGCCAGCTCCGCCAGCAGGGTCGGGATGACTTCCGCGACTGTGGGGTGGATCGGCACGGCCCAGCGAAGCGCTTCGATTGTCTGGTCGGCCGACATCATGTCGAGAATGCCGTGGATCGCCTCGTCGCCGCCGACGCCGAGAATGGCCGCGCCCAGGATCCGGCGCGTGTCGGCGTCAGCCACCACCTTCATGAAGCCCTGGGTCTCGCCCTTCTCGACCGCCCGCCCGACGCGCGTCATCGGCCGTTTTGAGAACAGCAGGCGACGTCCGCTGTTCAGCGCTTCGGCGTCCGTCATCCCGACCCGGCCGAGCGGCGGATCGATATAGAGGGCGTAACCGGGCAGTCTCTGACTGACGCGCCGATCCTCGCCATCAAGAAGGTTGGCCGCCACGATCTCGAAGTCGTTGTAGGCGGTGTGGGTGAAGGCGCCGCGGCCATTGCAGTCGCCCAGCGCCCAGACGCCTTCGACAGATGTCCTCAGCTGATCATCCACCGTGATATAGCCCCGGGCGTTCGTCGCGATGCCGGCCGCATCCAGACCCAGATCGTCCGTGTTCGGACGTCGACCGATCGCCAGCAGGACGTGACTGCCTACCGAAGCGGGCTCCCCCTCGGCGCAATCCACCGACACGGACACCCCCTCCGGCGCCCGCGCAAAGCCGATGCAGTCGGCACCGGTCCGGACCGTGACGCCTTCGGCCTCGAGAATCTCGCGCACGGCCTGGGACACATCCGGGTCTTCGCGGCCGATCAATCGGTCTCCCCGCTCGACGACTGTCACCTCCGCGCCGAAGCGGCGATACATCTGGGCGAACTCCAGCCCGATGTAGCTGCCGCCCACCACGATCAGATGCCGGGGCAGGACATCCAGGCCGACGATCCCGGTGTTGGTCATCCAGGGCACGTCGTACAGCCCGGGCATCTCCGGGACGTTGGCCCGGCCGCCGACGTTGATGAAGATCCGGGGCGCCGTCAGCCGCCGACCTTCGACGACGACCGTGTCGGCGCTTTCGAACCGCGCATGGCCGCGGATCAGATCGACATTGGCCATGCCGGTCAGCCAGTCCTCGTTACCCGACCGCGAGTCGAGGATGACCTTGTTCGCGCGCGCCGCAACGGCCGCCATGTCGACCCTCACCTCGCCTGTGGAGAAACCGTACTCCGCGCCGCGCTGCGCGGTTCGAACGGCCTGGGCGCTGGCCACGAGCGTCTTGGTCGGCTTGCAGCCTGTGTTGACGCAAGTCCCGCCGACCAGATGGCGCTCGATGATCGCGACCGTCATCCCGGCGGCGCTGAGACGCCCCGCGAGCGACGGTCCTGCTTGCCCGGCGCCGATGATGAGGGCATCGAACCGCTCCGGCGCGACGCTGTCTGCTGTGGGTTTCGACACGAGAAGAGTCCTTTGAAAAGCTTACGAACGCCAATGCCGCGAAACCGCAATGGGGCGATCAGGCCTCAAGGCTGGCGATCACCTCAAGGATATCTCCGGGATCGGTTCGACAGGTGAAGTCGGGGTCCACGAAGGCGGCGGCGACAGCGCCATTCCGGTCGATCACATAGGTCGCCGGGATCGGCAGCATCCAGGTCCGGGAGCCGTGAAGGTCGCCGAGATTGATCCCACGGGCCTCGAGGTGGGCGCGCATGAACGGCGGCACCACGAAGATGACGCCGAACAGCAGGCCGATCGCGTAGTCGACATCCGACAATAAGGGGATCGAGAGTTCCGACTGCAGGCGGCGCGCCGGTTCGGATGTCTCTGGAGAGATGGCGACAACGCCGACTGACCGTGCAGCGAACTGGGGGAGGGCGGCGTCGAGGGCTCGAAGCTCCTCGACGCAAAACGTGCACCAGGCGCCGCGAAAGAAGCTGATGACCAACGGGCCGCTGCGGAGCAGTTCCAGGGACGACACCAGGCGACCGTCGATCATCGGCGCCATGAAGCCCGGCATCGGGTCACCCGGCTTGAGCGTGCGCTCCATGACATCGGACGCGGTGATCCATTCCTCCAGAACACCGTAAAAGGCCGATGGATCCGTCTGCGAAGCGCCCATTGCGATCTCACCCTTCCCACGATCTCATCGTGGATCCCGGTCCCGCGACCCACGTCAGATGAACGGGAAACCACGCGGCGACAAGTAGCAGACCGTTCGCGTTGCGGGGATTGCCACCGACCTGAATCTGCGTCGTGAAGCGATCAATCCGAGCTTGAACTTGATCTTCGCCTGCTCACTGCGCACGGCCTCATGGTGGGTCGGCGATGGGCTTGGGGAAGGGACGGGTCCGTGAACCGATAGCCGGCAGGCATAGAAGGAATGCCTCACCGAAGCGTGTCGCCGCGGGTGACGGCCTGATACGCTTTGGATGCCGGCCCGTGAAGTCGACGTCTGAAGCGGCGAGGACGCGGTCTTCGTCCAAAGGAGGTTCAGGTGACCACAGAACCAGCCCGACCGGGCCGTAGAAATCTGTTCATCGCCGCGGGATCCCTGGCGGGAGCAGGGCTCTTCGCATCCGCCGGCGCCGCCGTTGCGCAGACCGGAGACGGCGATGTCGGCATTCTGAACGGCGCCCTCGCCATCGAGCACGAGGGGATCGCGGCCTATCGGCTTGCCGGTACGAGCGGGCTGTTGTCCGCTGGCACCTTGCAGGTCGCTACACTGTTCATGGGACACCATCAGCAACATCGTGACGCGCTCGCTCGAGTGGTCCGTGAGGCGGGCGGCACGCCGGTAGAGCCCAGATCGGACGCGGACTATGTCGAAGCGCTCTCTCTCGCGACCCTGACGTCCGAAGCTGAGGTCGTGGCGCTCGCCACGCGCCTCGAACAGGGGGCGACCAACGCCTACACCGGGCAGGTGGCCGCCCTGTCCGACAAGGGCCTGGTGCACCTGTTCACGCAGCTCTCCGCCGACGAAGCCGTTCACTGGGCGACCTTGAATAATGCGGCTGGGACAGCGATTCCGGCCCAGGCCTTCCTGTTCGTCTGAACCGTGAAGCGCCTGACCTGGGAGGGGTTGGTCCTCGTCTTCGCCGTCATCTCCTCCCTAGCGAATGCCATTATCCACTCGCCGGCGGCCTTCGCGCAAAGCGGCGGGGATGCCACGCGTGGACACGCGCTGTACGATGGCCGCTGTGGCGCCTGCCACTCGCTCGACGTCAACCGCACCGGCCCAAGACATCGGGGTGTCGTGGGCCGGCGCGTGGCATCGGCGAACGGCTATGACTACTCGCCGGCGCTGCGGCAGGTCGGCGGCGTCTGGACGTCTGACAGGCTTGATGCCTGGCTCCAGGGTCCGCAGCGCATGGCTCCCGGCTCGCGGATGTACCTGACCGTTCCGGACGCGAACCAACGCCGCGACATCATCGCTTACCTGGAGACGACGGACGGTTCAGGACGCTGACCAGACTCCGCCATGATCGGCGGTGATGGCGGAGGCCGGCGCCAAGCCGCGCCATAGCTGGCCGTCCACCCGTCACGATCCAATCAAACGCAGTTTCAGGTCATTCAAAAGCCAGCGTCCGGCAGGCCCCAGGGGTCGGTCCCGCATGTGTGCGGCGTAGATGGTGAGATCTTCGCGGGCGCCGTCATCGGCCAACTCAAGGCGGACCAGCCTGCCCTCCGCCAACAGCTGCGTGATCAGATGCTCGGGCATGCGGCACCAGCCGAAGCCGGCCAGCAACATGTCCAGGCGCCGCTGGAGATCCACGAAACGCCAGAGACGCGCGCTGGCCAGACCGTAGGACGGTCCTGTGGCGTCGATCGGGTCCGACAGGACCAGCTGGATGTGCGGATCGAGATCCGCCCGGGTGATGGGTCGACCCAGGCGAGCCAGCGGATGGTCAGGCACAGCCACCGGCGCAAGCTTGACGCTGAGCAGCGGCAGGGCGGCGATATCGTCCGGCGGTGAAGGCAGCAGGAGGCAGATGGCGAGGGCCGCGGAGCCCTGGCGCAACCGCCGCTCCGCTCCCCCCAGCCCCTCGGTCGAAAAGCTGACCGGCAGGTCGGGATAGGTGTCGCGAAGCGCCCGCAGGCTCTCGATCAGAGGCCCGGAGGGCACGAGCGGATCGATGGCCAGCGCCAGTTCCGGCTCCAGCCCTGAGCGGGTGTTCGCCGCCACGGCCTCGAACCGCGCGGCGCTCGCCAGCACCATCCGGGCCTGGTCCACCAGAAGCCGTCCGATCTCGGTCAGCTGCGGGCGATGACCGCTGCGGTCGAAGAGCTGAACGCCCTGGGTCGCTTCCAGCCCGGCCACGGCCTGGCTGATGGCCGACTGGGCGCGGCCGATCCGCCGCCCGGCGGCCGAGAAGCTGCCGGCGTCGGCGATCGCGACGAGTACGCGCAGCTGATCGAGCGAGAGGTTTCCGATCACGATCCATCATCCAGACTGATGGACATCATCATAACTTCATCGCTCCCGCAAGGGAGCTGTCGACCCTATCTCCCTTGGCATGCAACCAACCTATTTCATCAATCACGGCGGCGGACCCTGCTTCTTCCTGGAGCCGGGTCCGATGCGCTCGGCCTGGCGCGAACTGGAGGATTACCTGCGCGGGTTCGTCGGAGAGCTCACCGAACGGCCTCGCGGGATCCTTGTCATCTCCGGCCATTGGGAAGCGGCTCGACCGACGGTCAACAGCGGGGCGACGCCGCCCCTTCTGTACGACTATGGCGGCTTCCCGGAGTACACCTACCGCCTGCAATGGCCCGCGCCCGGCTCGCCCGTACTGGCGGCCGAGGTTCGCGAACGGCTGTCGGCGGCGGGAATCGCCAGCGCGTCCGACGATCACCGCGGGTGGGACCACGGCGTCTTCGTCCCCTTCAAGGTGATGTTCCCGCAAGCCGACATCCCCGTGGTGCAGCTGTCGCTGCAGCAGGGTCTGGACCCCGCGACCCATCTCGCCATCGGGCGGGCGCTGACCTCGTTGCGCAACGACGGCGTGCTGATCATCGGAAGCGGCCAGACCTATCACAACATGCGCGGCTTCGGCGACGGTCAGGCGCCTGATCCGGCGGCGGAGGCCTTCGACGCCTGGCTGCGCGAGGCGATGGTCGATCCGTCCCGGCGCGATGAGGCCCTGATCGCCTGGGAACAGGCGCCGGGCGCCCGCGCGGCGCAGCCGCACGAAGATCATCTGTTGCCGCTGATGGTCGCCGCCGGCGCGGCGTCGGGCGAGCCCGGCGAGGTCGTCTTCCACGGCCGCGTCCTCGGCAAGCCGATTTCCGGCTTCCGCTTCGGCTGATCCTTCCTCTTTTTCAAAGGACAATCCCATGACCCGACTGCTTGTCATCGAGACCAGCCCCCGCGGCGACCACTCGATCTCGCGCAATCTCACGCGTCGCTTCGTCGCGAGGTGGCGGGCGGCCCACCCTGACGGAGAGATCGTCATCCGCGACCTGATGGAGACCGACCTGGCGTTCGTGAACGCGCCGTGGCTCCAGGCCTACTTCACGCCGTCCGAGCAGCATTCGCCCGAGATGAAGGAGGCGATGCGGCTGTCCGACGAACTGGTGGCCGAACTGCTCGCCGCCGACCACGTCGTCATCGCCACCCCGGTCTATAACTACAATGTGCCGGCCGCGCTGAAGGCCTGGATCGACCATATCGTGCGCAAGGGGCTGACGCTCGGCTTCGACGGCAAAGGTCTATTGTCCGGCAAGACGGCGACCGTTCTGATGGCCTCCGGCGGCATCTATACCGAAGGCTCGCCGATCCGGGATCGCGACCTCGCGACCCAGTATCTGCGGCTCATCCTGAACGTGATCGGCATCACCGACGTCACCGTCATCGCGGCCGGCGGCGCCAAGATGGTGGACCTGGGCGAGGTGACGCGCGAGGACTTCCTCCAGCGCTTCGATCCAGAGATCGATCGCGCGGCCGCCTGAGTGCAACGCCTTCAGATCGCAGGGACCTTTGACCAACGACTACACGCTTCACGTCGGAACCCCTGCGAAGGAAGACTATCTCGGACTTCGCATAAGGGCGGGCCTCACACCCAAGACGGCTGAAGGCGCAGCCGCCGGCCTGCCCAACACCGTCTTCGCCGTCGTCATCCGCAAGGACGGCGAAGCTGTGGGGATGGGCCGGGTGGTCGGCGATGGTGGCCTCTTCTTTCAGGTGGTCGATATCGCCGTCCTTCCCGAGCATCAGGGGCGTGGACTGGGCAAGGCCATCGTGGGGGCGCTGGTCGATCACCTGCGCGCCACGGCGCCGGAGGGCGCCCATGTCAGCCTGATGGCCGACGGCGAAGCGCACCGGCTCTACGCCCAGTTCGGCTTCGCCCTGACGGCGCCGCGCTCGGTCGGAATGGCTTTCGTGGTGCAGGAGCGGCGGGCGGGAGTTGTCCCGAAGCAATAGCGTCGAGACATAGCTTCCATACCCAAGTTGAGATCACCTATTGCATTACGCGGATTCAGCAACGTCTGCCGCCATACGTGAACCGCGTAATATAATCAGGAACCCCGCCAAGCTTGGTCTTGCGAAGTCAGGCCGCCTGGCCGACTGTCGCTCAGGCGGCAAGAAGGGCACGACGCATGGAATCCATCGGGCGCGATTTGCGCGAGATGCAACGCGTCCCCCTTTCGGTGACGCACGTCGCGGCGTTGCAGGCGGTCGGCACGGTCCGCCGCTATCCTGCAGGCGCGTTCGTCGCCCGTGCCGGGGAACCGGCCAACCGCTTCGTCTACGTCCAGGAAGGCGAGATCGAGGTCGTGAACCCCTTCACGGACGGGCGCCATATCGCATCCACGCTCGGGCCAACCCAGTTCATGGCGGAGATCTCGTTCCTGAACGGCGGCAGCTGGCTGATGCCGATGCGAGCCGTGACCGACACGACCGTGATCGAAGTGCCGCGGATCGACATGCTGCGATTGATGTCCGAGATCCCGGAGATGTCCGACATCGTCATCACCGTGCTCGCGGCGCGACGGCGCCAGCAGGTCGACAGACGTTACGGCACGCTTGTTCTGATCGGCGAGGACGAGGACCGGGCGGTCCGCCGGATCGCGGACTTCGCCAGCCGCAACCGTCTGCCGTACATGTCCTACGCGCTCGGGAGTCCGGAGGCGGCGGCTGTCGCCACGAGCTGTTCGGTCTCACCGGACGAGCCGGCGGTGATCTTCGGCCGCGATGTGGTCGTCGCCGACCCGACGCCCGACAAGGTCGCCCGCCTGCTCGGCCTCAACCACGATCTCGTCGACGATGAGGCCTTCGACGTCCTGATCGTCGGCGGGGGCCCCGCCGGCGTGTCGGCAGGCGTCTACGCCGGAGCCGAAGGGCTTCGCGCCCTGGTGATCGAGGATGTCGCGATTGGAGGGCAGGCGGGCGCGTCGAGCCGGATCGAAAACTACATGGGCTTCCCGACCGGAATCTCCGGCGCCGATCTGGTGTGGCGCGGCGAGGTCCAGGCGATGAAGTTCGGCACGCGTTTCGCAATGCCGCGGCGGGTGGTGAAACTGGAACGTCTGGAAGACCAGACGTTCTGCGCCACCTTCGACAACGAACAGCGGGTCCGGGGACGGGCCGTCGTGGTGGCGACCGGCGTCCAGTATCGCCGGCTCCCGATCGATCGGCTCGAAGCGTTCGAAGGCGCGGGCGTCTATTACGCGGCGACCGAGAGCGAGGCGCGTTATTGCCGGGACACCGAGGCCATCATCATCGGCGGCGGCAACTCCGCCGGCCAGGCTGCGATGTTTCTCAGCCGAACCGCCAAACATGTCCGCGTCCTGGTTCGCGGGAACTCGCTCGCGTCGTCGATGTCCAGTTACCTGTCCAGCCGGCTGAATGCAGATCCGGCGATCACGATAGAATACGGGACTGAAGTCAGCGTCCTTCACGGCTCGGACACGCTCGAGTCGGTCACGATCCGCGACGTGCATGACGGCTCGACCCGCATGATCGAGTCCTGCGCGGTTTTCGTGATGGTCGGCGCGGCTCCCAATACCGCCTGGCTCTCGGGGCTTGTCGACCTCGACCCCCGCGGCTTTGTCCTGACCGGGGAACAGGTAGGGGGTTGCTCGCCCTATGAAACCTCGGAACCCGGGGTCTTCGCGGTGGGGGATGTCCGCGCCAGCTCCGTAAAGCGGGTCGCATCTTCAGTGGGCGAGGGCTCGGTCGTGATCTCCAAGGTCTGGGATCATGTTCGCGCGTGACGCCGACGATGCCGTGCCGCGGTCGAAGACCGCCGCCACGCCATCTTTCAAGGCGCTTTCGCCTGACCTGTCATCTCATCAATCGCCCACAACAGCCTGAAGGATTCCCCTCATGAAGATCGGTGTGATCGGCCTCGGCCGCATGGGCGCCAACATCGCCCGCCGCCTGATCCGCGGCGGCCATGAGGTGGTGGTGCATAACCGCTCGCCGGAACCCGTCCAGGAACTCGCCAGGGAAGGCGCCATCGCCTCGACCGACTTCAGGGACATGCGGTCCAGGCTCGGGGAGAAGGCGATCTACTGGGTCATGCTGCCGGCCGGCGCCCTCACCGAAGAGACGATCGACGAGATCGCGGGCATCGCCAGACCCGGCGACATCCTCATCGACGGCGGCAACAGCTACTACAAGGACGACATCCGTCGTGCGAAGGCGCTGCGCGACAAGGGGCTCGACTATGTCGACATCGGCGTCTCCGGCGGTGTCTGGGGGCTGCAGCGCGGCTACTGCATGATGATCGGGGGAGACGCCGAGGTGGTCAGAGCTCTCGACCCGATCTTCGAGACCCTGGCCCCCGGTTATGGCGACATCGTCCGCACCACGGGTCGCGACGCCCCCGATGACCGGGCCGAGAAGGGCTATATCCACGCCGGTCCCGCCGGAGCCGGTCATTTCGTCAAGATGGTCCACAACGGCATCGAGTACGGCCTCATGCAGGCCTATGCCGAGGGCTTCGACATCCTGAAGAACAAGATGTCCGAACGCCTGCCTGAGGACGAACGCTTCACCCTCGACCTGCCCGACATCGCCGAGGTTTGGCGGCGCGGCAGCGTGATCAGTTCCTGGCTCCTGGACCTCAGCGCCTCGGCCCTGGCCAGGGACAAGTCGCTGGAGCATTTCACCGGCAAGGTGGCCGACAGCGGCGAGGGCCGCTGGACCATTGAGGCGGCGATGGAAGAGGCCGTGCCCGCCAATGTTCTCTCTGCCGCGCTATATGCCCGCTATCGCTCGCGCAGCGAGAACACCTACGGCGACAGGCTGCTGTCGGCCATGCGCCTCGGGTTCGGCGGCCACGTCGAGATGCCGCAGTGAGCGTGGACCGCGATGATCGATACGGCGAACGCATCCGCGGTTCTGCGCCGGAGGTCCATGCCGGTCCGGAGGTCTGCGACGGCCGAGCAGCGTCGTCGTCCACCCGATGGCCAGCGGCGTGCGGGCAGACCAAATCAGGACGCGTCTCCGCTGGAAGGCGACGCTTCTTCCGAGCCTGACCGTCTCCGCCCATATTCAAGCCTGGCGGGCAGGATCGAACAGATGAACTGAAGGGATATGGATATGGATTTACTCGACGAAATCAAAGCGGACCAACTGGCGGCGCGCAAGCTGGGCGACCGCCTTAAGGCTGATGTGCTGACCACATTGATCGGCGAGGCGACCCAGATCACGACCGAGGAATTCAAGCGCGGCGTGACGGAGGTCACCGACGAGAAGGTTGTCGCAACCGTCGCGAAGTTCTCGAAGAACACGAAGCTGACGCTGGAGAACCTCGCGACCGAGCGCGCGCGTCTGATCCAGGCTGGTGGCGATGTGTCGAAGGTGGACGAGCGGGTCGGGGCGGCTGAAACCGAACTCGCGATCCTGTCCGCCTATGGCCCGAAGCAGATGACGGAATCGGAACTGCGCGAGGCCATCAACGACTTCCGGGCCAGGAACCCCGGGGCCAACGTCGGGACGATCATGGCGCACCTGAAGACCAGCTTCGGCGGCCAGTATGACGGCAAGGCGGCCAGCGCCCTGGCCAGGGCCTGAGTTGAGAGCCGCCACGCAATCGCGCGACAGGACGGCCAGGCGGCGCCTTGCTGATTGGCGGACGGTTGCCGAAAGCCCGTCGCGATCATGAGCGAGCTCCCGCAGTTTCAGTCGCCCTGGTCGAACGACGTTGCGGCTTACCGCGCCGTCCGCGATCGCATGACCGAACTGGCCGCGGGTCTCTCGGCCGAGGACCTCGCCGCCCAGCCGATGGCCGACGCCAGCCCGGGCAAGTGGCATCTGGCGCATACGAGCTGGTTCTTCGAGGCGATGATCCTGTCCAACGAGCCGGGATATCAGCCCGTAGATCCGCGCTTCCAGCAGCTGTTCAACTCCTACTACGAAGCGCTCGGCCATCGGGTGAACCGGCACGAGCGCGGCCTGATGACCCGCCCCAACCTCGACGATGTCCTCGCCTACCGCCGCGAGATCGACCGCCGCATGATCGACCGCCTGTCACGTGGCCTGACCTCGGGCGCGGACCGCTACCTGTTCGTCCTCGGCCTGCATCACGACCAGCAGCATCAGGAACTGTTCCTGATGGATCTGCTCTATCTGATGTCGCGGTCGCCGCTCGATCCCGCCGCCTATGACATCGAGCCTCGCGAGGCCCCGGTCCAGCCCTCCGTCGGCGGCGTGACCCGTCTCAACGGCGGTCTGATCACCATCGGCCATGATGGCGAGGGCTTCGCCTTCGACAACGAGGGCCCGGCGCACCAGACCTTGCTGCGCCCATACACCCTCGCCAATGACCTCGTCACCAACGCCGACTGGATCCGCTTCATCGAGGACGACGGTTATTCCCGTCCCGAGCTCTGGCTCGCCGATGGCTGGGCCACGGTGAAGGCCGAGCAGTGGATTGCACCGCTGTACTGGCATGCGGCGGAAGCCGGCTGGTCCGTCTTCGGTCTTGCCGGCGCTGCGCCGGTCGATCCATCGGCCCCTGTTCGTCACATTAGTTTCTACGAGGCCGACGCCTACGCGCGCTGGGCCGGCAAGCGTCTGCCGACCGAGGCCGAGTGGGAACACGCCGCCGTCACCGACGCCGCGCCGTTCTCCAACCTGTTCGGCGAGGTCTGGCAACACACCGCCAGCGCCTACGCTCCCTATCCCGGGTTCCGCCCGACCGACGGCACGGCGTCCGAGTACAACGGCAAGTTCATGGCCAATCAGATGATCCTGCGCGGGTCATGCTTCGCCACGCCGCCGGGCCACGCCCGCGCGACCTATCGCAATTTCTTTTATCCGCATCAAAGGTGGGCGTTCATGGGCCTCAGGCTTGCCGAAGACATTGTCGCCGACCCATCAAGGGCTGACGAAAATGACGAGACAGCGGAGTTCCGCGCGGAGCTCATCGCCGGCCTGTCGAAACCCCAGAAGGCGGTCTCGCCGAAATGGTTCTACGACGCCGAGGGCTCGCGCCTTTTCGAGGACATCACCCGCCTGCCGGAATACTATCCGACGCGGCAGGAGGCCTCGTTGCTCAAGGCGCTGGCCCCGCGCCTGACGCAGGATTTCGGCGACAACGCCGTTCTGGTCGAGTTCGGTTCGGGGGCCAGCGAAAAGACCCGCATCCTGCTGGACGCGGCCCCGGCCCTTTCGACCTATATCCCCATCGACATCAGCTCAGACGCCCTGAACGAGGCGGCGGAGCGGATTACCGAGGCCTATCCCTCCATTGAGGTCGTGCCGGTCGTCGGCGATTTCCTGAACCTGCCGGCGCTGCCGGAACTGGGCCGGGGTCGTCGCATCGGCTTCTTCCCCGGCTCGACCATCGGCAATCTGGATCGCGACGCCGCGGTCGAGTTCCTCAAGGTCGCGCGCGCCCGGCTGGACGATGGCTCGCTGTTCATTCTCGGCGTCGATCTGGTCAAGGCGCCCGAACTGCTGGTCGCCGCCTATGACGACGCCCAGGGCGTGACCGCGGCTTTCAACAGGAACCTGCTCGTTCGGGCCAATGCCGAGCTGGGCGCCGACTTCGACCTCGACGCCTTCGAGCATCTGGCGCTGTGGAATCCGGCGGAATCGCGCATGGAGATGCACCTGCGTTCGATCCGCGACCAACATGTGGCCATCGGCGACACGGTGATCGCCTTCTCCAGGGGCGAGACCATCCACACCGAGAGCTCGCGCAAATACACCCGCGCCTCGGTCACGGAACTGGCGGAAGCGGCGGGCTGGACGGTGTCGCTGTTCGAAGAAAGCGCCGATCCTTCGGTCGCTCTGGCGCTACTCAGAGCCTCAGACAGAAGAAGCGGCGACACCCGATGGAACGCCGGCGCCGCCCTTGCGGGCGATCTCCAGCTGTTGAAGCGTTGAAACGCTGGACAGCCGACCGCAGGCGTTCACGGTAGAAGTCACGAGCAGGCTCTGTCAAAGACCGGACCCTCTGCGGACGTCCTCAACCGCCGCACCGCGTCAGCACCGGTTATCGGCGACTGTCATCTCGACGCCCTCGGCGATGTGGACGACATCCTCCGCGATCAGATCCAAGTCCCGGGGGTCGTGGGAAACGATGATCATCGGCAGCGCGGCCTCCTCCCGCAGACGCAGGAGATAGGGCGCCAGCCGCTCGCGACGCCGCACGTCGAGACCGGTGAAGGGCTCGTCCAGCAGAAGCAGTTTGGGTCGCGCGGCAAAGGCCCGGGCAAGGGCCACGCGGCGCGCCTCCCCGCCCGACAGGCTGGCGGGTCGGCGGCGCTCGAAGCCCCGAAGGTCCATGAGATCGAGCGCATGGCCGACGGTCAGTTCATCTCCGCCGTAGGGCCGGGCGAAGGCGATGTTCTCCTCGACGGTCATGTGCGGGAACAGCCGGACGTCCTGAAACACATAGCCGATCGATCGCCGGTGAGCCGGCCGACGGAGCACCGCGTCGTCGAGGAGGACGTCTCCGTCGATCCGTACGCGGGCCGTGCTGTCGCCGAGAAGCCCTGCGAGACCGTGGAGAAACGTGGTCTTGCCGCAGCCCGAGGGGCCCACGACCGCGACCGCCCGGGCGGAGCTGTCGAACCCGATGTCGAAGGCGAAGTCGCCCCGGCGCCCGGCGGCGTGACAGGACAGGGTCATGTCCGCCTCGCCTGCAGGATTCGACGGTTGCACATCTCCGAACCGACGACGGCCACGACGGAAACCAGCACGGCCACGACGGACAGGCGCAGCGCGACCTGGTCGCCGCCCGCGCTCTGGAGCACGGAATAGATGGCCAGCGGCAAGGTCTGGGTCTCGCCGGGGATGGCGCCGGCGAACGTCACCGTGGCGCCGAACTCACCGAATGCGCGGGCGAACCCCAGCAGCCCCGCCGCGACGAGACCGGGCGCCGCCAGAGGCAGGGTGATGCGGGCGAACACCGACAGGGGTGGCGCGCCCAGCACCGCTGCAGCGTCCTCAAGCCCGCGATCCACACCCTCGATCGCCAGCCGCAAAGGTCGCACGACCAGCGGAAGCGCCATGATGGTCGCGGCGAGGGCCGCCCCCGTCCAGTGGAAGGCCAGGGAGACGCCGAAGACCTCGTATAGCGCCCGTCCGATCGGCCCCCTGACGCCGAACAGGCTGAGCAGGATCAGTCCCGTCACGACCGGCGGCAGGACGAGAGGGATGTTGACGGCCGCCTCGATGATCCAGCGGCCGGGGAATCGGCCCCGTGCGAGGATCAGGGCCAGGGCCAGGCCAAGTGGCAGGCAGACCGCCAGGGAGGCCGTGGCGACCTTGAGGGACAGCCAGAGCGCCTCGAGCTCGAAGGCGGAGAGGGGCTGGAACATTCAGGCGACCGGCTCGAAGCCGTGACGACGGAAGACCGCCGCCGCCCGCGGCGTGCGCAGATAGTCCAGAAAGGCCCGTCCCTCCGTCCCGCCGTCCGCCGTCTCGGCCGCCGGGTAGACGATCGCGGGCTGCTCCGGAGGCGGGGGCTCCAGCACGATCCTGACCTCGTCCTGCCCCACGACGTCACTGCGATAGACGATCCCCAGCGCCGCTTCGTGTCGGGCGACGAAAGCGCGCACGCCGCGCACGTCCGCCGCGAAGACAAGGCGATCCCGGACGGCCTCCCAACGACCCGTGGCCTGCAGCCAGGTCCGGGCGTAGGCGCCGGCGGGCACGCTCTCCGGGTCCCCGATGGCGAGACGTCCGCCGCCGGAAAGGACTTCGAAGACGTCCTGGCTCGCCGCGGCGTCGACCGGGGCGATCACCACCAGGGCGTTGGCGAGCAGGTCGAAGCGTTGCCGGCCCAGGCGTCCCGCGGCGGCCAGTCGGTCCATCCAGATCGGGTCGGCCAGGATGACCACATCGGCCGGCGCGCCGGCCTGGACCTGACGCGCCACCGCACCGCTGGCGCCGAACGACAGCCGGACACGGGTCCCTCCGGCGCGTTCGTAGTCGGCGGCGATCTCGGTCAGGGCGTCGGTCAGGGAGGCCGCTGCAAAGACGGTCACGGTGGCCCCTGACCCGGAGGATGGCGCAGGGGTGCAGGCCGCAATTGCGAGGAAGACCAGGCCGGCCAGCACCGTCTTCGGGAAGGTCCAGGTCATGAGAGGAAAGAACGCGCCCTTCAGTGAAGACCCGTTATAGTCGCCGGAACATGACGGTCATCTACCAATCTGACAAGGCGACGCCGACCCGCTTCGGCGCTTCGGCGCCGCTGGTCGACCCGTTCGGCCGGGCGATCAACTATGTCCGCATCTCGGTGACTGACCGCTGCGACCTGCGCTGCCTCTACTGCATGGCCGAGAACCCGGTCTTCCTGCCCAAGGCCGACCTCCTCAGCCTGGAGGAGCTCGAGCGGATGTGCGGCGCCTTCATCGACCTCGGCTGCCGCCGGCTCCGTCTGACCGGCGGCGAACCCCTGGTCCGCAAGGGGATGATGGATCTCGTCGCCGCCCTGTCCCGTCGCCTCAGGGCCGGCGATCTCGAGGAGATCACCCTCACCACCAACGGGACCCAGCTCGCGCGTCACGCCGAGACGCTCGCCGGTCATGGCGTGCGCCGCATCAACGTCTCGCTGGACACGCTCGACCCTGACACGTTCCGGCGCATCACCCGCGGCGGCGACCTGAACGTGGTGATGGACGGATTGGCGGCGGCCCGCGCGGCGGGACTGAGCGTCAAGATCAATACCGTCGCCCTGAAGGGCGACAACGCCGACGAACTCCCCGACCTGATCCGCTGGGCCCATGGCCTGGGCATGGACATCACCCTGATCGAGACCATGCCGCTGGGCGAGATCGGCGCCGATCGCACGGACCAGTACCTGTCCCTCGCCACGGTCCGTGAGGACCTGGGCCGGATCTGGACCCTGACACCATCGACGCGACGCACCAGCGGTCCGGCCCGCTATATGGAGGTCGAGGAGACCGGCGGGACGCTGGGCTTCATCACCCCGCTGAGCCACACCTTCTGCGAGGCCTGCAACCGGGTGCGGGTGACCTGCACCGGCCAGCTCTTCCTCTGCCTGGGCCAGGACGATCAGGCGGACCTGCGCCAGGTCCTGCGCGACCATCCCGGAGACGACGCGCCGCTGCGCGAGGCGATCCGGACCGCGATCGGCTTCAAGCCCAGGGGGCACGACTTCAGGATCGACCGTCCGGGCGCCGCGCCGGCGGTGCTGCGCACCATGTCGACGACGGGAGGATGAGATGGCGGTCGTGAAACTGTTCGGGACCCTCGGGGACATCGCCGGCTGGAGCGAGGCGACGCTCGACGGCGCGACCCTCGGCGAGATCAAGGCGGCGGCCGCGGGCGACAACGGCCGTCTCGCCGAACATCTCGATCATCGCAGCACCCTGGTGATCCTCAACACCACCCTCACCCCGTTCAGCCTGCGCAGCGACGATCTGGCGATCGGCCCGGAGGACGAGGTGGCCTTCGGCTCTCCGGTCGGCGGAGGCTGACGCCTTGATCCGCATCACCCAGGATTCGCTCGACGCCGCCGCCCTGTTGCAGGACTTCAGCCGCGATCGCCTCGACACCGGGGCTGTGGTCTCCTTCACCGGCCTGACCCGCGGCCGAACCGGCGACCGGACCGTCGACACCCTGGCCCTTGAAGCCTACCCCGGTTTCACCGAACGGGTGATGGAGGAGATCGAGGCCGACGCCCGCGCGCGCTTCGAGATCCAGGACGCCCTGACCGTGCACCGCTGGGGCAGGATCAACGTCGGCGAGCCGGTGATCTTCGTCGCCGTCGCCGCCGCGCACAGACGGCCCGCCTTCGAGGCCGCCGACTTCCTCATGGACCATTTCAAGACCCGGGCGCCGTTCTGGAAGCGGGAGGACGGTCCGGACGGCCGCCTCTGGATCGAACCCCGGGACCAGGACCACGCCGATCTGGCCCGCTGGGCCGAGGAGACCCCATGACCGACACCCATCCCGACCTGCAGCCACCCGCCCCCGGTGGTCGTCTGGTCGACCTGCCATTCACGCCGGTGCGGATCGCCGTCCTCACCATCTCCGACACCAGGGACGAGGAGAGCGACACCTCCGGCAAGATCCTGGCCGACCGGATCGCCGAAGCTGGGCACAGCCCCGTCCTGCGCGACATCGTTCCGGACGACGTCGAAGCCATCCGTGCGCGGGTGCGGCGCTGGATCGCCGACGGTGCGGTGGACGCGATCATCACCACCGGCGGCACCGGCCTGACGGGCCGGGACGTCACGCCGGAGGCGCTCGAGCCCTTGTTCGACAAGCGGATCGACGGCTTCTCGGTGATCTTTCACCAGGTCAGCTACCAGACCATCGGCCTGTCGACCCTCCAGTCCCGCGCGACCGCAGGCCTGATCGACGGTGTGTTCGTGTTCTGCCTGCCGGGATCGAACGGGGCCATCCGCGACGGCTGGGACAAGGTCATCCGCTGGCAACTCGACAGCCGTCACAAGCCCTGCAACATGGTCGAGCTGATGCCCCGGCTGCTGGAGCGATGATGCCGGATCCGAAGACACCCGTCGGGGCCGCACTCACCCATATCGACGCCGACGGACGCGCCCGCATGGTCGACGTCTCGGGAAAGGCGGTGACGACACGCGAGGCGACGGCGCGCGGCCGGATCACCATGCGGCCTGAAACCCTGGCGCTCGCCTTGTCGGGCGGCGGCAAGAAGGGCGACGTGCGCGCCGTGGCCGAGATCGCCGGCGTCATGGCGGCGAAGCGAACCTCCGACCTGATCCCCATGTGTCACCCCCTGATGCTGACTTCGGTCAAGGTCGCTGTCCGCCCGACCGAGGACGGATCGGGTCTCGAGGCGACGGCGACGGCCCGGACCCAGGGCCAGACCGGGGTCGAGATGGAGGCCCTGACGGCGGCGTCCGTGGCCCTCCTCACCCTCTACGACATGCTCAAGGCGGTCGACCGCGAAATGATCGTCACCGACATCGCCCTTCTGGCCAAGTCCGGCGGGGCCTCCGGCGACTGGAGGCGGGCATGAGCCTGCCGTCCGTCGAGAACGCCCGCGCGACCATGCTCTCGGCGATCGTCCCGCTGACGGCGGAAGCCGTGCCCCTGGCGGAGGCGGACGGCAGCTGGCTGGCGGAACCGGTCACGGCCGGACGCGATCAGCCCCCGTTCGACGCCTCGGCCATGGACGGCTGGGCGGTTAGAAGCGTGGACGTCCGCCTGGGCGCGCGCCTCCAGATCGTCGGCGAAATCGCCGCAGGCCACGACGCCGGCGTGACCGTTCAATCGGGCCAGGCCGCCCGCATCTTCACCGGTGCTGCCCTGCCGCCCGGGACCGACCGGGTGGTGATCCAGGAAGAGGCGAAACGTCGGGACGAGACGGTCGTTCTGGCCGCCGCGTCGGACGGCCCCGCTTGGGTGCGTCCGCAGGGATGCGACTTCCGCGCCGGCGCGATCCTCCTCGAGCCGGGAACGCGGCTCAATCCCTGGCGCTTGGCCCTCGCCGCCTCGGCGGGGCGAGCGACGGTGACCTGCCGACGCCGGCCAGTCGTCGCAATTCTTTCGACCGGCGACGAACTCGTCGCCCCCGGAGAGCCCGCCGGCCCGCACCAGATCTACGACGCGTGCGCCCCGGCCCTGGCGGCCTTCGTGCGCCGCAGCGGCGGGACGCCAACCCTTCTTGGCCGGGCGAGGGACAATGACGCCTCCATTCTGGCCGCCGTGGATGCCGGAGTGTTCGATCTTCTGGTGACCGTCGGCGGCGCCTCGGTCGGCGATCATGATCGCGTCAAGCCGGTGATCCGATCGGCCGGCGGGGTGCTTTCGGTCGAAGGCGTCGCCGTGCGTCCCGGCAAGCCTGTCTGGTTCGCGCATCTGGCCGACGGCCGACCCTTGCTTGGCCTGCCCGGCAATCCCGCCTCCGCCCTGGTCTGTGCGGAGCTGTTCCTGGCCCCCCTGATCGCCGCCCTCCAGGGCGGAACGGCGGCTCCGGACACGGGCCTTGCCGTTCTCGACGGCCCGCTTTCCGTCAATGGTCCGCGCGAACACTATATGCGCGCCATCGTCGATAACGGTCCTGATGGCGTGCGCCGCGTCCGTCCGATGAGCGAACAGGACTCCTCCCTCGTCACGGTGATGGCGGCCGCCAACGCGTTGGTGCGCCGTCTCCCCGGCGCACCAGCGCTGGAGGCCGGGGCAAGGGTGGAGGTCTTGGTCCCGAAACGCTGAAGCTCTCCGGAGAGCCGGTCCCTTTCCAGTCGACAGTCTTCCTGTCACCCGACTGGGGGGCCTAAGAGGATCACGGGGAATGCGAGGAGGCGGAAGATGCTGACACGGATCGGTCCGGTTAAACTGAGACTCC
The DNA here is from genome assembly GCA_943373195.1 of Brevundimonas vancanneytii. Lineage (GTDB taxonomy): Bacteria > Pseudomonadota > Alphaproteobacteria > Caulobacterales > Caulobacteraceae > Brevundimonas > Brevundimonas vancanneytii_B. The sequence goes on from CALSBO010000001.1 coordinate 20,869, forward strand.
AGGTCATGAGCGCGGAAACCAGCGCCATGGGGCCGGGCAAGGCCGCCGTCCTGGAGGCCATCACGGCGACGGGCTCCATCTCGGCAGCGGGACGGGCTCTGCAGATGAGCTACAAACGCTGCTGGGCGCTGGTGGATGAGATGAACCGGTGCTGGAAGACCCCGCTTGTAAGCGCCACGCGCGGCGGGCCTGCCCAGGGCGCCTGTCTTACTGAGGAGGGGCGCCTCGTCCTGGACGCGTTCCGGGATCTGGAACGTCGGTTGTCGGACGTCACCCGGGACGATCCCGCCTATGGGACCCTGGTCGACAACCTTCGCGATGCGCCCCTGCCGAGTACGGCGTCCTGATCAACGGTCATACCCTCGGCGCGACGTCACGGCGATTGAGCCTGCTTGGGGCGACGCCCCGACAGCGGCGCCTGGCCGCCGGCGGGGGATCCGATCACGCCAGTTCGGCGGCGCGGACAACGGGGAAGTCGATCTCGGTCCCGGCGACGTTGTTCAGGAAGTTGGTGAAGACGTTCTCGACGACCACGCCGACGATCTCGACGATCTGGGCGTCGGTGTAGCCGGCGTCGCGAACAGCCGCGATGTCGGCGTCCGAAACATGGCCGCGCGAACGGGTCACTGCTGCGGCAAACGCCACGGCGGCGTTGGCCATCGGGTCCGACGAGGCTCCACCGCGATTGAGCGCGATCTCGTCGGCGTCGATTTTCGCCATGTTCAGGCCAATGTAGGTATGCGCCGACAGGCAGTAGTCGCAGCCGTTGATCTGCGCGACGGCGAGGGCAATGCGCTCACGGGTCTTGACGTTCAGAGTCTTGGCCAGCGCGCCGCTCAAGCCCAGGAACCCCTGCAGCACCGGCGGGCTGAGGGCGATCAGGCGGAACATGTTCGGTACAATGCCCAGTTGCTTCTCAACCGCATCGAGCAGGGGCTGGGCAGCAGCAGGGGTGTCTTCACGGGCGGTGACGGCGATGCGTGACATGAGCTCTCCAGGACTGGAACGCGGCGGCTGCCGTCGCTGAGCAAAACCGTAGCATCACCTTATGTATGCGTCAAGCATACAGTATGGGCTGGGCGCTGTTGGGCGCTGGTTGAAGAGATGAACCGGTGCGGGAAGACTCCGCTCGTAACCGCCACGCGAGGTGGGCAAGCCCAAGGCGCTTTTCTCACCGAGGAGGGGCGCGCCGAAGCGCGCTCAGCTCCAGCTGTAGGCTGTTTTCTGCTGGGTAAAGAACTCAACCGCTGCGAAACCCTGTTCCCGGGCGCCATAGCTGGACTTCTTGGATCCGCCGAACGGCACGTGATATTCCACGCCGGCGGTGGGCAGGTTGACCATGACCATTCCGGCCTGGGCGCGGCGCTGGAAGTCGCGGGCGTATTTCAACGACGTCGTGGCGATGCCCGCCGACAGGCCGAACTCAACCCCGTTCGCTATCCCGAGGGCCTCTTCGTAGTCCTTGACCCGGATCGTCGAGGCGACGGGGCCGAAGACCTCCTCGTTGTTGATCTGCGAGGTCGCGTCGGTGTCGGCGATCAGGGTCGGCTGGACGTACCAGCCGGGATTGTCGAGGGTCAGTCGCTCTCCACCGGTGACGATCCGGCCGCCGGCCGAACGGGCGATGTCGATGTATCTGTAGCTGTTCTCCATCTGCTTCTCGGACACGGCCGGACCCATCTGGGTGACGGGATCGAGCGCGTCGCCGACCTTCAGCGCGCGGACCTTCTCTCCCAGCATCTGCACGAAGCGATCGTGGATGCCGTCCTGCACGATCAGTCGGCTGGAGGCGGTGCAGCGCTGACCGGTGGAGAAGAACGAACCATCGAGGGCGATGGCGACGGCGCGCTCCAGATCCGCGTCGTCCAGGATGACAAGGGGGTTCTTCCCGCCCATCTCAAGCTGCACCCGCGCCTGGCGCTCCATCGCACCCTTGCCGACGCTGGCGCCGACACCCTGAGATCCGGTGAAGCTGAGACCGTCGACGTCCTTGTGGGCCACGATCGCCCGCCCGACTTCCGCTTCTCCAATCACCATATTGACGACCCCCCTGGGCAGTCCCGCCTCGTGCAGAATGGCGACCAGGGCCTCGGCCGTCGCGGATGAGAACCCGGCGGGCTTTATGACGACTGTGTTGCCGAACGCGATCGCCGGCGCGATCTTCCAGGCAGGAATGGCGACGGGAAAATTCCACGGCGTGATCAGGCCAAACACGCCGACCGCCTGGCGATAGGTCTGGATCTCCACCCCGGGGCGTACCGACATCAGGTTCTGCCCATGGACGCGCAGCGCCTCGCCCGCGAAATACTTCAGGATGCGTGCCGACCGCGCGGTCTCGCCGATGCTTTCCTGCAGCGTCTTGCCCTCTTCGCGCGCCATAAGCCGGCCGACTTGCTCGCGGCGGTCCATCAGGATGTTGGACGCCCTGTCGAGGATGTCCGAGCGCACCTCGGGCGAGGCGTCCGACCAGGCGGGGAAAGCCGCCTTCGCCGCCGCGACGGCGGCGTCCACCTCGGCCGCGGCGCCCTGGGGCACGCGAGCCACGATCTCGTTGGTGTTGGAGGGATTGAGGCTCTCGCCCGGACGCTCGGAGGAGACCCTCTCGCCGTTGATCCAGTGTGAAAGGTCGAGGGTGTCAGTCATGATCTTCTCCTTGGAAAGGATCCGCCGTCTGGCTGGGGACGGACGACGATGATTCGTTCAACCGCCAGGTCGCGCCGGTGGGCGAATCCATCACCACGACGTTGAGTTCGGTCAGGCGGTCGCGGATGCGGTCGGCGGCGGGCCAGTCCCTGGCGGCGCGCGCCCGGACTCTTTCGCCTAGGAGGGCCTCGACCTCGGCCCTCAGCGCATCGTCTGCGCCGCCCTCGAACCACTGGTCGGGCGTGGACAGCAGCACCCCCATGATCCGCCCGGCGGCCAGCAGGTTGGCCTTGGCGATCCCCACGGCGTTCAGATCGCCGGCCGTCATGGCCCGCTCGATCTCGCTCGACAGGGCGAACAGGGTCGCCATGGCGCCCGGCGTGTTCAGGTCGTCCGAGATGGCCTCAAGAAACTCGGGCGATGGCTTGTCGCCCAGTGCTTCCACCCCCTCTGCGCGGCGCAAGGCTCCATACAGGCGGTCCAGGTTCTTCCGCGACTGATCCAGCAGCGCCTGGTTCCAGTCGAGCGGCTGACGGTAGTGGGCCGACAGAAGCGCCCAGCGGACCACCTCGCCCGGGATCGTCTGCACCAGATCGTGCAGCAGCAGGACATTGCCGACCGACTTGGCCATCTTCTCGGCGTCCATCGTCAGGAAGCCGTTGTGCATCCAGTAGCGGCTGTATTCGGCGGGCGCGGTCGTCTCTTGGGCATGGCCGTGGGCGCAGACCCCCTGGGCGATCTCGTTCTCATGGTGGGGGAAGACCAGATCGATGCCGCCGCCGTGGATGTCGATCGGCAGGCCCAGGACCGCCTCGATCATGGACGAGCATCCGATATGCCAGCCGGGCCGTCCCTCGCCCCAGGGTGACGGCCACGACGGTTCGTCGGGTTTGGATGGTTTCCACAGGACGAAGTCGTGCGGGTTCTTCTTGTAGGGCGCGACCTCGACCCGCGCCCCGGCAATCATGTCGTCGAGGTTCCGCCCCGACAGGGCGCCGTAGGCCGGGTAGCTCGAGACATCGAACAGCACATGGCCTTCGGCCGCATAGGCGCAGCCGGCGTCGATGATCTGGCCGATCTGGGCGACCATGGCCTCGATGTGGTCCGTGACATGGGGCGCGATGTCCGGCGGCGAGACGTTCAGCAGCCCCATGTCGGCGAGGTAGGCGGCCTCGTAGCGGGCCGTGACCTCGCCGATCGGCACGCCTTCCCGATGCGCCTTCGCATTGATCTTGTCGTCCACGTCGGTGACGTTGCGGGCATAGATGACGCTGTCCGCGCCATATTCGCGCCGCAGCAGCCGCACCAGCACGTCGAACACCACCGGCGGGCGGGCATTGCCGATATGGGCGTAGTCATAGACGGTCGGCCCGCAGACATAGAGGGTCACCCGATCGGGGTCCCGCGGCGTGAACTCACGCTTCTTGCGATGCAGGGTGTCGTAGAGGAACAGCGTCATGGGGTAGCGGCGACCTTGGAGTGGTCCCGCAATACGCGCTGCATTTTGTGCGACCCACAAGGCCAACTGTGCGTTTCGATGCGCCTCCGCCATGGGGGCGAACCGACAGGCGCTACGTCGAGACCCTCGTCACTGCGGTTGCAGCCGCCATGGCGGCGATGGGGCCGGCGGCGGCCGAGCGATAGACCGGGCGCCGGTCGATCCGGCAGGTAAAGGCCGAAAAACTCAAGCCCGGCGGTCAGATCGCTGGCTCCCTGGCGGCCGGCGTCCTAGGCAGGAGCATGGAACCGGTCGGCACTATTCTCTTCCTGCTTCTGGCGGTCGTCGTCAGCGGCAAGCTCGCGCGTCTGACCCGCGCGCCCCTGCCCCTGGTGCAGATCGTGCTGGGCGTCGCGGTGGCGCTCTCGATGGCGCCCACCGTCACCCTGGATCCCGAGATATTCTTCGTCCTCTTCCTGCCGCCTCTCCTGTTCCTCGACGGGTGGCGCATCCCAAAGGACGACCTGCTGCGCGATCGCAGCACCATCATCGAGCTGGCCCTCGGCCTGGTCATCCTGACCGTGCTCGGCGTGGGGCTTTTCATCCACTGGCTGATCCCCGCCATGCCGCTGCCGGTCGCGTTCGCCCTCGCGGCGGTGGTCTCGCCGACGGATCCGATCGCCGTTTCCGCGATCGCCGCGCGAACGCGGATTCCCAAGCGGATGATGCACATCCTTGAGGGCGAGTCCCTGCTCAACGACGCGTCCGGACTGGTCTGCATGCGTTTCGCGGTCGCAGCGATGCTGACCGGATCCTTCTCGCTTCAACAGGCGATCGGGTCTTTCCTCTGGGTCGCCCTCGGCGGCGTCGCGATCGGGATCGCCCTGACCTGGCTGATCTCCAAAGGAAAGACATGGCTCGCAACCCAGCTCGGTGAGGACACGAGCGCCCAGATCCTCGTCAGTCTTCTGATCCCGTTCGGCGCCTACCTCCTGGCGGAGGAACTGCACTGCTCCGGCATCCTCGCCGCCGTCGCGGCGGGCGTGACCATGGGGTTCACGGAGCAGGGCGGGCAGGCGCTCGCCGCGACCCGCGTGCAGCGCACGGCGGTGTGGGATGTCGTCCAGTTCGCCGCCAATGGCGTCATCTTCGTGCTTCTGGGCGAGCAGCTGCCCGGCATTATCGCCCAGGCTCACGAGACGGTGCGCATGACCGGCCATGTCGAGGTGTGGTGGCTGGGCGTCTACGTCCTGGCCATCAGCCTGGCCCTCGGCGTCCTGCGTTTCGCCTGGGTCTGGACGTCGCTGAAACTGACCTGGTTCAGACGCCGCGCCGAAGCGCCCCCGCAGCGTGTGGGACTGCGCCTCGTCGCGGCCATGTCGTTCGCCGGCGTGCGCGGCGCCATCACCCTGGCCGGCGTCCTGACCCTGCCCATGACCCTGCTCGACGGAACGGCCTTCCCCGCACGGGACCTAGCCATCTTCCTCGCCGCGGGGGTCATCATCGTCTCGATGATCGTCGCCACCATCGGTCTCCCCCGCCTGCTCGAACATCTGGAACTGCCGCCGGAGCCGTCCCACGACGCGCAGATCCAGAGCGTCCGCACCGCCGCCTCCGAGGCCGCCATCCAGGCCATCGAAGCCGAGCAGCACCGACTTGCGGAAGAGCAGGCGGACGCCGACCTCTACACCGACGCCTCGGCCCGGATCATGGATCACTACCGTCGGCGCATCGACGGCCGGCTTCAATCCATCGAGACGGAGGCGATCGCGAGACGCACGGCGAGGATCGAAAGCCGGTTGAGGCTGGCCGGGCTCAAGGCCGAACGGGCCGAGATCTTCCGGGCGGCGCGCGAGCGCGAGGTGAACGGCGAGGCCGCACTCCGAATGATCCGTGACATCGACCTGCTCGAGGCGCGTCTTCGCGCCAAGCCCTGAGCGTTATCCGCGCCGAAGCCTCGGACCGGGTGTCGGACAGGACGACGCCGGACCCGGCCCTGTCATCGCCCGGCCGCGGCCGTAACTCCGCGTTCCAGCTCAGCAATCCGAACGTCATAGGATCGGCGGATGCAGGCGACGTTGGCCCCGCAGAGTTCGCGTTCGCCCAGCCATTCGCTCTGGCGATCGCGCATCGCGCCCAGTGCGCCCATGCCGCCCTGAAACTGGCGCACGACCGAATACAGGGTCGCCATCTTGACGTCGCGATCCTCGAGCGCCCGGTTGCCGCAGATCGCGCTTTCGCTGGCGGTTCGCGCCCGGGCGCAGTCGAAACTGGCCGCGTCGGCCCGTTCCGGCGCGACCAGTATGGCGGAAGACAACAGGCTCGCAGCGAAGAGACCCGAACTCAGAAAACCCCGTTGCATGTGTTGGCCCTGGAAAGCGCAGCCTGTGCGCTGCGTCGGCTGAACGCGCCGACCACCACAGTGTTGCTCGCGATCTCACTTCGGCCGGAAGCACCTCGGCGCTATGGAAACTATACGCATAGCGTATTGGATAAATCCCGGACGCACTGCGATAGTCTCGGATACGGCTTGGCAAGATAAGCCGCAGCGAGGCTGGCGTCGAGTTCTGTCAAGGTTGGAGAGAGTCTTGTCTGAATGAGCCTTTTCTCGGCGGCGTCATCTCAGCCTCGATTAAAAGATTCGGCCGATGCGCTCGGTGAAGAGATCGAAGCGTCCCCTCGAACCAGTTTTTGGAGACCCTCATGAAAGCCATCGGATACAGGACGCCGGGCCCGATCACGGCTGATGCGTCGTTCGTCGACATCGATCTTCCTGATCCCGTGCCGACGGGGCGCGACCTGCTGGTCCAGGTGCGGGCCGTGTCGGTCAACCCTGTCGACTACAAGGTCCGCAGCAGCTCGGCGCCTGAAGGCGACGACTGGAAGGTTCTGGGATGGGACGCCTCGGGCGTCGTCGTCGCCGCCGGGCCGGACGCGACGCTCTTCAAGGCGGGCGACGAAGTCTTCTACGCGGGCTCGATCATTCGCCCGGGCACGAACGCCGAGTTGCATCTCGTCGACGAACGCATCGTCGGTCGTAAGCCCGCGTCGCTGGATTGGGCCGAGGCGGCGGCGCTCCCGCTCACGGCCCTCACGGCCTGGGAGGCCCTGTTCGACCGGCTGAACGTGACCAAGGCCGTTCCCGGCGCGGCGTCCGCTGTTCTTATCATCGGCGGCGCAGGCGGGGTCGGCTCCATCGCCGTCCAGATCGCCCGCCAGCGGACCGACCTGACCGTGATAGCGACCGCGTCGCGGCCGGAGACCCAGGACTGGGTTCGTGGGCTCGGAGCCCATCACGTGATCGACCATTCGAAGCCTCTCGCGCCGCAGATTGCCGACCTCGGGATCGGCGCCCCGGCCTTCGTCTTCTCGACCACGCACACCGAGCAGCACGCCGGCGACGTCGCCGAACTGATCGCGCCCCAGGGCCGCTTCGCCTTCATCGATGATCCCAAAACCTTCGAGATCATGGCCTTCAAGCGCAAGGCTGTGTCGATCCATCACGAGCTGATGTTCACCCGCTCCATCTACCAGACGCCGGACATGGACGAGCAGGGCCGAATCCTGAACGCCGTCGCCGACCTGGTTGATGAGGGAAAGATCCGCACCACGCTGACCGAGCGGCTGTCGCCTATCAACGCGGCCAACCTGAAGCGGGCGCACGCCTCGCTCGAAAGCGGAGCCACTCGAGGCAAGGTCGTCCTCGAAGGCTTCTGACCGCCCACCAGTCTCCGCGTGCCCGAGTTCAACCGCCATCATGCCCGTGCATCCCGCATGGGCGAAGGAGCCTCCATGACCCGCAAGTCCATCGCCACGGCCTCCATCAACCGCGAGTCCGCCATGGCCCTCATCGCCGCTGCCCTTGCAGCGGCGAAGGACATCGGCATTCCCGCCGCGGTCGCCGTCGTGGACGCCACAGGCTATCTGCGCGCCTTCGAACGCACCGACGACGCCCCCTTCCTCACCGTCGATGTCGCCGTCGACAAGGCCTGGAGCTCGGCGTCCTTCGGCTATCCGACCCACGTCTGGAACGATTATGTGTCCAACGATCCGAAGGTCGCCCCGCTCGCCTATCGTCCGCGCATGGTCGCTGTCGGTGGCGGCTATCCGATCCTGGAAGACGGCAAGCTGATCGGCGGCATCGGCATCTCGGGCGGCACCTACCAGCAGGACCAGGACGCCTGCGTGGCGGCCCTGACGGCCATCGGCTTCGAGCTCCCCGCGTGACCCGGCGCAGGCGGGCTGGCTCCCGCCGTCCGACAGGAGCAGGACTATGACCGCCTATATCGTGTTCACGCGCGACGAGACGACGGACGCGGCCGAACTCGCCCTGTATTCGCAAGCCGTTGGAAAGACCTTCGATGGCCATCAGGTCGAGTTTCTGGCGACCTACGGCGCAATCGAGACGCTCGAAGGCCACGCTGTCGAGGCCGCCGTCATCCTCCGCTTTCCCGACATGCAGGCCGCCCGGGCGTGGTACCACAGCGAGGCCTACCAGACCGTGGCGCAGCATCGCTTCAAGGGCGCGAAATTCCGGGCGTTTATGACCGAGGGGCGGAGCGGCGCATGACCGCGAAGCGGCCCGAACGCCACTCACACGCGGTGGCCATCCGCGGCCTGCCGCTCATCGGTGTCAAACAAGGAGTCCATTGATGTCACAACGTGAAGCTCTCTACCCCGCCCGCCCCCATGCCCTGTTCCGGGAGCATGGCTACGCCGCGGCGATCCGCTCCGGAGATCTCCTCTTTGTATCCGGCATGGTCGGGGCGCGTGAGGACGGCTCTCCAGAGCCCGACTTCACCAAACAGGTGGAACTTGCCTTCGCCAACCTTGAGGCCACCCTCGCCGCAGCCGGCTGCGGTTTCGGAGATATCGTGGACCTGACGACGTTCCACACCGATCCCGAAAATCAGTTCGAAACGGTCTGGGCGATCAAATCGCGAGTCCTGGACCAGTCCCCGCCGCACAACGTGACAGCCCTGGGCGTCAACTGGCTGGCGGGCTTCGATTTCGAGATCAAGGTGATTGCACGCATACCGGCCTGACCGACGGATCTTCTCCCACCGCATCCGAGGGGCCACAGGCGCGCACGTCTCGTCGACACCGTTCCCGGAAACAGGCCGAACTCAGGCGCGACGGCCAATTCGGCCGTCCGGTCACTTCGACATCGAGAGCCCGAACGCGACCAGGGTGACCAGGAACAACACGGTCAACGCCGCCAGAAGGACCAGGTTGAGCTGTCGCTTCCGGGCTGCCGCCCGGTCGAGGAGGCGGCGGATCATGCGGAGACAGATCTCGGTCGCGGCGTCGAGCGGTGACGGCGTTGGAGGGCCTGGGTTCGACATCCTTGAACTCCTGAGATCGTCAAGCCGGGTCACGGCCTGCTTACGACCCAAGCCGGGGGTTCGCCCGAAGGGCGCCCTTTCCCGGGCTGGGACCACGGTTGATACAGTTGAGCGGCGCCCGGCCGGAGGCGTCGCCTTCCAGGTCCGGAATGACGAAACACCGGGCGCGTCGTCGTTCAATCCATGTCGCCGACGCCGGGCGGCTGCCAACTCCTGGGCGGGAGCTCCAGACTGTCGATCAGGCGTTCCAGGCCTTTGCCGTAGGCCTCCCGAAGCGCGATCCAGTAGGGGTCGTCGGACCTAACCGTGACGAGCCGGGCGCCGGAGAAACTGTCCGCCCGGTAGAGCAGTACGTCGAGGGGGAGGCCCACGGAAAGGTTGCTGCGGATCGTGGCGTCGAACGACAGCATCGCGAGCCTGGCCGCCTCGTCCAGGGTGCATGACCCGGTGAGTGCGCGGTCGAGGATCGGCTTGCCGTATTTGGTCTCTCCGATCTGCAGAAAGGGCGCCCGGCCGGTCGCTTCCACGAAGTTCCCCGCCGAATAGATCTGGAAGAGGCGCGGTGGCTGGCCAGCGATCTGGCCCGAGACCAGCAGGCCGGCCCCGGGCCCGACGAAAGACGTTACGAAGACCCCGTCATGGGCGATCGCCACCCGCAGCTGCTCGCCAACGATCCGCGCCACCTCAAACATCGTGCGACAGGCCTTGATGTCCACCGCGGGGTCGCCGCCGCCGAACGCCTCACACAGCGCCGTGATGACCGCCTGGGTCGTCGCCAGGTTTCCGGCGGACTGGATGGCGACGAACCGGTCCGGCGCAGGCGGCATCAGGTTGAGCTTGCCGACCTCGACGATCTGGTCGAACCCGGCGTTCGACCGGGAGTCAGAAGCGAGCACCAGGCCGTCTTCGAGGAGAATGCCGAGGCAGTAGGTCACCAGGAACCTCCTTGAGCCGGTGAGAAGGGAGGCAGAAGGCGAGGCCTACTGCTCAGCAGGCTGGCGGTTGGTGTAGGTGAGCGGCACCCAGGCGTACCCGTCGCCTTCGCGACGGACGTGACCGATCCCGGGGAAGTCCGCGTGCGGCACGGCGATCAAGACCTCGTCCCGCGCGAAGGCGCCGAACGCCTCGGCCCTGACACTCGCGGCCGTCGGCTGGTCCAGGTCATAGGCGATGGTCACCGTGGGATCCGGGAACTGCACCGCCGTGGAGTGGACGAGGTCCCCCACGAAAATGAGCGCCTCGCCGCCGTCCCGCAGGGTGAAGAAGGCGCTGCCCGGCGTGTGGCCCGCATGCAGACTGGAAAATATTCCGGGAAGGACCTCGCCGTCGGCGATGATGGGGCTGACGCGGTCCGCGTCGAGATAGGGCTTCAGCATGGTGGCCGCGCCGTCGAAATACGCCTTGTCGTATCCCGTCCGCTGCTGGGCCGTCGCATCGAAGAAGAAGTCCAGATCAGGCTTGCCGACGTGGACGGTGGCGTTCTCGAAGACCCTCTGGCCGCCCCGGACCAACCCGCCCGCGTGGTCGGAGTGGACGTGGGTGATCAGGATGTCGGTGACCTGTCCCGGCTCGAAGCCGGCGCGCTCGAGACTCGCGATCAGACCGCCTCCGGCGCCGGGGCCGAACAGCTCGCCTGAGCCCGTGTCGATCAGCACCAGTTTGCCCGGCAGCTGGATGAGATAGGCGTTGATCGACGCCTCGACCGGATTGGTCTGGAAATTGAGCTTGAGAAGAGCGTCCGTCTGAGCCGGCGTCCTGTGCTGAAGAAGCGCGTGAAGATCCATGGGCACCGACCCGTCCGAGAGGGCGAAGACCGGTACGGCGCCGATGCGCAGGCGGTAGACGTCGGCGCCCTGCGAGACGACCTGCTGGGCCGAGACGGGCGTCGGACCGGCCAGGGCGGCGGAGAGGGAGAGCGGGCCCAAAAGCGCGAGCGCGAGGGGGAGTAGATTGGAGCGTCCTGAAGCGGTCATCTCGATTTCCTTGGTTGATGATTTAAAGCAAGAGAACTGTCGGGCGCCGTCGCAGCGCCGCCCTGGACCTGCGGCGCCCCACGACTGTTGAGGGTCTGCATGGCGATCGGATCCGCGTCCTGGAGCGCCACCTCTGAAAAGTGTCGTCGGATGAGATCCAGCTTGGGATCGATGTAGCGCCGGCAGAAGGGTCGGCTCGGGTCGGTGCGATAGTAGTTCCGGTAGCGCTCGTCAGAGGGTTTGAACCCTTTGAAGGGAAGGACCAGGGTGTGCACCGGTTTACCGGACGCGTCCCCGAAGCCGATGATCGCCTGTTCGGCTTCGGGTCGCTGGCTGTCCTCGAAGATGTAGATCGCGCTGCGATACTTGCTGCGCGGCGAGCGCGCCCGGGTGGACGAATGGGTTCTGAGGTGCACCTCGCACAGGGTCGCCAACGGAATGACCGAGGGATCGAAGGTGACGATCACCCCTTCCGACCAGACGTCCGCAGGCGCGTCCGACTGGACAAAGCCCTGTTCGACCTGGGCGACGCCGCGCAACGCCTGGAACACCCCTTCCGTGCACCAGTGGCATCCCCCTCCAAACCCGGCCTTGGCCATCATCGCCTCCCACGTCCGACGTCTGGATGACGCAGGTTTGTCCGGCTAGCCCTGTCGGCTGATCTCGAACAGAAACCAGGCACGGCGCTCCGCTTCGTCCGTCCAGGTGTCGATGAGGCCGGACGTCGCATTGTCTCTCGCCTTGTCCGCGACGTCCTTGGCGCGCCGGAACGACTCGACCATGTGGAGATTGTCGGCGCGGAGCTCCGCCAGCATATCCTGCGGCGACACGAACTCCGCATCGTTGTCCTTGATGGTCTGGTGGCGCGCGATGTCGCCGATCGATCGAATGGTGGTGTTGCCCGTCTTGCGCGCCCGCTCGGCGATCGCGTCGGTGGCGGCCAAAATCTCCGCGGCCTGCTCGTCGAGGAGCAGGTGATAGTCCCTGAAATAGGGGCCGGAGACATGCCAGTGGAAATTCTTGGTCTTCAGGTAGATCGCATAGCTGTCCGCCAGGATGATCTTCAGGGCGTCAGCGACCGTCATCGCCGCGCCTTCCTCAAGATCCGACAACGTCTGGAGAGGCGCGGCGCTGATGGTTGTCATGGCCTGGACTTTCGATCATGGCTCACAGGAGCCGCCGCCGCTTCCCCCAAGGAGCGCGACCGATAGACGATGAGTTTATCCCCCGGCGAAGTCCAATGGCCGGAGAGTATTGTTTTGATACCCCCGAGGCACATGAGGAAGTCCAAGGCGACCGCGAGGCGCTCCACCCGCCGTCAGGGGTTCGGTCTGAACTCCAGCACAAACGCCACGACCTTTTCAGAGGACATCTCGCAGGGCTTCAGCAGCGCTCGATCCGAGGCCGTCCGGTAGAGGTTGAAGCTGACGATGTCGGTTCCGGCCAGCTCGCGGGCGAACAGACTGTTGCGCCGCCCGTCGCCGGATCGCCGGACTGTCACACCGTAACGTCGGCCTTCGTAGACGCCTTCGCCGTATCCCTCTGCAATCTTCGCGAAGGCGGCGTCGAACTCGACATGCTCCGTCTCATCCATCCGTATCGATCCCGTTGACGCGTGAGCGCCACACCGCCGGCGCCGAAGGTCCGGGTCTACAGCCGGCCCGGACCCGGAGGGTTGGAGGCGTCAGTGAATCCGCCTCCCGGCGGGCCTGTCAGCCAACCTCGACGCCCTTCCAGAACGCGACGTGATCCCGGATATGCTCGGAGCCCGGATTGGGCTCAGGATAGGTCCAGGCCGCATTCTGGTTGAGCAGCTTGCCCACGCGAACATGGTAGTAGCTCGCGGCCCCCTTGATGGGACAGACGGTCGTATGCGGGCTCATCTCGAGCAGGCGAAAATCGACCGACGCAGGCGGGAAGTAGTGGTTTCCCTCGACCACGACTGTGTAGCCGCTCGTTGCGATGGTGGTGTCTTCCCAGATTGCTGAAACCAATGGGTTCTCCTCTCGTGTTCAAAAAGCGGCACGGGCCGGGCGACCCGCGCCAGGGGGGCGTCAGGTCGTGGACGGGGTACGCCCAAGAAGCTGGTCAAGCTCGCCTCTGACGTCGAGGGCGAACAGCTCCTCGGAGCCGCCGACAAGCGTGCCGTTGATGAAGATCTGGGGGACGGACGTCCGTCCCGACGCTTCCGTCATCGCCTGCCGGTGAACCGGATCCGCCTCGATATCGAGCTCGGTCCATTGCACCCCCTTCTCTTTCAGGAGCGCCTTCGCCCGGCTGCAGAACGGGCACCAGCTCGTGGTGTACATCAGGACATCAGCTGTCATATCGCGTCTCCTGCTTTGGGGCGGCGAGGCCGACCCTGGCGCATCTCTGCGGGGGTTGAAGGTGAAGGCCCGGCCGCCGGCGATGAGAGCCTGAACGCCAAGGGTGTGCTCGCGTACGAAGCGGAAAACCCGTGGCGGCGCCGTCTCACCACGCCGCCCGGCAGCGCTGGACCTGCGCAGACCTGGCCTGGGGCGACCTCTGTGCGCCGACAAAGGTGTAGAGGCCCGACGGCGTCAGGACGGGACGCTAGGCCGCCATTCGTCTCACGGTGTCGAGCACCTGCTCCTGGCGATAGGGCTTCGGAAAGAACGCGACATTCGCCGGGACAGGGTCGTCTGCGGGCCAGGGCCTGCCCGATGTGACGATGATCTGGATGGGTGGCCAACGCGACCGGATGTACGCCGTCAGTTGGATGCCGCTGACGCCACCGGGCATGTCGACGTCCGTGAAGACGACGCGGACGTCCAGCCGATCCTCCAGGGCTGCAATCGCCTCCGTCGCGTTCGGGGCCTGCAGCACCTCGAAGCCCGCGTCCTCGAGCATGTCCGCCGCAAACAGGCGAACAAGCGGTTCGTCTTCGACGACCAGGACGACGGGTTTGGTCATTGCACATCATCCTGTCTCAAGCCTGGGCGAGATAGCGCAGCGACGCTCGCAGATCGGCCGAGAAGCCCGACCGGTCGTAACGAAGGTTCACGCCGCCCGTGCCGGCCAGGCCGACACTGACCAGCTTTGACCCGAAGCCGCGCCGGAAGGGCGGGATCACGACGGGTCCGCCGCTTTCCTGCCAGCGGATCACCAGGAAATCCTCGGCTTCCGCGCTTTCGATGTCCCAGGTGAGCGAAACCTCCCCGTCCTCGTTCGACAGCGCCCCGTATTTGAAGGCGTTGGTCAGAAGTTCGTGCACGATCAGGGAGAAGGAAACGGCGGCCCGGGGTCCGAGCGCGACGGGCGGCCCGTCCAAAGTGCACCGATCCGCAAATGCGACGGTCTCGAGCACTGTGTTCGCGATCGTCCGGAGATCGGCCTGCGTCCAGTTTGTCTCCAGCAGGGCGTCATGCGCGGCGCTCAGCGCAATCAGTCGTCGCTCGAAACCGTAGATCGCTTCACGGTCGGCGACCGTCCTCAAGGTCTGACTTGCGATCGCCTGGACCATCGTCAGGGTGTTCTTCAGACGGTGGGCGATTTCACCGTTGATGATGCGCTGCTGCTGCTCGGCGCGATGTTGCGCCACGCCCGCCTCCAGGCGGTCGGCGGCGCTGCGCAGGAAAGCGATCTCTTCGGGCGGCCAGGCTCGCGGATGAGCCGAATGGACGAAGAGTATGGCGATCGTCTTGCCGTGCTCGCGCACGGGCATGTCGACAAGGGAGCGGACGCCGATGCGCGTCGCGCCTTGCAGATCATGCAGGTTGCGTTCGCCGCCAAGGGCGTCCCAGACGACAAGCGGCTCTCCGGGATCGGGCGGGTCTTGCAGGTGTCTGAAGGTATCGAGGCGGTGCCGGCCGGCGATGCTCGCGACGCCCGGCGCCGTCCAGTCGGTCTCGACGTCGATCGTCTCCACAGTGGCGTCGACCGATCCAAACCCCGCGCGATCCGCCGACAGCACGCGGCCGACGACGCCGGCAGTCGCGAAGGCCATCTGTCCGGCGTCCCGGCTGTTGCGAATGGTGTCGCCGATCTCCACCAGTGCGGTCTGCAGCGTCACCATACGATCGCTCATCTTGGCGGTGCGGCGCAGCTCGAGGTTTTCGCTGGCGAGCCTGGCCAGGGCTCGAAGCATTCCCTTTTCCTTCTCGCCCAGCCCCTCCGGGCGAGGGACTGTGTCAATGACGCAGAGGCGCCCGACCACGACGCCGGAGCGCAGGACCAGGGGCGCGCCGGCATAGGCCCTGAAGTGTCTATCGCCGGTGACCAGAGGGTTGGCCCTTGTGCGGCGATCCGCCGTCAGATCCTCGATCTCGAGGAAGTCGCTCTGGTCGATGTCGATCCGGCAGACCGAGTGTTCGATCTCGGTCTCACGGACGTCGAGCCCGAACCGCGCCTTGAACCACTGGCGATCGGCATCCAGAAGCGTGATCAGTGCGATTGGCGCTGCGCAGGCCTTGGCCGCGACGAAGACCAGGTCGTCGAACGCCTCCTCTTCAGCGGTGTCGAGCACCATCAGATCGGCAAGCGCCCTGGCGCGCAGGTCCGGGCTGGCGCCCTTCATGTCGGAGGCCTGGATCATCGTCCGAACCCGGACAGGGTTTGCGCTGTCCGCCGCCCGGGAGCCATTGGCGAGTGTCGGGCCTGTTCTGACGGGCGCGTGGGGGGCCCCGGCGGGAAGCGGTCGATGGTCATGTCGGCGATCCCCTTCAGCCGCGTTCCAGCAGGGCGACCGTGCCCTGACCGCCGTCGGCGCAGATGCTGACGATCGCCCGCGAGCCCGGGGGCAAGGCCCAGAGTTCCTTCACCGCCTGGCTCAGGTCGCGCGCCCCCGTGGCGGCGAACGGATGGCCCAGGGCGACCGAGCCTCCGTTGGGATTGACGCGGTCCCAGTCGAAATCTCCCATGGCCGCCCCGACGCCGGCCGTCTCGCGCACCCACTCCGGGTCGGTGATGGCCGCGACGTTCGCCAGGACCTGGGCCGCGAAGGCCTCATGGATTTCCCACAGGGCTATGTCAGAGAAGTCGAGGTTGTTGCGCGCGAGCAGGCGTGGAATGCCATAGGACGGCGCCATGAGAATTCCCTCCATGTGGAAATCCACGGCCGAGATTTCGTAGTCGACGAGCCGGGCGTAGGGGGTTCCCTCCGGAAGTCTCGCCAGACCGTCCTCGGAGGCGACCCAGCAACCGGCGGCCCCATCGGTGATCGGCGAGCTGTTGCCGGCGGTGAGGGTTCCCATCCCGCTCGTGCGGTCGAAGGCCGGCTTCAATGCGGCCAGTCGCTCGGATGAGGTGTCGGCGCGCGGGTTCGCATCACGCGCCAGTTCGGGCAGGGAGACCACCAGATCGTCGAAGAAACCCCGCTCCCAGCCCGCGACGACGCGCTGGTGGCTCTTGAGCGCCCAGTCGTCCTGCGCCTCGCGGGAGATCCGCCAGGCCTTGGCGGTATCCTCCATATGATCCCCCATGCTCTTGCCGGTGATCCGGTTGGCCCAGCCCTTGGTGGGAAGCACATAGTCGGTGGAAGTGAGCGCCTGCAGGGCTGCAAGCGCGGCCATTGCGTCCTTCGCAAAGAGGTCAGTGAGCCGCTTCGACGCCTCGGCGGTCAGGGCGATCGAAGGCCGGCTCATGACTTCGGCGCCCCCGACCATCGTGAGATCCGTCCCCTTGCCCAGCATCCCTGCTGCGGCGACGGCCGCCGTCATGCTGGTGGAGCAGGCCAGGACGACGGAGAAGGCCGGAACCGTTGGATCCAGTTTGGCGTCAAGCCAGGCCTCGCGCGCGATGTTGCTCCAGCCCAAGTTCGGGATCACGGTTCCCCAGATGAGGAGGTCGGGCGTCGCCTGCGCCGCCATCGCCTGCATGACGGGCACGGAAAGGGAGATCGCGTCATAGGCCGCAAGCGCGCCGCCTCCGCGGCCGAAGGGGGTCCGCAGGCCGGGGGCGATGAAGACGGGTTGGGCAAAGCGGTTCATGACGACCTCGATCAGGGTTGGCGCAGCGCGGGAGAGCCGCCACGGCCGGGAGAGCGTTGATCCGGGATCGTGCAGCGCGATCGCATCCGGCGCGCCCATGAGCCTTCAGCCCAAGACCACCGGGTCACCGGGACGCTATCCGCCATAGCGTTCGGTCTTGATGATCGACGGATCAAGGCCGGCCAGGAGCGCGCCGTCGACGGCGATGTTGACGAAGCCGTTGGACCCGCAAACGAAGACGTGTTCGGGCTTTTGGGGGAGGCGGGCGACGACGTCGGCGATCATCGCGCTGTCGATCCGCCGCCCGAAGTCCGAGGCGCGGGCGGGCGTGTCGCGCGTGATCGCCAGGGCCAGGACGAACGTCGGATCGGTCGTCTCGGCGGCGTGGAGCTCTTCCGAGAACAGAACGTCCCCGGCCGTCCGCGCGGAGAGAAGCAAGGCGGTCGGCACGTCCTGGGCCCAGGCGCGACGCTGCCGGATCATCGCCATCAGCGGCACGAGACCGGACCCCGCGCCGATCAGAAGCACGGGGTCCATGGCGGGTTGGGGCCACAGGAAGTGGCCGCCGAGCGGACCCCGGATCTCGATCTCGTCGCCGACTGCGGCGATATCGTGGAAGAAGCTCGAGACTTCGCCGTCCGGCAGACGCTCGATCGCGAGCTCGAGCGTCGGGGACGAGATCGCCGACGAGGCGATCGAGTAGCTCCGCATCGCGGTGTAGCCGTCGGGCGCGGTCAACCGGACATCGACGTGCTGCCCCGGGATATGAACGAAGGGTCGCTCGGGCCAGAAGAAGAAGCTCTTGATGCCCGGCGTCTGCTGGATGATGTCTGCGATCACGCAGGGTTGCCACGTCGCCAGCTGCGCGCCGGTCTCAGTCATTGGTGTATCTCTGCTCGCGCCAGGGATCGCCGTAGATGTGATAGCCGTGCCCCTCCCAGAACCCGGGCTCGTCGCGGGTCGTGAACTGAAGCGCATTCACCCATTTGGCGGATTTCCACAGGTAGAGGTGTGGGACCAGGAGCCGCGCCGGACCTCCGTGATCGCGCTCGAGCGGCTTGCCGTCGTATGTGAGGGCAACCATCGCCTTGCCCGAGAGCAGGTCGGCCAGGGGGACGTTGGTCGAATAGTTGTCGTAGCAGTGCGCCAGGACGAAGTCGGTGGGACGATCGAGCCCCGCATCGGCCAAGATGTCCTCGATGAGGACGCCCTCCCATCTGGTGTCCAGCTTGGACCAGGCGGTGACGCAGTGGATGTCCGCCGTCATCCTGGTCTTGGGCAGGGCGTTGAACTCGGTCCAGTTCCAGGTCTTGTGAGGTTTGGGGCCGACCTTGATAGTGAAATTCCAGTCCGCGAGTTCGACGCTCGGCGTCGGACCGGCCGTCAGGACGGGGAAGTTTTCCACGAGATGCTGACCGGGCGGAATCCGCTTGTCCGTGTCGCCGCCTGAACCGCGGCCAGTGAACCCTCTGGTGACCATGCGCCTGTGTCCTCTCGCTGACGACGACAGATTGCATCCGGGTTCACTTCCGATTTCTGTACAGGACCCCGGCGCGAACAGTCGTCGAGTCTGCGGGCCGTGCGAAAATCAGAAAACCGGGTCTGCCGTCAGTATAGAACTGTCTTGAACCAATCTGCGCCGCGACTGTCGTAACTTGACTATAGCGCCCGGCCAGCCTGTTTTCCCAATACCCCTTCGCTATAGTTTTGATAGCGACGTCCCGAGATGCCGGATGCGCAGGGTTCGGCCGGGTCGAAGCGTCGCCGAGGCGTTCGCGCGTCTTCGGCCGCGTCTGACAGGGGAGGGCGGCGAGGCATGGAAACTATGTCGGGCCGCTATTGGCTATGGTCCGGGGCAGGCTTCATAGTCGCGATCACGAGAACTCGTGTTCCGACTACAGGTTCGCAGACGTTCCGATCTGGCGACGAAGACTTCAGGGCGCAGGACGCAGACAAGGCCGGACGTTCGCCCGTCGTCGCCAGTGTCGACCGTCAGCGGGCTTTCACACCCGGCTGGAGAAACCGATGAGCATGGCCGAAGCACAGGCGCCCGAACTGCGGGTGCAGCGGTGGATCGGCGAGGATGGCGCCACCCTCGCCGCGCCGCTCACTTTGTCTGATCTCGGGACGGGGCCGAAAATCCTGTTCGCCTTCCAGCACTGGTGTCAGGGCTGCCATGTGCACGGCTTCCCGACGCTGCAGAGGCTGCATCGCGCCCTGGGTCCCAGGGGCGTGGGGTTCGCGGTGATCCAGACCGTCTTCGAAGGCGCGGAGGAGAACACCTTCGAGAAGCTTCGCGTGAACCAGCTCAGGTACGAGCTTCCCCTCGCGTTCGGCCACGATGAACCGGCGGCGGGCACGAGGCTTCCCAGCTTCATGGAGGACTACGGAACAGGCGGAACGCCGTGGTTCGCCGTCATCGACGCCGGCGGCCACATCGTCTTCTCGGACTTCCATCTCGACGCGGACCAGATCGTCAAGGAACTGGAGCAGGGGTAGCCATGCGATGGTCCCCCGTCCTGATCCGCGCCGCAGCACATCAGGCCTTGCGCCCGTTCTCGACATGAAACGGTCGGTCGAGACCATGATGGCGGCCTCCAGGCGCGGCCTCGTGCTCGCGCCGGTGGGGGGCCTGTTGCTGAGCGTCGCCGCCCTGTTGCTGGGAAACGGCCTTCTGGGCACGCTCCTGATCGTGAGGGCCGGCCAGGAGGATTTCCCGGGCGGCGCGATCAGCGCGATGATGTCCTTCTACTTCGCCGGCTTCACGATCGGCGCGCTCGTCCTGCCTCGGATCATCGTGTCGGTCGGCCATGTCAGGACCTTCGCCGGTTTCGCCGCGATCGCGTCGATGACCGCGCTGGTCCACGGCGCGGTCGTGGAGCCGGTCGCCTGGATGCCGCTTCGCCTCGTCACAGGCTTCGCCTACGCGGGCATGATCCTGGCGACGGAGAGCTGGCTCAACGCCCATGCCATGCCGTCGACGCGCGGCCAGCTGCTGTCGATCTTCGGAGTCGTGTCGATGGGGTCATGGGCCGTCGGGCAGGGGCTTCTCAACGTCGCACCGCCCGCGGGCCTGACCCTGTTCCTGATCGTGTCGCTTCTGATCTCGGCGGCGGTGGTCCCGATCACCCTCCTGCCCACACGTCCGCCGGCCGAGGTGAAACAGCAGCCGGTCGCGTTCAGGGACCTTATCGTCATGTCGCCCCTCGCTGCGGCCGGCGCCTTCCTGGCCGGACTGGCCATCGGCGGGTTCTGGGGCATGGGCCCGAACTTCGGCCAGAGGATCGGCCTGGACGTGGGCGGCATCTCCGCCTTCATGGCCGCGGTTCTGGGTGGAACCCTTGTCTTGCAGTGGCCGCTCGGCTGGCTCTCGGACCGGGTGTCCCGGAACGTCGTCATCGCCGGCGCCGCCCTGGCGTCGGCCGTGGCCGCCGTCGGCGTGGCCTTGGCGGTCCAGGCGCCCCTGCCGCTGCTCCTGGTCGCGGGCGCCCTGTTCGGCGGCTTCGGCATCCCGATCTATTCCCTGTGTCTCGCCGTCGCCAACGACGACCTCCCCCCCGCTCGGCTGCTGGGCACCGCGCGAGGGCTTCTGCTGCTCAACGGGATCGGGACAGCCGCCGGGCCGATCATAGGCGGCGCCGTGATGAACCTCGTCGGCCCCGGCGGCCTGTTCCTCTATGCGGCGGCTGTCCTCGCGATTTTGGCGGTGCTGGCCCTTGCCCGCAGGACGGCGCCCCGCCCCATCCGGGCGAGAGCCATCCTTTGTCCCGGCACGCCCATGATCACCGGATCCCTTGAGGCGATGATCCGGATGAAGGAGGCGTCGCAGAGCGAGCCGCGCCGCCCGTCGGTCGTCGAGGACGGGGCCTAGCCGACGTCCTCGACGGTGAGGGTGCGGCCATTGAACTCGATGACCTCTCCGGCCTTGGCGCCTTCGATCGCTTCGTAGATGGGCGCCATGGTGGAAATGCCCATGAACTCGCGCCCCTGACACTTGAACCGGTTCGTCGACACCGCGATCACGAACCAGCGGCCGGACAGCTTGACGACCGCGCCTTCGCCCACGGTCGACCTGGGACCGAAATCGATGGTCCGCAGCGTTTCCAGCTTGTCGGCCTGGTCATGGATTGTGTCGTCAAGCGATTCAGCGAAGTCGCTCGCGATCTCAGCCTGCGAATGCACGTGGTTGTCGTTCGGTTCGGATCGATCGATCCGGGCGTCGCAGACATAGTCCTGATAATGTTCGCGAGCGCTGTTCAGCGCGGCCGTCTCCAGCGAAAGCATGGTCTCGCGGATGTGGTCTTTGTTCCAGTCCATCGTTTCCTCGTCGTGTTTCTTGTTTCAGGATGTCGGGCCGGATTGGCCGTGATCGCCTCGGTCGGGGCCCTTACAGTCGTGGATCGCCCTGATCCTCGTCGATGACGTCTTCGCCCTGATAGGGGATCCGGATCAGGCGGGAGTCGCGCATGATGCTCGTGACCAACCAAACATAGGTCTGCTCGGCGGTGTCGAAGCCGAGAATGCTGTACTCCTGGCCGAACGGACAGGGCGGGAAATCCGGGAAGCCCTCCCTCAGCACGTAACGCGCGGTGTCCTGCTCGAACTCGGCCTTGTAGATTTTGCGCAGGCCAAACTTCATCGGCACATCCTGGTCGCCGGCCGGCGCCGTCTCCCGATGCGCCAAGAGCCGCTCGGACACGTCCACGTGACAAAGCTCGTCGAAGACGTCGAAGGCGTCGATCAACAGACCCTTGTGACCGGTCGCCGGATCCGTGATCGCATAGATGTTGGACGCGTCCTCGGCGTCATCCCCGCTTTCGAGCCGCAGGGCCGCGTCGACGCTCAGGTCGCACGCCTCGAGCCTGGTTCCGAGTTCCAGGTCGACGAGCTGGCCGTCCTTGACGCGGTATTCGCGGTCGTAGCCCTTGGCGACGAACGACTGCACTGCGTCGATGACGTCGGTAATCTGGGATGTCATGGCTTCACCTTTGTCTGCCGTTGATCTGAGCCCGCCTCGGCAAACGGCGGGCTGTCGTCCGTCGGATGACGGCGAGTGGCGAGAGCGGTGGCGTTCATAGCCATTTGGCCTTCTTGAAGCGCACGAACAGGAACAGGCAGGTCGCCGCCATCAGCCCGAGGACAACGAGCCATCCGTACGCCGAGTTGAGGCCCGGCAGGTGCGTGAAGTTCATACCGTAGATCCCCGCCATCGCCGACGGGACCGCCAAGATCGCCGCCCAGGCCGCGAGCCGGCGGGTGCTCATGCCCGTCCTCTGCGCCTCCAGAAGGCTGCTGAACTCGAAGACCGACGACAGATTCACAAGAAGGCCGTCGACCATGGACTGCACGCGATCGACATGATCGGCGACGTCGTTGAAATACGGCCTCACCTCCTCGCTGATGCAGGGGAAGTGCCCGCGGACGAGCTTTCTGACGACCTCGACCATGCCGCCGAGCGTACGCTGGAAGCGCGTGAGTTCGCCTCTCAGCTCGAAGATGCGGGCGACTTCGTTCCGACCGAGAAAGCCGTCCAGCGACCGTTTCTCCATCTCCAGAACGCCATCCTCGATCATCTCGAAGATGGGCAGATACTGGTCGACGATCCGGTGCAGGATGGCGTGCAGCACATAGTCGACACCCTTTCCAAAGAGGGTGGGCGACCCCTCCAGCTGTTCCCGCAGGTTGCCGAGCGCCCCGCCGTTGCCGTGCCGCGCGGTGATCAGGTGGTTGTGGCCGGTGAAGATCGCCGTCTTGCCGTAGCGGATCTGGTCGCCGACAAGCTCTGCCGTCTGGGCGACGATGTAGAGCTCATCATTGTAGACCTCGAGCTTGGGCGGGCAGAGCGGATGCATGGCGTTGTCGATCGCCAGCGGATGGAGGTCATAGGCCCCCCGGAGCGCGAGGAGTTCGTCGGCGGTCGGGTTGTGCAGCGCGATCCAGCAAAAGCCGGAGCGGCTCTCCTCCAGCGGGACGCGCTCGTTGAGCGCCAGCTTCCGCACCCGCTTGCCGGCGTTGTAGTAGTAGGCCGCCAGGACGCTCATGCGGGCCTCGCGGGGATGTTGAGGCCACGCTGGACTGCGGGGCGAGCAAGGCCCCGCGCCAGCCAGGCCTGGACGTTCGCGCAGGCGCCGAAATCCACGAGGTCGCTGGCGTCGTACATGCCGGTCAGCGCATTGACCCAGCCGAGCGTGGCGATGTCGGCGATCGAATAGTCATCGACGATCCAGTCACGGCCTTCCAGCCGGCGGTCCAGCACGCCGAGCAAACGCTTGGTTTCGTCTGCGAAACGCTGCCGGGGGCGCTTGTCCTCGAAGTCCTTGCCGGGCCCTCGCAGGTAGACGCCGAGCTGGCCGAACATCGGGCCGATCCCCGACATCTGGAAGAAGACCCAGGCCAGGGTCTCGTAGCGTTGGGCGGGGGCGGTCGAGAGGAACCGCCCGGTCTTCTCCGCCAGGTAGACGAGGATCGCGCCGGATTCCCACAGGGCGATGGGTTCGCCGTCAGGCCCGTGCGGATCGAGGATCGCCGGGATGCGGCCGTTGGGATTCAACGACACGAAGGCCGGATCCTTGGACTCGTTCTTGGAGATGTCGACCAGATGGGGCTCGTAGGCCAGGCCCGTCTCTTCCAGCATGATCGAGACCTTCACGCCGTTGGGCGTCGGGAAGGCGTAGAGCTGCAGACGATCGGGATGAGAGGCCGGCCAGCGCTGTGTGATGGGAAACGACGAAAGGTCCGGCATGGTCTGCGATCCTGGTGGTGCGGCGGCGGACGGAACGACGCCCCTCGTCAAGGCCGGGTCGATGACCGCATCGTCCAGTTATGCGGTCATCGACATTGCGGACCGGACCGCTGCGAATGCAACGGCCGGGAGGCCTATTCCGCTGCGGATCCGGCCGCGGACCGGGCGGCGCCGGCCGTCTGGCGCTTCGGAATCACCCAGTCGGGCCGGGGGAAGTGGCAGGTGTAGCCGTTCGGCCGTTTCTCAAGGTAGTCCTGGTGGTCCGCCTCGGCTTCCCAGAACTCGCCGACCGGCTCGACCTCGGTGACCACCTTGCCGCCCCACAGGCCCGAGGCGTCGACGTCGGCGATCGTGTCCTCGGCGATCCGCTTCTGCTCCTCGTCGGCGTACCAGATGCCGGACCGGTAGGAGAGGCCGACGTCATTGCCCTGGCGGTTCTTCGTCGTCGGGTCGTGGATCTTGAAGAAATACTCCAGGACGTCCCGGTAGGTCGTCTTCGCCGGATCGAAGATGATCTCGATGCCCTCGGCGTGGGTGCCGTGATTGCGATAGGTGGCGTTCGGGACATCGCCGCCGGTGTAACCGACACGGGTCGAGACGATGCCGGGCTGCTTGCGGATCAGATCCTGCATGCCCCAGAAACAACCGCCCGCGAGAACTGCGCGCTCATGCATATCAAGCCTCCTTTACCTGGTTGAGATAGTCACCGTATCCTGCCGCCTCCATTTCGTCGCGCGGCACGAAGCGGAGCGAGGCGGAGTTGATGCAGTAGCGCAGGCCGCCCTTGTCCCTGGGACCGTCGGGGAAGACATGGCCGAGATGGCCGTCGGCGTGCACGGACCTGACCTCGGTCCGGACCATGCCGTGGGCGCTGTCGCGCACCTCGTTCACGTTCGCCGGAACGATCGGCTTGGTGAAGCTGGGCCAGCCGGTCCCTGAATCGAACTTGTCCGTCGAGGCGAACAGAGGCTCCCCCGACACGACATCGACGTAGATGCCCGGTGCCTTGTTGTCGTTGTACTCTCCGGTGAAGGGCCTCTCTGTGCCCGACTCCTGAGTGACCCGGCGCTGCTCCGGGGTCAGCTTGTCTATTGCCGTCTGAGACTTTTCGAACTTCATGTTGGTCTCCAATACTTGTTTAGAGGTCCGGATACACTACGCTCAGCTTATTTTGTCAGTCGTAGCGTCGAGTATCGCAGCGCCCCGTAGATTTAGCCAATACGCGCCGCCTATAGTTTCCATAGCCGTGAAGCTCCCGCCCCGTTCAGCTCCACGCGTAGCCGGCCGCCAGGTGCGCGATCTTCCGGATTTCGACCGCCGCCGTGGAGCCGGACACCGTCGCCATCACGACCTCCCGCTCCAGCAAGAAGCCATCGATCGGCCGGGTGACGAGGCCGTGCGCCGTGGCGGACCGTTCCGGAAGAATGCAGACGGCGTCGCTGTCGGCGACGACCCGCTGCACCCAGTCCTCGCGATCCGACCGTAACCGCGGCCGCATGAGCATGTCCCCGCCCTGGAAGTGATCGAGGATCCGGTCGCGAAACTCGCAGTTCAGCCGATCGACGAAGGGAAACGCGAGGAGGTCTTCCCTGCGCACGCTCTCACTGGCGGCCAAGGGGTGATGCTCGGCGCATCCGAGGACGAAGCGTTCCCGAAACAGGGGATGCATGTCCACCTTGCGGTCCGGTCTCGTCTCGCGCGGCAGAATGCAGGCGTGGTATCTTCCCGACAGGATCTCCGATGTGTCCTTGCCCGACTGAAGCGCGTGCAGTTTGATCTCTATCGACGGTGCCTCCAGCAGCACGCTCTCGAAGAAGGCCGCAAACCTCTCCGGTCCGATGCTGTGCGCGACGGCCACATCCAGCACGCGGTGCCGGCCCATCGCCCAGTTCTCCGAATGATCGCGGACGCTCTTCATCGCCGCCATCATGCGTCTGAATTCCACCTCGACGTCCTGACCGAGGCCGGTCAGTCGGCTGTTCTTTCCGTCACGATGAATCAGCGGTCCGCCCAGCTCCTCCTCCAGGCGGCGGATGGCGCGGGTCAGACTGGGCTGTGACACGCCGCTCAACCGCGCCGCCGCCGTGAAATTCAGCGTTTCGGCGAGGTTGATGAAATAGCCGACCTGAGTGAGTTCCATAGCCGTGCGGCCCATCCTGACAGATGCCCCTCCCTCCGCGCCGCCGTAGACTGCGGCCAAAGAAGTATGCGCCACGCATATAATATAGCCGAAGGTACTTGTCTATATGCGCGCCGCATATAATAAGGACGCAAGACGACGTTCACTGGTCCAGCGATTGCGCGTCTCGTCCGGAAGGATCGGAAGCGCCGCCGCCAGGCCGCGCGCTAAAGGGTCTATGCACATGGCCGGAACAACATTCACGTTTATCGGCGGGGCCGGTGCCCCGCTGTCCGGACGGCTTGAAGGGCCGGAGGGGACACCGCGGGGCTGGGCGATCTTCGCCCACTGCTTCACCTGCGGGAAGGACAGTCACGCCGCCGTTCGCATCTCGCGCGCGCTGTCGCGTGCGGGCATCGGGGTCCTGCGGTTCGATTTCGCCGGAACCGGGGTCCACGGGATGGGGGGCGCTCTCAGCTTCCTGTCGGACGTCGAGGACCTGCGCGCCGCCTCAAAAGCCATGGCGGAGGCCGGGATGTCACCGTCCCTCCTGGTCGGACACAGCCTGGGCGGCGCCGCCGCGGTCATCGCCGCGGCCGAACTTCCTGACGTCGCGGCGGTGGCGACCATCGGCGCACCGGCCAATCTTGAGCATATCCTCCAGAACCTGCGGCCGGACGAGCTGGACGCCATCAGGCGCGACGGCGAAGCCTCGGTCGAGATCGCGGGCAGGGCCTTCCTCATCCGCCGCAGTTTCCTGGAGGCGGTCGAGAAGCTCGACGTCGAGACCTGCATCGCCACTCTGCGACGTCCGGTGCTGATCCTGCATTCTCCGGTAGACCAGGTGGTCGGCCTCGATCACGCCTCGCGCCTCTTCGTCGCGTCCAAACACCCGAAGAGCTTCATCTCGCTGGACAATGCGGATCATCTTCTGGCCGACGTGGAGGATGCGAACTACGCTGCCGCCATGGTGGCGGCATGGGCGAGCCGCTTTCTCCCCCTGCTCATGGCCGATCTTCCGCAGGTGGAGGTCGCCGAGGGCGTCGTCGCCACCGAAACCCTGGCGGGGAAATTCCAGCTCAACCTCCGCAGCGGCGAGCACGCCTTGCTCGCCGACGAGCCTGTGTCAGTCGGCGGTCTCGGAACCGGGCTTTCGCCCTTCGAACTGGTCTCCGCCGGACTGGCCGCCTGTACGGTGATGACGATGCGCCTCTATGCCGACCGCAAGGGCTACCCGCTCGAACGGGCGAGCACGACCGTGCGGCATGAGAAGATCAAGGACATGACGCCGCCCGACCGGTTCACCCGCACCGTCGTTCTCGAGGGCCCGCTGAGTGACGAGCAGCGCGCAAGCATCCTCGAGATCGCTGATCGATGCCCCGTGGATTTGACGCTCGTCCGCGGGTCCGACGTGCAGACCGAGCTCGTGGGCGCCCCCCAGGCTGGGGATGCCGCGGCGGCTTGACCTCGCCCGATGCAAAGGTCGAACCGACCATGAGCCCGTCAGCGACCCTCGAAGAAGCGCCCGCAACAGAGCGGGCCATTCTCGCGGGCGGCTGCTTCTGGGGCCTGGAGGATCTCCTGCGTTGGCCTCGGGGAGTCGTTTCAACGCGTGTCGGCTACACCGGCGGTGAAGCGGAGGGTGCGACCCATGCGCGCCATGCGGAAGCGGTGGAAGTCACCTTCGACACCTCCGCTCTCAGCTACCGCGCGCTTCTGGAGCTCTTTTTCCAGATCCACGACCCGACGACCTACGAGCAGCAGGGCAGCGATATCGGTCCGGGTTATCGGTCGGCCATTTTCTACACCACCGAGGCGCAGCGGGACGTCGCCCTGGCGACCATCGCCGAAATCGAGGCGTCAGGGCGGTGGCCCGGCCCGGTCGTTTCCGAGATCAATCCGGAAGAACCCTTCTGGGAGGCAGGGCCAGAGGACCAGAACTACCTCATGCGCAATCCCGGGGGCTACAGCAGCCACTTCTTGCGCCCTGCCTGGCGCCTCTAGCGGTCAGGTCCATCAGCCGGTCCCCCGGATCACCATTTCGCTAGCCCGGGTGTGTGTTCTCGGCCTGGAAGAACGAGATCAGCGCGCGCAGCGCCGCCGGGGTCTGATGCCGGTTGGGATGGTAGAGATAGAAGCCGGGGAAGGGCTTGCACCATTCGTCCAGGACACGGACGAGCGCCCCGCTGGCGAGATGGGTCTCGACAGCCGCCTCGGGCAGGAAGATGAGTCCCATGCCGGCGACCGCCGCGTCCCGGAGGAATGCGGTGTCGTTGGCGACCAGCGGTCCCTCGACCCCCACCGTCACAATGCCTTCGGGCCCGGTGAAGCGCCAGCGCTCGAGCTTGCCCGTCGTCGCCCAGCGATACTTGAGGCAGGGATGTCCCGACAGGTCGTGCGGCGTGACCGGAGGTGCATGCCTGGCGAAATAGGCCGGAGAACCCGCCACCGCGAACCGGTAGGGCGGCGTCAGCCGTATGGCGACCATGTCCTGCGCCAGCCGCTCGCCGGCCCTTATCCCCGCATCGAAGCCTTCCGCCACGACATCGGTCAGACCATCGTCGACGACCATCTCCAGCCGCACGCCGGGGTGAAGGGCGTTGAAGAGCGGCAGGCGTGGCATTACGATCAGTTCCGCCGCCATTCGCGGAAGATTCAGGCGGATCGTTCCGACGGGATCGTCGCGAAGCGCGAGCGCATCTCCGAGCGCCTGGTCCAGACCGGCAATGGCCGGTGCGAGCTTGGCGTAAAGGACGGCTCCCGCCTCCGTCGGGTGGACGCTGCGTGTCGTCCGGTTGAACAGGCGCAACGTCAGGCGATCCTCGAGGCGACGCAGGGTCCGGCTCAGGGCCGAGGGCGTGACGCCGAGGCGCAACGCGGCGTCACGGAAGCTGCGTGCTTCGTGGATCGCCATGAAGGCCCGCAGCTCGGCGTAGTGGCCACCGTCCATCATTGTTTCCTTCAGGTCACCAGACCATCCCGCTTTATGGCCTTTTTCGCGCAGAAACGCGCGCCTAGTCATGGCTGATCGAGGGATTGGGCGATGGGCGGGACCGTGATCAATCAGGCCGCCTGGCAGTGCGCACCGGGCCATCCGCTGCGGATCGGCGTCGCCGAGCCTCCCGAACTGGCCGCTCATGAAATACGGATCCGCAACGCAGCCATCGCGATCAACCCGATCGACTGGATACTGCAGGAAATCGCCCTGCTGCCCTGGCTCGAATATCCGGCGGTCCTGGGCAGCGATGTCGCCGGGGAGGTCGCGGCGGTCGGCAGCGCAGTCGAGCGGTTCAAGGTCGGTGATCGTGTCCTTGGACAGGCGGTCGGGACAACCGTCAACGAGCCCGGGCAGGGCGCCTTCCAGCACCACACCATCGTGCCGGATCACATGGCGGCGCCGATCCCCGACGATATGGCCTACCAAGACGCGGCCGTCCTCCCTCTCGGCCTCGGCGCCGCCGCCAGCGGCCTGTATGGACGCACGCAGCTGGCGCTCGCTCCGCCTTCACACGCGCCGACCGCCCGCCCGGAGGTCGTCCTGATCTGGGGCGGATCGTCAAGCGTCGGCTGCAACGCCATCCAGCTCGCGACGGCGTCGGGCTACGGGTGCCTCGCCATCGCCTCGGCGCGCAACGCCGGCCTGCTGAAGGCGCTGGGCGCCGGCGAGGTTCTCGACCACGCGAGCCCGACCCTCGTGGAGGATGTCGTCGAGGCGCTGCGCGGGCGTCTTCTGGCCGGAACACTGCACGCGACGGGCAGCATGGAGCACTGTTTCGCCGTCGTCGCGAGATGCGACGGCTCGCGCCGGGTGGCGGCGACCCTGACGCCGCCCGAGTCACGGCCTGCGGGCATCGAGGCGACGCATATCTCCGGGACGAGCCTCAAGGACGACGACGTCGGTCCGATGATCTATCGCGACTTCCTGCCGCAAGCGCTCGCCTCGCGCACATTCGTCCCCGCGCCCCCGGCGAAGGTCGTGGGCCATGGCCTTGCAATGCTCCAACCCGCTCTGGAGGCGTTGAAGGCCGGCGTTTCCGCTTCGAAGGTCGTCGTCACCCTTCCCTGAGGAACCTACGCCTCGTCACTCGCTTCGCGGTCCACCCCTCGCTCGAGCAGTTCGGCGTCAACGGGGCAGTTCGTACAGCCCGCGTAGCAGCACAGGCGGCAGATGCGGTACGAGTGCCCGAGGTTTTCCAGGCGATCGCGCAGAACGCGTTCGGCGATGTCGCTCAGGATCCTCAACTCGCCCGGCTCCAGGATCGACAGCCCCTCGGCGATGACCTGATCGCGCGAGGCGAGCACCTCGCCGCTGGCGACTTCTCCGGTCGCCGTCAGATAGAGGGACCGCGCGCGCCCATCCGTCAGATGCTCCCGGCGCTCGATCAGACCCTCTGCCGACAATCGATCCACCAGGCGAACGGTCCCGGCGTGTGACAGACCCACCCCGACCGCCAGCATGCCTATCGAGAGCCCGGGCTTGTGCGAGAGCAAGGCCAGCGCCGAGGCGGCGGGTCCGGCTTCGGGCGCCCGCGATGAACTGGCACGAACGATGTCGTCGCTGATCATCAGTGCGAACGCGCCGAATATATTTCGAGCTCGAGGTCCATCCATCGTGCTGTCTATATGTGCGCGAAGCATAGACGGCAAGCGGACACTGGCGGCTACAGACTGCGCGAACAACCGTCAAGACTTTGTATTTAAATACAACTTTGGATTTGTTATCGAGCTGGAGACGCGGAAAAAGGGGTCCAGCGCACAAGCCGGCAGAAAATACCGATACCTGACAGCTATCGACGCAGCTCTTGAGATCATCCGCATGCGGTCAAGTCCGCCGGGTAGTCCGCGGTTCCTACCTGGGGGCCTCTTGACGGCAGGCCCTCGACATCTCCCGCGCCTGATTATATGCACGACGCATATACCGGAGTCCGCGCAATGGACGACCCCTCTGATCGCCTGATCAACACCTTCGGCGCCCTCTCGCAGGCGGTGTCCGACCGGGTTCGACGGGCGATTGCAGAGGCCTTCAACGCAGGCGGTCAAACAGCGGCCGCACTCATCGCCATCGGCCATGAGCCGGGGATGTCGATCGGTCAGATCCGCCAGATCCTCCGGCTGTCTCATGCCGGAGCCGTCCGGGTCGTCGAGAGGCTCGGAGATCAGGGCCTGGTCGAGAAATCGCAGTCGTCCTCAGATCGTCGCGTGGTTCACGTCACCCTCACCCAACAGGGTCAGGTCCAGCGCGCCGAGCTCCTCGGACTTCGCAGGGCCGCCTTGGCGGACCTCCTCGGCAAGGTCTCCGTCGAGGACCGCGTCGCCCTGGAGCGGGCCGCAGACGCCATCCTGTCGTCGGTGTTCGGCGACGCCCAGGGCGGCTGGGCGACCTGCCGCCTCTGCGACCGCGCACGCTGTGACGACTGCCCGGTCGACAGACATCGTCCGTGTTGAAAGGCGAGAACCGTCCTGAGGCGTCCGGGGCGCCTCGCGCGCTCGCACCCGGGAGGCCGCGACAACCGGCCCTTTCGCCTGTAGCCGGGAAGATATGATGCCTGTGTTCGTCCAAGCCGGCCTGTGGGGGCTATTCTCGGCCAGCGGCCTGACGATCGGCGCCCTGCTCGCCGTCACGCTCTACAACCGCCTGTCCCATCGCGTCGTCGCCGGCGTGATGGGGTTCGGCGGCGGGGTTCTGATCGCCGTGGTCGCGGTCGAGCTGATGACGGAGGCCTATACGCGTGGGGACCCTCTCTCCGCCGTCGCCGGTCTTCTTGTCGGGGGCGGGGTGTTCAGTTTCATCAACTGGCGTCTCGCCCAGCATGGCGCGAAGAACCGCAACCGGTGCGGAGACTGCGTCGCCCAGCCCAGCGAAACGGACCAGAAGGGGAGCGGCCTCGCCATCGCGGTGGGCGCCGTGCTGGACGGGATCCCCGAGGCGCTGGTCATCGGTCTGTCGCTGCTCGGCGGCGGCAAACTCGCCGCGGGCGTGGTCGCGGGCTTCTTTCTCGCCAACATCCCTCAGGGCCTTTCCAGCGCATCCGGCATGCGGCTGGCGGGTCGTTCGCAGCGCTACATCTTCACGGTCTGGCTGGGGATACCGGTCATCACCGCCGCAGCGGCGGCGCTGGGCGCGCTCGTCCTCGGCTCGGCATCAGACCAGGTCCCGGCGGTGATCCTCGCCTTCGCCGCCGGCGCCGTTCTGGCGATGCTCGCCGAGGCCATGATCCCCGAGGCCTTCGAGAACGCCCAGCCCTTCATCGGCCTGATCACAGTGGTCGGTTTCCTCGCCGCCTTCCTGCTCCTTCAACTGCACTGAATGCCGGACGGCCGTGTTGCTGTGCAAGGCGCTTCCCTGTCAGGGCGCAGGCTGCTCTTCAGCGAACAAGCCGTTCCGCTTCGGCAAATCCCGCCGGAGTGAAACCGACTTTCATTGGAAGGCCGCTTTCACCGGCTGGTGAAACTCTGTGCTCGCGCCACGTCAGAGCCTCAGCCGCCGGTATCCTGTTCCTTCGACAAACCCGGCCTCAAGACAGCCGCGGCGTACGAACCCCGTGCGCGAGCCATTCGAATAGACGCGGCCGCCCCTGCGATAGTTCAGGAAACCCGGCCAACGCCCGGGTTGCGGTCTCAGAACCTCCGTATGGACCATGACGTCTCTTCGTTCCTCAAAGGCGATCTCCTCGAAGGGCCGGACGTCGTAACGAACATGCTCGCCGACCAGTTCACCCCGCACGGCATAGGTCGTACGATGACGTCGGTCGAGGCGTGCCGGCCTCGAAGCCGCCACGCTTGCGCCGATGCGATCGCGCGTCTCCCAGTCGTGGAAATAGAGGTTGGCGGAGCAGTTGAGGATCTGGTGCGCGTTGAGCGCCTCAGCCTCCGAGTCGTCCTCGATCCAGACCACGCCCCGTCGATGGCCGACCGCATAGACGTCCGGATCATGCAGAAAGGCCAGCGTCGTCGGGGAAAGCGGCATCAGGAGGATCATTCCGGACTGACGCAGGCTGAAGGACAGGCCCCGAGCCCGAGGGTTTTGAAGGTACCAACGATTGGTGAGAACGGCCGGATCGTCGGACGTCATGAACTGCGTCCCCGATCGGTTCCGGACGATCGTGAGCCGAAGATCATCGACGATCTTCATGGATCGGGCGAAGACCAACATGGCCTCTTCCACCGCGACCTTGATCGCCACCTTGATGTCGAAGGCCTCACCGTCGGGAAAGGAGCCTGGGAAGCGCGCCATGGCCGCCATGACCTGGCTGGCGCTCGCCGCCGCCGCCTCGGTGCGCAGGTTCTGCAGCAGCATGAACCGACGAAGAACTACCCCTTCCAGCGCGCCGGGCTCGGCCTCGGGCGGAAGAAGGCGCTGAAGCATCTGGCCGTAGGCGCCTTCGATCGTCTGGATCGCGGTCTCAAGGTTCCGGTCGTGCCCGTAGAAATAATCCCCGGAGCACTGGTTTCGGACGGGGGCATTGGGGATGGCCCGCCCGTTGTCCAGATTGAACAGGTGGATCGCCTTGCCCTCCCGGTCGACAGAGAAGGGCCTGAAGTGGACCTTGGGCACGAAATGCTGGTTCTTGTTGTCGGCCATGTGCTCGCTCTACCGTGCCCCGGCTCCAGCCTGCCAAGGCCCCCTTTCGACTATTCGTCGTCTATCCACGGGTGCAGCTTGTCGCCGTCGGCCTTCCACAGAGATCCCTGCCAGGACGCCTCCGAACGCCACCAGAGGCCGCAGTAGGTTTCCCGCGCGAACGGTCCCTCCCGGCGGGAGAAACCCTTGCCGGATCCCACGCCACCATCCTTCTCGCCCCAGTAGAGCCAGGCGGCGAGATAGCCTCGCTCCGCCAGTAAAGGCTCAAGCCGGTCCGCGTTTATCATCGGCGTGCCGACAGTCCCGTCGATCGTCGACCGGTCGACGAAGACCGGCCGCCCGTGCCGATCGACGTACCAGGGCGCATCAGGGCCCGCCGGCCGCAGATCGAGCCCGCGAAGGATCCAAGGTCTCGGGATCTCGAAGCCGATCTCCTTCACGCCGCTGTGGTCGTATTCCCCTCGGTGGGGGGAGAACCGCCGCGACACGAAGCCGTAGTCGATCTTCCTGGCGCGCCGTGTAAGCGGGGTCTCATCGCCGGCCAGCTCGCTCCGATACTGGCCGAACAGGTCATCCTGGTAGTGGCCCGACTCCATCATCTCCACGGCGTTCAGCCTCCCGGCGCTGAGCCGCTCGTGAAGGGTCGTGATCTCGGCCTTATGGACGATGACAAGCTGGATCGACCCTTGGGAGGTCCGCATCGGGCCGACAGCCTGGAGCTTGTCCATGTAGCCCCTGTCCCGTTGCGTCCCGTAGATGAGCCACCACCGGGCTCCATCAACCGCGAGCGCCTCCACCAAGTCGGGAACTTGAGGAATATCGGTTGGCGCGCGCGCCCACGTCAGGGCTTCCTCGATCGACGATGGCTCCGGTCGATCCGTCTGCGGGATCCCGATCAAGGGCAGTCCCGAAGGAAGTAAGGCGGCATCCGTCGCTGCATAGGATAGGTCGATGTCCAGCTCCACGACGCGCAGGACATTGGTCAGCACTTCCGGCGCGCCGTCGTCGGCAACGCTCCAGTAGTGATCCTGCAGGGCACCAATGAGCTCGTGAAAGGCGATCCATTGATACTTCTTGCCGATGCGCTCGAGGGCGTGCTTGTCGCGGCCGCCCCAGTACGACATTCGCTCCTCGAGCTCCTTGTGCCGGTCCGCGGTCCAGCCGAGTTCGATTGCGCGTCTTGCGGCCCAGAGCCGTGCCCTGGACTTGGAGAACAGGGGGTAGTCGTCGGCCCGGTGATCGGGATATGGCGGCCACGACGCCCCATTGGGCAGAGCTTCACGAAGGGCCGCGTTCGCGACATCGAAAGAGTCAGCCAAGCTCTCGAGGTCCGCATCGGCCGGCGGGTCGTCAGATTCCAGATCGAGAGGGAAATACCTCAATGGACGCCGGCTTTGAGCCTCTTGCAGCGTCGCGTGGGCCGAGATTGCCTTCGAGGCTAGTGCAGCGAGCTTCCCGCCCTGCATCTGGAGACCGCTCCAGAAAGCTCTCGCGACCTGTCCCCGGGTTTGCGGCGGCGCCTCGGTTCTCGGCTCGGCGCAGAAGCTGTGGCCCAGGGTGGACATCGTGTAGTTGCCGAAGTCGCCCGGCGTGTTGAACCGCCCTTCCTCCGCGTCGTAGTGGCCGACTACGGACGAGACGATGTCCGGGGCCGTATCGACGAAGGCCGCCAGATCGCTGGCCTCCGGCCACTCGTCGATCGGGGTGGACGCATAGGGCGGCCTTGCCCGTGCCAGTTCGATCTCATCGGCGAGCACGCCCCTGGCCGCCGCCAGTTCGATAAGGCCCTTCGCATGGTGGCGAATGAACGCGTGTCGCTCGACCGGCGATCGGGAGAAGACGTCCCGCCATGCAGCGATCGCCGCGCGCCGGAGTGCTTCGAGTTCCGCCTCGGCATGGGTCGCGGTCGCGAGCACCGCCGCATAGATTCGTTCACGGACATAGGCGTCGTCCACGCCGGAAAAGGCGTCGATGAGTCCCGCCATCAGTCGCGGCGATCGCGAAAGGACCGCGGTCAGGGTCTTCGATGCGCTATCGCGCACGATCCGGTTTGATGAGGCTGTCACCCAGGCGATGACGACGAGGGCCAGCCGAACACGTTCCGGCTCGGCCAGATCAGTCCGCGCCTCGGCCGCCCAGTCCATCAGGGTTTCGATCGGCCCTTCGACCATGTGTCTGATGAGGTAGTCGGCAATGAGGACATCACGCTCGGGCAAGGGGAGGTCACGCAGTCGCGCGTGAAGATAATCGGCGTTGAGCGGATGATCCGGGACGGTGCTGACCTGGATCAGAAGGTTTAGCAGATCGGCCCGCCGACCTTTTGTCTTCGCCCACTGGAGCTCGAACAGCTGGACGGTCCTCGTGCTCACCGCCGCAGGTGCACGCCAGCGCAAGCTGCTCAGGAAGACGTCCAGTCTGAAGGGGACATCCCGAGGGAAGTCGGCGTCGAGCTCGACCAGTTCCAAGCCGAGGCGCTCAGGCGTCCGGGCCATAAGAGTTTCGACGACCCCGGCGTACCGTCCTGCTCCGCGCGATACCAGATAGTGCAGGCTTCCCCCCGGACGCAGCGCCGCCGCGAGAGACGGCGCGGATCCGGTCATGTCGATCAGGGCGTCCGCGATGAAGTAGTCGGAGAACCTCTGGAAGGTGATCGTCACGCTCTCGACGCCAGCCCGGTCGATCTCGCGCCGCAAAACGCCCTCATCCAGGAGTCGGAACAACAGGATGTCACGGGCCGTGGTCGGGGCGATGTCGGCCACGGCCTCCTCGAGAAGCGCCTTTGCCCGGGCCATCGGCAAGGCGCTGACGCCCTCGATCGCCAGCTGGCTCGAAAACCTCCGCATCGCTTCGCGCAGGCGTCCGTCTCCCAGCGCGAGCCGAGCGTAGTTGCGGCCGACGAGCGCGCGTTCGACACCATCGATCCAGAAGTTGAAGAGCTCCGTGGCGCCGTCCAGGCCGAGCGGAAAGGCGCGGCGGCCCTCGGCGTTCAGCCGGCGTATGCAGACCGACAGGAACAGGGGATTGGCGAACGCTGAATCGAGAAAAGGCGCCGACGGGCGGTCGATGCCGTGGTCGTCGAAATAGGCTTTGATGGCGGCGGATGCATTGCCGGCGAAGCCATGGTGCTCGCGCCGGACCATGGCCAGGCCTTCCGGCACGCAGGCGGCCTCATAGGTCTCCCTGCACGAGATGACGAACGCCAGTTGATCGAAGCGGCTGATCTCATCGACGAGACCGGCCAGGTTCTTCTGCCACATCGAGAAATCGTGGCTCTCGTTGATGGCGTCGATGACGATCAGGCCCGGCATCCCGGTGGCTCCCGCCGCCGCATGCAGTGCGCCGAGGAAGTCAGTGAAGGTGAGCCCGCCCAGGCCGAGGCGATCAAGCCACTGCGACCTCGGATCTCCCGAGACGAAATGTTGCCCGAGAGCCATGACGGCGGCTCCGCCATCCGCCAGATGGGTTTCGACTAGGTGCGCAAGGGAGTGGGATTTGCCGGCGCCGGCCTCTCCGACGAGCAGGACGCGGGGAAGGACCAGCGTCTCCTGATCGATCTCGTCCGCAGTCTCCACCAGGCGTTCAAGGGCTTCACGGTAGGCGAACCAGGCCTGGCGACGCTCCTGCGTTCCCCATTGGGGCTCCGGATCGACGGCGGCCGAGGCCTCACGCTGCATGCGAAAGTCGGATGGGGACTGGAGACCCTCGGTGAGGACCAAATGATCCAGGGCCTTGCGCAAAGGCTCGAAGTCGACAGGCCGGCTTCCGAAAAAACCGAGCGCCGATCCGGCTGCGGCGGCCGCCGCCAGACTTGCGTCCAGGGCGCTGTAGAGCGCGGGATCTCGCTGATCGCCCACCGTCGCGGCGAGCGTCTCAAACGTGCTCCGCGCCTCCGCGTGCGCCTCCAGATGCGAGGCTACCGTCGCCCGGTAGGCGGTGTTCCGCGACAGGGTGTCGAGCGCCCACTGAGCGCTCACCTCCACATGATGCGCGGGATTGTAGCGCGCGTTCAGATCGGCCCGGTTGGTCGCGAACCGGTCAGCGAACCACGCCTGATCGAGAGTGTCGCTGTCGAACCAGTACTGCCGTATCCCGGCATGGATCGGGTCGCGGCGCGACAACGCGGCGACAAACCGGGTCTCGTCCCAGAGCTCGATCGCGACGGTCCGTCCGAGCGCCTTCGCCTCGTCCCCGGCCGCTTCCGCCCAACGGCTCCACCTCTGTTGTTGGGATAGCGCGTTCGCCTTCACCCCGCCCGAGAGATTTCGCGGAACGGCGACGACAAATCGGGACAAGGCGGGATAGGCGGCCAACGCCGCCCGGAACGAACCCGAAATCTGGTTCATCTCCGAAGCGCCGAACTGATCCAGGAAGAATTTCGACTGGTAGCCCCAGCAGGATCCGTCCGCGAGATAGGCCAGGGTCTCCACCCCGCCGTCCGCGCCCGGACCCTGATGCTCGAAACGCAGACATCCCGCCGGCGGGTCGGCGACGAGGAGCTGACGCATCAGTTCCTCGAAGGCCAGTTTTCGGTCGTGGTGATGCGGCCGCAGAGTCCGGAAATCGATCGTCGGTCCCTTGGCCATATCTAGACGAAATCCCTCCGCACGGCTGGTTCGCAGGCGCGGCCGAATCCGGCCAGTCTGCCAGCCATTGAAGCCCACGCACACGACAAAAACGGTCGGAAGCCGCGCCGTCGAATGCGGTCTGATCCTTCGCCGTCTCCCGCCAACTTCACACGCTGTCTGCGATGCTCTATCCGCGGCCGATGTCGCGTTGCGCCTGGCCCGACAAGACCTGGGCGACGCCCCTCTGATCGAGCTGCAAGGTGACAGTCTTGCCGAGAGCCGGCGCCGCGCGGCCGACCCCGAGGCGACCGTAGAATTCCTGCCCGGCCGTCGTCCGTATCACCACATAGGGAGAGCCGCCCAACTCGTCGTGGAAGCCCGCCTTTACGACCCGTCCGGTCACGGCTTCCCGCCCGAGTTGGGAGACGCCCCTGGCGCCCTCCAGCCGTCTCTGGTTGAGCGTCCGGATCACGTCCCGGGAAAGCTGAAGACGTCTCAGCTTCGATTCCAGATCCGGGTCGAGCCGATAGCGTCGCCCGGTTCGGGTCGCGAGGCCGAGGCGTTCGAGATGGCGCAGCCGCCCCCGGGTCAGGGCCGTCCACGCGTCGGTACCGCCGACGCCATCGGCCACGCTGCGGTCTGCGTCGGCGGCCGCCATCAGCCGGCGATCGAAGGCGGTGAATCTGTCGGCTTCGGTCTCTCTCCAGATCCGCCGTTCCGCGTCCTGGCGGCTCAGATCGCCGAGCCGTTCCTGGGCGACTTCCTGGGCCCGGGCCCGGAACCCGTAGCCGACGTAGTCCCGCGGAATGACCAGGTCCCGGCCGTCCGCGCGCCGTCCGCGAACCAGCACGTGCGCGTGGGGCTGATCGGTGTCGAAATGACAGACCGCGATCCAGTTTAGGGTCGGTTCCCCAAGGTCCTCTCCGACCCGCCCCATGACCTCACGGGTGTAACCTCTGAGGTCGGCGATCCGGTCGCCGTGCTCCGGACTGATGATGAAGCGGAAATGGTGCCGGTCCTTCGCCCAGCCTTCCGTCGCCGCGGCGCCGTCGACGATCTCGCGCGAAGCGCCGAAGAACTCCGCCTGGGCGCTGTCCTCCCCGGCGCCGGCACGGCCCAGGTAGGAGACGTGAGCGGCGAGTGCGGCGCCTCGGGCGAACCCCTTGCCCATGTGCCGAGACACCAGGGCCTTGACCATGACGCGCTGACAGACGTCCAGCCGGAAGGGACGGCCGGAGCGGTTCTGGGCTGCCCGCAGGCAACCCGACCGGTCACCGTAAGCGAACAGCCGGGACGCCGCGAGACGCTGGAACATGGCCAGCCGCACGCTGGTCTTGTCAGACTTCAGGCGGGTTGGAAGCCTGACCCTGAGGGTCGAAACATCCCCAGGCGACGACTGCGTCAGACGGGCTTCGATCGCGGTTCGAACCGGCATGGTCGGTCTCCGACAGACCCCGTGGTCCGGGAAACCGTCGCCAACTCAAGCCAAGTCGTCGCCGTCTCCGGGATGTGTCGCAACTATCTGCCGGGGCTGGGAAAAGCAGAAGGCCAAACCCCCTCTTTTATCTTGCCCTAAGCCCCTCTTTTGACGATTCCGCACCACCGTTCTCAACTGTGATCATGCTCCGCCAACACACGCCAACGCCCCAGGAAGGGCGCGACGAGGAGGGTGAAACGCTGGCTGATGTCTTCGGATGACAAACAAAAACCCGCCCGGCCGAAGCCGAGCGGGTCGTTGGTATCAGTCTCATTCGATCAGGCCGCGCGCGCCTTGATGGACATGTGCCGCATCCCGTTCTCCATCGCCTTCTGTCCCAGGTTGAGCGCGGGTCCGAACGGACGCTGATCCGTCCGCGCCCGGTCCACCGAATGGACCAGGGTGAGGCAGACCTCCGGCTCAAGCGCGATCAGTTCGTCGTTCGCCCGGAAGGGAGCGGCCTTGCCGTGGGTGTCGAAATCCGCCCGGGCGAGGATCAGTTTCACCCCCTTCTGCTGGGCCCATTTGATCGCCAACTTCTCGGACCCCTTCGCCCCGGTCGTCGCCAGAGCCATGTCCGGCCACTCCTGTTTCGCCCAGTTGAGCGCGTCGAAGATCCGGCCCGCATCTTCCGAACTGTCGGCCGTCGGCGCGCCCCGGAAGGCGATCACCGGACCGCCCGGATCGGCCTCTCCGGATTTGCGATTGCGGATCGCCCGGATCGCCTGTTTGGCTTCGAGCTGGGCCGCCGTCAGATGCGTGCCGCGCCGCGATCCGCGCCAGGCCGTCCAGACCTCGCCGGTCGCGACCGTCCAGGTTTCGGACGCCGCATCCCGGATCAGTTCGCAGGCCTGCGTCGCCGCATCCCCCGCTCTCGCCTTGCCCGTCGCTTCCTGAAGCTCGGTGTCGGCCGCCTCCGATCCGTCGAAGTCCCGGTCGAGCGATCGCATCGTGTCGCGTGCCCGATCCGCATCGCGTTCGATCCGTCCGGCCGCCGAGTGGAAGGCGCCGATCAGGGCCTCCCCGATGATGGTCTGGTAGTCCTCCAGCGCGGTGTCGGAGATGACGTCGACCAGCTCGGTCATGATCGCACGCCCGAGCTGGACCAAGGCCTCCTCGGTCGGATGCGGACGTTGATCGCCGAGCGATGCCGACAGGTCGTCGAAGGCGGAGTCGGACTTCTGGGATGCGGAGGCGGTAAAGGGATTACTGTAGAAGGTCATTGGAACATTCCTTGAGAATGTCGAGCGCCCCATGCGCAACGACCCCGGTTTTGGCCACAGCGGGGTCCCCGGCAGTCACCGGAGCGGAGGGCCGCTTGCCCTCCGTGGAGGGAATAAGGCGAAGCCGTTGACTTCCGGGGTGCTGTGACAAAATCGGAGGGCGTTGTGTGGGGGCAAGTCCTCGCCCTCCTTCGGGCGAGGACACCTCTCGGCGCCGTCGCGCCGATACGGTCGAGGATTCCGGCGCCGGCGGTGGACACGGCGACGGAACGACGCCGTCAGCAGGATCGGCCGATCAGGCCAGGCTCATCTGAACCGCGCCCTCGGCCGTCGCCTGGAAGTTCGACAGGGTGACACCAACCAAACGGATGCCCATTCTTGGGGGATAGACCGACCGGATGAGCGCCAGGCTCATCTCCCTGATCGCCTCTCGCGACCCGACCGCCGATGCCGCGGATCGGCTCCGGGTGGACTGCTGGAAGTCACCCCACTTGATCTTGACGGTGACGGTGCGCCCGCGGGCCCCTGTCTTCTCGCACCACGCCCAGACGTCGTCGGCCATGGCCAGGACGCCGGCCTCGATCGGTTCGGGAGCGGTGTGGTCGGTCTCGAAGGTGGTTTCCGATCCAGATGACTTGCGTTCGCGGTTCGGGTTCACCGGCCGCTCGTCCAAGCCTCGGGCGATGCCGAAATACCAGGAGCCGGACTTGCCGAAATGGTGCGCCAGGAAGGCCAGCGACTGAGTCCTGAGATCGGCGCCGGTGTGGATGCCCAAGCGGTTCATATGGCTGGCCGTGACCGGGCCAACGCCGTGGAAGCGACCGACCGGAAGGTCCTCGACGACCGCTTCGCCCTTTCCGGGGGCGATCACGCACTGGCCGTTCGGCTTGTTCATGTCTGACGCAAGCTTGGCGAGGAACTTGTTGTATGAAATTCCGGCGGATGCGGTGAGCCCTGTCTCATCAAGAATGCGCGCGCGAATTTCGCGCGCCGTGTCGGTGGCGGTCGGCAGGCCGCGCCGGTTGGCAGTCACATCGAGGTAGGCCTCGTCCAACGACAAGGGTTCGATCAGATCGGTGTAGTCGGCGAAGATCGCGTGGATCTGACGCGAGACGGCCTTGTAGGTCTCGAA
Source organism: Brevundimonas vancanneytii (assembly GCA_943373195.1). Classification (GTDB taxonomy): domain Bacteria; phylum Pseudomonadota; class Alphaproteobacteria; order Caulobacterales; family Caulobacteraceae; genus Brevundimonas; species Brevundimonas vancanneytii_B. The sequence continues at coordinate 63,056 of CALSBO010000001.1, forward strand.
GCGCGGCGGGACGAAAACGAGATCAGGGCATTTCCTCAGGGCGGTGGTCGATGGCATCGCCGACCGGACGCCGAACGTGCGCGCCTCGTAGCTGGCGGCCGCGACGACGCCGCGCTTTGCGCCGTGACCGACCGCCACCGGCCGCCCTCTCAACGTCGCATCATCCCGCTGTTCCACCGAGGCGTAGAAGGCGTCCATGTCGACATGGATGATCTTGCGAACGGTCGCTGAGGTCATGGACGCACTCTAGAGAAATCGAAACAAATAGGGAACAGAAGGCCCGCCCTAAAGTCACGCAAGACGGCGGCGGCCCGATTGGGCTCCCGCTCGCGTCTTCATCAGACCCGTCACGGAACCCGCCCGGCAAAGGCCATGAGCGTTTCGATCGACGGCGCGGGGCCGCGATAGGCGATCGCGGCGTGCGCCGCGCAGAAGGCGCCCCTTTCGACCGGGCAGCCACACAGGCTGAAGGACGGCTCGCCGGGATCGCCATAGGGCCACCTGCAGTCGGCGCGTCGGACGCTGAGGATAGTAGCGGACCCGCTCGCCGGCGCGACCGGGGCGACTTTCGCCTGCCGGGGCCGGCGACCTTCCCGGCGAGGGGCTCCTGTGGACAGTCCAAGCCGCCTGACCTGACCGAGGACGGCATGGCGGGTGAGACCGCCCCCGAGATCGCGGGCGATCCAGTCGGCACTGTGGCCTTGCGGCCAGAGGCTTTTCAAGCGAGCGAGCCGGTCTTCGTTCCAGGCGGACATGGTGGCGTTCCTTTTTGCTGCGAGCCCGGTCGACCCGCCCGGCTCCGCCCTCTCTCCCCCTTTCGCCTCCAGCCCTGCGCCGCTCGCAGATCGTCCGGCGCCGCCAGGACGAAAAGGCCCCGGGGCGCGAAGCGCCTCGGGGCCAAGAGACCTTGATCGGTGTCTAGAACGGGATGTCGTCGTTGAGGTCGTAGCCGCCCGCAGGCTCGCCGCCGCCGTCCGAGACGCCGGGCGACGGGTCGTGGGCCGGCGACTGGTCCCGCCGGTTCTTGACCCGAATATCGCTGACGATCAGGCGAAGGTCGAAATGCTCGACGCCGTCCTTGCCCTTCCAGGTGTCGTTTTCGACATGGCCCTGGATGACGACCCGGCTGCCCTTGCGGGCGTAGGGCTGGATGTAGTTCTCGGTCGTGGCCTCATGGAAGCAGACGCAGTTGAAGCCGGTGGTACGCTCGCCGGGTTCGCCGCTGGCGCGACGGAACCGGGTCGTCTCAAGAACGCGGAAGCTCGCGCGCTTCTTGCCCGAACCCTGGGCGGACAGGATGGACGGGTCGGCGGCCAGATAGCCTTCGAGGGTGAGGGTTTGCATGGTCAGTCTCCTGAAAATGATGGGGTGGAGGAGGAGCCGCGGTCAGGCGGCGGCGCGGTCGTCGGCGACGTCGGCGTCGCGGGATTCGGCCCAGTCGAGGATGGTCAGCCGGTTGACGACCAGTTCCTTGGCCGCACGCTCCGACCCGTCCCTGGCGGTATAGGTCGTGTCGATGAACGCCCCGACCACGAGGGCTTCGCAGCCCTGGGCCAGGCCACGGGCGATGACCTTTTCATTGAGGCCCTTCGACCAGCTGACGCAGTTGACGCCGACCAGCCGGGCCTTGCCGGCGTTGTCGGTCCCGCGCTGTTCGAGCAGACGAAACACCGCCTTGCCGAAGTCGTCGCTGATCTGTGGGTCCGCGGCCAGCCGCCCGGTGAACACCATGGTTTGCATGTCAGTCTCCTTGTGATCCGAAGCGCCAGGGAGCCAGTCTCCCCGGTTCTGCTTCACCCCCAGCCTCCCTTCCTCCCCCCTGGGTCGGTGGGTCTTTCGCCCGCCGACCCGCCACAGTCGCGACGAGCTGTGGAGAAGCGCCGACGGGCATCGACAGCGCGCGCGAACGGCTGTCTTGGACGCCCATGCAGCGACTGACATCGATCGAATGGGCCCGGGCCAAGGAGCCGATCTCCCACCTCAGCGTGGCCGACCGCGCTGCAGACAAACGCCTGAAAATGATCGCCTGGCTGGACGCCCGGTCCGGCTCCGGCTGGTACTATGTCACGGGCGACAACTACCATTTCGGGTCTCAGACGGACGCCACGGCCTTCCGTCAGTGGCTGTCGGCGGCCGCGGCCGCCGTCTGAGCGCGGGGTCAGGCGGCGGCGCCGTCGAGGACGTGTTGAACCGGATGGCGGCGCAGCACCGCTTCGACGATCTCGGGTCGATCGATCGGCGCGAACACGCGTGGCGTGAAGGCGATGATCTCGACGAAGCAGCCGAGCGCGACGAGGGCGTCGCGGTCGGTGCGGCCGCCCACGATCTCAAGGCGCCAGCGATCCATGACCCGCGACCGCTTCAGCCAGAGGCCGTCCGACAGCGCGAGTTGAACATTCCGATCGAGCAGGGTCGCGGCGGTGCGAGCCCCGTCCGACCAGGCGTCGCCGATGTCTGTCAGCCCGAGCGAGGTCTTCAGACTGCGCGCCTGGACCTCGTCCAGGACACGGCCGAGCCAGCGTCGTCCGTCCGGGGCCCGGACCCGTCGGACGGTGCAGCCCTTGGCGGGCAACCGCCCCCAGATCGGCAGGAGCAGTCCGGTCGCCAGGGTGAGCTCCCGGGTTCGCCACGGATCGGTCTGTTCGACCTCGGCGTCCCAAAGCCGACGCCAGTCCCCGGTCTCGGCGTCGTTCCAGGCGGACTCCTCGAACGCCTTTTCGCTCATCACCTGATGCTGGTCCGGCCTGACCATCCGCACGGCGGCGACCAACCGGTCGTCGTCCGTCGTGGTGGTCAGGCCGAGTTCCGCTACCGCCGCGCGTCCCGATCGCCCATTCATCACAAAGCGGACGGGCCCGCCGTCGAACCGGGCGATAGCGTCGTCGGAGGTCAGGATGTCGCGGCGCACCTTGAGCGAGAAGGTCACAAGGGCCGTTTCGGCCGCGGTCGAGAGGTCCGTCCGGATGGTTTCGGCTTGGAGTACTTCGAGCTCCTCGGCCTCGATGTCCTCCAGCCCGCGATCAAGGTCACCCGAGGCGGCGGCGCGCTCCAGGATGCCGGCCAGAATGCCGTCGAAGTCGACGAACAAGGCGTTCTGGTCGGTGATGCGCAGCGCCAACAGACGGTTGAGGAAGGTGTGAATCGGCGGGAGGTCGTCGGAGGGCTTCAGACCGCCGTCGCCATCCCGGAGTTTGAGGCCGGTCTTCGTCTCGAACGCCTCCAGGGTCATGCACGCCAGCTCGCCGAACGCCAGAGCGCTGTAGAAGACAAGCAGGGCCCGCCGCGCCCAAGGGCTCTCGAGATTGTCCTCGGCGCGGAACAGGCCGGCCCCGGCCGTCCGGCGCTCTCCTCGCGTCAGGGCGCCCAGCGAGTCCAGGCGCCGGGCGATGGTCGAGGTGAAGCGCTTCTCGCCATGGATATCGGTCGTCACCGGCCGGAACAACGGTGGGCAGGCCTGATGGGTCCTGTGGCTGCGGCCCAGACCCTGGATGGCGGCGTCGGCTCGCCAGCCGGGTTCAACCAGGTAGTGGACGCGGCGCTGCTGGTTCTGAGCCGCGAGGTCGGCGTGATAGCTCCGACCCGTGCCGCCGGCGTCGGAGAAGATCAGCACCCGTTTGCGGCCGGACATGAAGGCGTCGGTCTCCGACCGAGCCGCCGAAGCGCCCCGGCGCTCGACCAGGCGTCTGCCGTCACGACGCACGACGCGCCGTGACCGACCCGTCACCTCGGCGACAGCTTCGGTCCCGAAGGCGTCGAGGATGGCGTCGAGGACGCCGGGAACGGCGGGCAGGCAGGCCATCCTCTCGATCAGGGCCTCGCGCCGGCGCAGGGCGTCCTGACTGACGGCGGGACGGCCATCCACCATCACGGGGAACAGGGTGACGGCGCCGTCGTCACCCTCGATCGCCTCCATCAGGGTCACGGGAAAGGCCTCTCGCAGGTAGTCGAGAACGTATTCGCGCGGCGTCAGGTCGATCGACAGATTGTTCCATTCTTCCGGCGGGATCGACGCCAGTCGACGCTCCATCACCGCCTCGTTGGTCGAGACGATCTGCACGACCGCCGACCGGCCGTTGGCCAGATCGGCCCGGATCGAGGCCGCGAGGGTGGGGGCCTTCAGTCCGGCCAGAAGATGGCCGAAGAACCTGAGCTTGGCGCCCTCGAAGGCGGAGTGAATGGCGGACGCGGCCAGGCCGCTCTTCGGCCTGCCCTCCTCATCGTTGACGCCGGTCGCCTTCAACGCCTCGGCCAGATTGGCGTGGATCAGCTGGAAGGCGTCGGCCCAGGCGTCCCAGATCGCGACGTCGTCGGCCGTGAGGTCGTGCCAGAGCGGTTCGTATTCGACGCCTTCGAACGACAGGCTTCGCGCCACATAGAGACCGAGCGCCTTGAGCTCGCGCGCGACCAGCTCCATGGCTGCGACCCCGCCCTTGTCCATGGCGTCGAGGAAGTCGTCGCGGGAGACGAAGGGCGCCTCGGGCCCGCCCCACAGTCCCAGACGTGAGGCGTAGGCCAGGTTCTCCGCCGTGGTGGCGCCGGTGGCCGAGACATAGAGGACCCGAGCGTTCGGCAACCGGTTCTGCAACGCCAGGCCCGCCATCCCCTGAAGCGAGGCCTTCCTGGACCCACGGGCGCCCTTGCCGCCGCCGGCGGCGTTGGCCATGGCGTGCGCCTCGTCGAAAGCGATGACGCCATCGAAGTCCTCGCCGAGCCAGGCGACGATCTGGTCGAGCCGCGACATCCGCGCCGCTCGGGCCGGCTGGCGCAGCGTCGCATAGGTGGTGAACAGAATGCCGCGATCGAGCCGGACGCCCTCGCCCAGTTTCCAGCTGTTCAGGGGAACGATGTCGTGGGCGCCGCCGCCGATCGCGCTCCAGTCGCGGCGGGCGTCCTCGAGCAGGGCGTCGTTCCGGGTTAGCCAGACCGCACGGGTCCGACCCTGGGCCATGTTGTCGGCGATGACGGCGGCGATCTCACGCCCCTTGCCGCAGCCCGTGCCGTCGCCGAGGAAAAACCCGCGGCGAAGCTGGAAGGCGCCGTGACGGTCCTCAGACGAAAGCGTCAGCTGGTGCGCGGCCTCGGTCGTCAGCCACCATGCGGGCAGAAGGCCCGCATGCGCTTCCCCGGCGTAGATGACCGTCTCGATCTGCGCCTCCGAGATTAGACCGTCGCGGCACACGGCGGGCGGCAGCACCGGGCGGTAGGTCGGCGCCGGCGGAGCGACCGAGGCCATCGGCCCGGACTCCACCAGGGGCGATGGATGGGGATGGCCGACTTCCAGTGTGATCCGGGCAAGGGCATGAGCCTGATACAGACCCACGTCGCGGCCCTCGCCGCTCCAGGCTCGCGACGCGTAACCGACGGGCACCGCCCCTGTCAGGAAGGCGAGTCGGCCCGAGGGCAGGGCGATAGACCGGTCACGAGGCGCGACAACGGTGCCCGCCGCGATCTCCAGACGGACACGCGCCCTGGCGCCGCGCCGGGCGGCGACGGACGCGGCCAAACCCGCCGCCTCGACCAGATCGTCCGCCTGGGAGAGGGGGGCGTCGTCGACCCCAGGCTCCAGCCTGTCCAGAACGAGAAGGCCGGTGTCGACGGTGGTGCCGTGTCTTGAAAAGGCCCGGGACGGAAAGGCGATGCGCGCCAGAAGCCGGCCGCGGGACCGCAACCGGCCGAGCAACCGATCATCCGTCAACGCCGTCAGCGGCACGATCGCGACCAGTCGCCCGGCCTCGGCCAAGGCGTCGAAGGCGGCGATAAGATGGGCTTCGAGATCGGAGAAGGGCGGATTGCAGACGGCCGCGTCGAAGGCACCCGCGTCGGACAGGAGGTCCTGGACGTGTCGGGCGTCGTGGCGCGACCGCGTCGCCGCCGGGAAGAGGCCGTCCAGTAGCTCCGCTCGCGCCGGCGCGATCTCGTTGAGCGTCAGGCCGCCCCCACAGGCCTCGGCGACGGCGGCGATCAGACCCGTGCCGGCGGACGGCTCCAGCACCCGGTCGCCCGGTCGCACCTGGGCGGCGAGCACGGCCAGGGCCGCCAGTTCGGGCGGTGTGGAGAACTGATCAAGCGCGACCTGTTCCTCACTGCGACGGCTATGGGTCAGGCCGAGCGCACTGACGGCGGCGAGAAGACCGACAATTTCGGCAGGAGCGTCTTCGAGACGGCGGACCTGCTGGGCCAGCCGCCGGATCTGCAGGACGGTGGCGGCTTCGATGGCCTCATAGGCGTCTCGCCAGGACCACAGGCCCTCGGCGTCAGATCCGCCGAAGGCGGTGGTCATGACCGACGACACCAGCTTCCGGTCGAGCGCCCGCGAGCGGGCGAGTTGGGTAGAGAGCGCCCGGGCCGAGGCGAGGATGTTGGCCGGCCGGTCGTCGCCGGATTGGGCGGCGAACAGCGAGAGGGTCGTCGAGGTGGCGGGCATCGGAAAGCTCCTGACGCCGGAAGCGGAGGGCGCCTCCCTCTCGGTCCTTCAGGCTCGCCTTCACCCGCCCTGCCTTCGCCTTCCTGGTTCGTTCAACGAAGAGCCCGCTCCGACGCGACGTCGAAGCGGGCTCCAGCCCTGTGGCGATGGATCAGGCGGCGTGGTCCAGAGCCGCCTCGCCGGCCGGCGTCACCTCAAATGCGCCCGCACCGTCGCCGGGCGGGTCCGCCTCCTCGACCGGCCCGTCCGGGGCGACCGGCTCCAAGCCGTCGATCGGGGCCTCAGGATCCTGATAGGCGATCCAAGACAGGCTTGCCGGCGCCCAGGTCTTCTCGGCGGCCTTCTCCTCGACCCAGGGGATGAGGTCGCTCTTCTTGAGCGCCTCGGCCCGAACGTCGTCCCCTCCCATCGCTTCGAGCATGCCCGCAAGCAGCGTCTTGGAGTGCGGCTTGAGGAACTCCGCGTCGGGCGTCCAGTGAAGGGTGATGTCCGCGCCGCAAAGTTCAGCCAGCTCGGCGGCCTCCGCACGGGCGGGGCGGCGGATCAGAGTGGTCCGTTCTTCCCGAATGTCGAGCGTCAGGGCGGTCAGTTCCGCCAGCAGGGCCATCTTGTCTCCGTGCGCGAGACCGTGGACCCAGGCGATGACGGTCTGGCCGGAGGCCTCCCAGGCGGCACGGCGCGCGTCGAGACGGTGGCGGACGTCGCCATCGAGCGCCTCGATGACCCGGCCTCCCGCGGGGTTGAAGGCCGAGGCGGTCAGGGCCAGGGCCGACTCCGAGCGCATGCCATGGGTCCGGACGGAGATCTGTCCGAACAGGCGGGCGATCAGGGCGGTGAAGGCGGCGCCGGGATCATCGGCGAGGGCGCGAATGAGACCCCGGGTCGCGACGTCGGTGCGGACGGCGTGAAGGGCATGGTTGATCCCTTCCGTCTCCGGTTCGGGCGCCTCCGCCTCGGGCGCGGCGTAGACGGGCGTGACCTCCCGTCGGGTTTCGATGCCTCCGTCGTCGTCCTCAGGCCCGTCTTCCGTCTCGGGCTCGGCGGGCGAATAGCATTCGATGTCGATCCCGGTGCGGGCGGCCGGGCTGAAGACCAGAGTGGTCACCACCCGTCCCCGCAATCCCGCCTGATCCATGGCCAGTCGGGCGTGGATCATGGCGATCAGCGCCCCGTCCACGGGGTCGGACTCGCTGGTAGTGGAGAGAACCTCCTCGACCCTGTCGGCTGTGCCGTGAAAACGATCCTTCAGATCGCGATAGGTGGCCATTTCGGCCGTGGGGAGCATGCCGCCGTAGACATAGCCGGGCGTCTCCAGGTCGTCCGGAAGCTCGGGGCGGTCGCCGGCCGTGACGTGGACAGCGATGCCCGCGGCCTCGAAGGCCAGGGCGACCTCCCGGGCCCGCCTCATCCAGATTTCGGTGAGGACCGGGGGATCGAGGAGCACGGGCGCGAGTTCGCCGAACAGATCGACCTCGGTGCGGCCGCCCGCCTCGGCGTACCGTTCCGCGCCGACGAGCGGCCAGCGATCGTCGCGCGTGGTGACCCGGTCGCGGTCGAGGCGCTCCTTGATCCGCCAGTCCTGAAAGCCATGACCCTCGCGCGCCATCCGGGCCATCTCGGCCTGCTCGGCGCGGTCCGGGAGGCGGGCCAGCAGCTTGGCCTGCCGCAGGTTCAGCTGCCCCGACTTCAATGCAGCGAGGGCGTCATCGGGAAGCGCGGACAAGGCCGCCAGCCGCTTCACATCGACCTCGGCGTAACCGAGGGCCCGGGCCATCGTCGGGACGCCCAGCTTGCCTTTCAGCATGCGGCCGATCGCGGCGATGATGTCGGCGACATGGACGGGGACGGCCGTGTTGGTGAGGAGGACCGCCGCGGCCTGGCGGGCCGGATCGGTTTCGATGAAGACATCGACGAGGAAACCGTCGTCGATCCGGCCCTGGTCGACGAGGTGGCGCAGGGCGAGCAGACGCCGGCGACCGTCCAGCGCCATGTTCGGCCTTTCCTTCCGGTTCCGGGCCGGTCGAACCGTCAGCGGTTGCAGCTGGCCGGCCGCGAACAGCGTCTCGGCAAGGAGGGGAATGTCGTCATCGGGCGCTTCGCCGAAGCGGAGATTTTCCGGAGCGACGTCAGTGTCGCGCAGCGGCACGAGGCTGCGGATGCGGGCGGCCGTGATCTGGAAGGGCGTCGGCGTGACGGCGAGAGCGGTGGTTTCGGGGCGGTTCATGGGGTTTCTCCTGCCGGAAGCGGGGCCCATCCCCGCGTGCCCGGCGCCCCGCCTCACCCTTCCTTTTCCTCCCCTGCCTGGATCGCCCCGGCCTCGTTCCAGTCCCCCCAAGGGACGGGCGGAAGCGCGATCGGGGCGGCTAGGCCCGCCGACATCAGGGTGTCCTGAAGCGCGTGTGCGGCGTCTTCGCCAGCCGCGCCGCGATCGCCAGCGATCAACACCCGCCTGACCCCGGCCGGCGGACGCCAGCGGGCCAGGTTGCCGGCGGAGAGCAACGCCCACCCGGGGAGGCCGAACCGCGCCATGGCCGAGAGGGTCGTGACGACCCCTTCGGCGACGACCATGGCGGCCGCGGCCGGGGACAGTCTCACGGCCGAGCCGGAAGGCACCGTCCCGACGGTCTTGCGTGGAACGCGCAGCCTTGTCGCCTGGCGACCATTCGGGCTCAGATAGGTCAGCTCCACAGCGGCCGTACCCCCATCGGAAGACTGGATGTGCGCCATCATGGCCCGGCAGATGCGACCGCCTGACCGATAGACGGTGAGGGGCGCGGCAGGGTGTTCGACCAGGCCGCCTATCTCCGAGGACCAGGCGACGCCCCTCAGCGCGAGGTGCCGGGCGACCAGACCCTGGGGTCCGGTCACGCCCCCTGCGGCCCAGAGGCTCCGGGCCACGTCCAATCGCTGCGACACATCTGGCCGGGGCGGCGCGTTGTCGCCGCTTCCGCGTGCGCGCCCTGCGTTCCCGTCGATCAGTCCCCGCGCCCGGAGATCATCCAGAACCTCTCGCCAATCGGCGGCGCCGAACGAATGGACGATCAGCCGGCCGTCGCTCATCAGCAAGGACACGGAGCGATCCGCGGCCCCGTGGCCCGGCGCGGGGACGTTGGCGCGCAGTCCGTTCTGATAGAGGTCGCCGCCGAGCGCGCGAACGATGCGCGCCAAGGTCATGTAAGAAGCCCCAGAGCGCGCATGCTCGCGGTCCCGTCGCGTCCAACGACAAGATGGTCATGGACCCCGATGTCGAAGAGCCTGGCGGCATCCGCGACCTTTCGGGTCATGGTGATGTCGGCCCGCGAGGGTTCGGGATCACCTGACGGATGGTTGTGTACGAGGATGATGGCGGAGGCCGACAGGTCGAGGGCCCGGCGAACCACCTCGCGCGGATAGACCGGGGCGTGATCGACGGTCCCGAAGGCGATCATCTCGTCCCGGATGAGCTGGTTCCTGCGGTCGAGGAACAGGGCGCGGAACTGTTCGCGCGGCTCTTCCGCCAGAGCGATGCGGACATAGGACAGAAGCGCCGCCCAGGACGAGATCACGGGGCGCCGCGCCGCCTCGCAACGGGCCAGCCGCTCGCACAGGATGCGCACCAGCTTGAGGTCGGTCAGTCCGATCGGACCGACCCCCGATCTGGCCAACTCGGGCAGATCCGCCGATGTGATCGCGGCCAGGGTGCCGAAGCGGGCGAACAGGGCGCGGGCGACGCTGTGGGGATCGTCGGCCGTCGGTCCCCGGGCGAGAAGAAGGGCCAGCAGGGTGGCGTCGTCGAGGCCCGCGAGCGATCCGGCCTGTTCAGGTCCGATCGCTTCATCCTCGGATCGGATTTCGGGAAGAGGTCTCATGGCGGCGTCTCCGTCTGCCGCTCCCAATCGGAGCACCCGACGGCTCCCTCCCTTTCTCCCGCCGTTTGGGTCAAACTGATTTCTCCCGGCGGCGGTCGATGCGCGTCCGTCCCGATCCGTTCGAACCTCGAGAGCGCCATGCCTGAGAGACTGAGATTTGGGGGGCGGGATCGCCCAACAGAAGCGGCCAGACGGCAGGTCAGCCGCGCGCTTGGCGCGCTGTTCGTCATGGTAGCGTTCGCTGTTCTCGTTCGTCCGGGCACCGCCCATGCCGATCCGTGTGAAGGTCGTTTGCCCTCGGTCGCCGGCGAGGCCTTCTCGGGGACCGTGCGATATGTCGGCGATGGCGACAGCCTCTGTGTCGGGCCGAGCTCGGATCCTGCGGGCTGGATCGAGGTTCGGCTCGCGGATTTCGATGCGCCGGAACTGCACAGCCCAACCGGGCGAGCCGACCGGGATCGATTGGTTCGGATGGTTCAGGGCAGGCGGCTGGATTGCGTTGCGGTTCGAGGCCGGAACGGTCGTGTCCGTGTCTATGACCGGGTGATCGCTCGATGCCGTCTGGGCGGACAAGGCGTGGGCGACCTGCTGCGCGGCGCCGGGGGGCGCGAGGGCGGAAACTAAACGTGCGGCGGTGGCGGAAACGTTCGAGGACCACTAGGTCAGCCTGATGCCCGACCAGCCCACGACACGATCCAAGCTCTCCACTCTGGAGCTCGTCTATCCTCCGCTCTCCAATCAGGAAGCGGTCTGGATGGAGGCCGATCCCGAAGTCGAGGCGATCCTGCGTGAGAGCGATTTTTATATGATCGTCGGCCGCGCCGAAGCCCGTTACGCAGATGTGGTCTTCGATCCCGACCTGGAGCGCGTCACCTTCCGCTTTCTCCTTGGCGACGCCGTCTTCGACGACGTGGTGATCGACGTGAGGCGGCTGCCCACGTTCGCAGACCGTCAGGGACAGGGTTACGAGATCGAGATCGGCGAGAAAATGATCCGCATCTGGACGGACGCGGCTGACGGCGATGAGGCCGAGGTCATCGATTGGTTCACGACCGAGAAACTTGTGTGGGAGCGTTCGCGGGGGCGGCCGGGGATCACAGGATTCGAGCGCTATCGCGAGGCGGCCACCTACGATTTGCTCTACGTCGGGATCGCCAAGGTCGGGGACACTTTCGAGCGCCTGTTCAAGAACGGACACAAGACCCGCACGAAGATCTTGGCGAACGAGTTGCGGCGACGGTCGGGGGCGCGGGTGAGCGACGAGACCTACCTGCTGTGTTTCCGGGTCGAGCCGCTGGGCATCACGACCTTCGCCTCGGATCACGAGTTCACCGACGAAGATCTCAACCCGAGCTTCGCGCTGAAACGGATCGTCGCCGACGCGGAGAAGGCCTTCGTCCACCTCCTCGATCCTGGCTATAACACTCAGAAGTTCAAGGCGTATCCGCGTGGAACCGACGGTCTGTATGCCTCCGCCTTTGACCGGTATGGTTATAATCTGATCGAAAACATCACTCTCAAGGCTCCGAATGGCGACTTCCGGGGCGGCAGGGACGTGTCCACCGGCTACATCTCCAACGAGGGCGACGGCATCTTCGTGGAGGGCGACACCGTCCGTCTGCTCATTTCCGGCGTCGATTTTCCGTCAGACTACGCCGAGCAGGTCCGGGCCGGTGTGTCGCACGACGCCCTGTTCAACAGGTCGGAGACGTCTTCCAAAGCTATCTGACCGGCCCGAGGGCGCATCGTCAAAATATAGTCGAAGCGGGGCCAGGGTCTCGATTGCTGGAGCGGCGTCGCCCGCGCTCTATATTGCAGCGCGGGACTGCCGTTAAGGCCGTCGGCCGCCCGAAAGTCGCCTGAATCTAGCGGCCCCCTGATCGGGTTATTGCGCCTCCCGGGCCGAACCCATGTCTCCAGCGCGTCTGATCGCCGCCGCCGCCGCCGTCCTCGCCGGTCTCCAGGCCGCGACCCAATGCTTCGCCTGGCAGTTCCGGTATCACGCCGCGCTCGGCCCGGCCCTGCGAACGGAGGATCTGGCACTCTACTGGCCCTGGTCCATCCTGATCTGGCGGCAGCGTTTCGGCGAAGACTATCCCGACGCCTTCTCCCTGCCGATCTCCGCCTTTCTCCTGGTCGCCGCCGCCGGGCTCGGGTCGACGCTTCTGTTCGATGGCGGAGCCTTGCAACGGACTCGGGGCTGGGGCGGTCTGGCGGACGCCGCGCGCGCCGGACTACGCGACAGCGCCGGGTGCATCCTGGGTCGTCTGGACGGGAGGCTTCTGGCGACCACGGACCTCCGCCCGACCCTGGTCACCGGCGGCACCCGGGCCGGCAAGGGCCGGGGCCATGTCATTCCGACGCTGCTCAGCTGGACCGACAGCGTGCTCGTCCATGACCCGAAGGGCGAGCTCTGGCGGGTCACGGCGGGCTGGCGTTCGATCCACAGCCACGCCCTGTTCTTCAATCCCAGAGACCCCGTGTCGGCGCGCTTCAATCCCCTCGCCGAGATCCGGCCTGGCCCCCAGGAACTGGCGCAGGTCCAGCGACTGGTCGCCATCCTCAGCGACCCCGGCGGGTCTCGCGATGATGAAGCCATCTGGGACAAGGCCGCCTCGGAGATCATCGAGGCCGTGATCCTTCATGTTCTCTACACAGCGCCCGATGGCGAGAAGACGCTCCTGACAGTCCGGACTCTGCTCGCGGATCTGGACGCCGCCGCCGACGTCATGGTCAGAACCCTGCATCGGAATGGCCCGAACGGCGATCCCGAGGTGCACCCGTTCATCTCGACCGCGGTGAAGGGCTACGCCGCGATGCACGATCGCTTCCGCACCTCCGTGCAGGGGACGGCCCGCAGTTATCTCAAATGGCTGGCCGGAGAGGACCTTGAGCGATCCCTGTCCGCCTCGGACTTTTCTCTCGGCGACCTGATGTGCGCCGAGGCCCCGGTCTCCCTCTATGTCCAGGTCGCGCCGGCAGACGCCGTCGCCCTGAAGCCTCTGGTGCGGCAGCTCTTCTACGCCGCCGCCCAGGCCCTGACCGCCCATGAGACAAGCGACGACGCGGGTCGTCCCAAGACCCGGCGGCTGCTGATGCTGATGGATGAGTTTCCGCTCCTCGGGCGGCTGGCCTTCTTCGAGAAATCCCTGCGGCTGATGAGCGGCTACGGGATCAAGACGATGTTCGTCGCGCAATCGTTGAACGACATCGTCGAGACCTACGGCGCCAACAACACCATCCTCGACAACTGCCACGTCTACACCGCGTTCAGCGCGCTCGACCCCCTGACCCAGGACAAGGTCTCGAAGCTCACCGGCACTGTGCTCGAGCGTAAAACGAGCCGGAGCGGCCCCGCCGGCCTCGGCGCGGGACGCAGTTCGGTCTCGCGTTCGGAGATAGAACGGCCCCTGCTTGAACCCGGCGAAATCCGGGCATTGCCCGACGACATCCAGCTGACCTTCGCCGCCGGCCATCGTCCGCTGCGGACCCGCAAGGTGATGTATGACCGCCAATCGCCCTTTCGGCGCCGCGCCGACCTCGCACTTCCGGATCAGACCAGACGCATCGACAGCCCAAGGGTCCCACCCCATCCCTGGGCCGGACGCCGAAGCCTCGGCGAGGACCCTGAAGCCGCCTTGCCGCTGTTCAAGGAAGTCGAGGCCGCCATCCACGACAAGCGCGTCGCGGCCAGGGCTGCGGAGACCTACGAGCGCATCTCCACCGCCTACGCCGCCGAACAGGCGATCCTCGACGGCCTTCAGGGAGATTCCGATGGCCGCTCATGACGTGGCGACGCGGGTGCAGGTCTACCTCACCGACCCCCGGGTGATCGCCGCCCTCAACCGGGAGGCCCGCACCGCGAACATTCCGCTGAGCCAGGCCGCGGGTAGGGTCATCAGCAAGGGTCTGGCCAGAAGTCTTCCCGCCGATCCCGAAGACCGTCTTCTTCAGCTCGATCGGGCCCTGCGAGACCATATGCGATCGACCGCGCGTGACGTGCAGATCATCCAGGAGCTGCTGATCGAGGTCGCTCGCGCCTTCTTTCTCCGCCTTCCGGACGCGGTGACCGATCAGGACCCGGTCGCCCGCGCCGCCGTTGATCGCCGGATCGAAAGACTGCTCGACGACACGGCGGCGCGTCTGATCGCGGGCTCCCGATCGCAGCGCCAGCAGGTGCAGGACGAGCCTCGCAGCTTCCAGCCGGGCGCCGAATGACCGCCCACCCCATCGTGATCGAACGCAAGCTGGAAGCCCTGCGCCACGCGCTCGGCCCGGCGATCCTGGCCGCGCTCCTCGAACCGGCGGTGGTCGAGATCCTCGTCAATCCTGATGGCCGTCTGGTGCTGGACCGGGTCGGGCAGGGGCGCGAGGATACGATGGTCAGGCTCGATCCTGAAGCCTGCGAGCGGGTCATCCGGCTCGTCGCCGACTATGTCGGCGATCCCATCACGCGCGAGGATCCGCGGCTTTCAGGCGTGCTGCCCGCAACGGGTGAGCGCTTCCAGGGGTTTCTGCCTCCGGTGACGACCGGCCCCGCCTTCTCGATCCGCAAGCGGCCGTCGGTCATCTGGAGGCTGGACGACTATGTGCGCGACGGCGTGATGACAGAGCGCCAGGCCGCCGTTCTCCGCAAAGCCGTATCCGAACGCCGCAATCTCCTGATCTCCGGAGGGACGGGCTCGGGAAAGACTACCCTCGCCAACGCCCTGCTGGCGGAGCCCGCGTTCGCAGGCGACCGGGTTTTCCTGATCGAGGACACGCCCGAGCTCCAGTGCTCGGCCTGGGATCTTGTCGCCACCCTGACCCGGCGCTTCCCCCGTCCGATCGGCGTCGTCGATCTTGTCCGCGATGCTCTGAGGATGCGCCCGGACCGGATCGTCGTCGGTGAAATGCGGGATGGCGCCGCAGCCTTCGAGACCCTCAAGGCCTGGAATACCGGTCATCCCGGGGGACTGTCCACGATCCACGCCAACAGCCCCGCTGATGCGCTCTCACGTCTGGAGGACCTGATCGGTGAAGTCTCGACGACGATTCCGAGGCGCGCCATCGCCCAAGCTGTCGACATCGTAGTCCAGATCGAACGAAGCCAGACTGGTCGGCGCGTCACGGGATTGCTTCAGGTCGTCGGCCTGTCGGCCGAGGCCTACGACACCCGTCCCGCCTGACGGATACTCGCCGTCGTGCACCTAATCAGCGGCGACGGATCCAGGCGGCCAAAGCGTTTGAGCCTCGGCGTCTGAACTCAAGCCTAAGCGTCGGCGAGGCGGGGGCGGAAACCGGCTTCCTGCAGGCTCAGAGCCACTGCCTCTGCTCCGCCATGTCATCTTCCCGGGCAGCGTCCGCCAGATAGGTGGTTTTCAAGGCGTCGAGCATGGCTGCAGTTCGCGGCCACTCCAGTGAGAGGGCTTCGGCGAACCGCTGATAGTCTGCGGCGAGGTTCCGCTCGAGCGAGCCGCCAGCTTCCGGATCCCGCACGGTCACGCCGCGGCGATTGAAGACACCCGTGCGGACTCCGGCCTCCAGGTCCTTGCTTCGTGTGATCTCGATCACGTCTCGAACAGGCTCGGGAGGCCAGATCCCGTCCGGCCCCGGTTTCGCGGCCGAGAGGATATGGCCGATCCGATAGTCTGCGATGACGGCGCGTCCCACTTCCGCCGCCGACTGCCGGACCCTTTTCACCCACGCCTCAAGCGCGGCCGGATCGATGCGGCCGGCGTCGTCGGATCCTGGCACCCGCTTCCAATCCTCCAGCACCTCATAGGCCCGGCCGGCGAGTTCGGCGGCGCCTTCGGGCTGGGGCGGTTCAACCACGCCGCTGTCCTTGGCCGGGCCGTAGGTCAGGCTCAGAAGCTGGAGGAAGAGTTCCGGCTGGCGCGCCAGGGTCGAATGGAAAGTCTTCATGCGCCGCCCCGTGTACCGCAGGGCCGGGAAGTAGGCCCATTCCAGTAGGGCCAGCCGATCCTCAGGCACGGTTTCGTCGCCTTCGACGCGGTCCAGCATCTCGCTCACATGGTGGGTGAACATCGTCGTCTCATTGCCCCGGGCCACCTCGTCTCCGTCCGGCGGCGCGTCCCGCACCGCCTCGTCCAGAATGCGGAGAAGGAGCGAGGTCGGGAGGTCCAGGTCGAGGTGATGGCCGACCAGATGCAGGGCGAGACGGGCGCGCCCGAAGTCGAGAAAACGCTCCGCCGCGAAGATGATGTCGTCTCTGTCGCCGTCGATCCAGATGACGCTGGATGACTTCCAGTAGGCCGTTTCGACGTCCCGCCCCAGGCGCTCGACAAGCTTCCAGACCGGCCTGCGTTCGGGGAGCGCACGCAGAATTCTCAGGACGGCTCGGGACGAAGCATTGAGCTCGTGGGCGCGCGCGATCAGGGCCTCGACCCAGGCCATGCCCTGCGCGGCATGCATGGTGGCGACATACCCATGGGCCAGGTTCGCGACCCGGTCCTCGTCCGAGGCGAGGCTCTGGTCGACCAGCGGATCGACCAGAGCTGGCGCGACCTCGAGATCGGCCAGGGACTTGCCGATGAAGCCCGCCAGATCCGTCAGGCGGGCCAGCTCCAGAATACGGTCGGGCGCCTCACGGAGAAGATCCGCCACGGCGTCTCGACGGAGTCGATCAAGCGCCTCGCCCGACGCACGATAACCCTTCCCCGACGGCCGAGGCAGGGCGGCCCGATGGTCGAAGAGCCATGCCGACGCCAGTACCGGATCAGACGGCGCGAGCGCTTCATAGAGGGCGTCAAAGGTCGAAAGCGCGGCCTCCGGGAGGGACCAGTCGGCGTCGGGATATTCCCGATGTGTATGCAGGAGGGTGCGCAGCTTCGTTCGAACCGCTTCTCTTCCGGCCTCGTCGGTCCATCGGGGAAGTACGTCCCACAGCGCCGACGTCATCCTCTCCCTCTCGTGCGGGGGCATGGCCGGGGCGAGTTCGACCAGGGTCTCCCAACGGTCGAGTTCCGCCTGCGCATCCTCGATGAGCCGACGCCAGATCTCGCCCGCGCCACGCGCCATCAGGCTGTGGGTCACCTCTTCGGGTTCCTCGACCGAGAAGTCCCGCCACTGGGGATGCGCGGTCGGGCTCATGACGTCGCGCCCCTTGGGCGAGAGCATCACGAGGAGGGGCCAGGCTTCGGCAGGATGCTGACGCCTCAACCGATCCAGGACGGCCAAACGCTCCGACAGCGTCGTGTTGGATTGCGGAGACCAGAGGAGGAACAGGTTTCGAAGCGTGTTCTCGGGTCGGTTCAGGGACTTGCCGCCCGGATCGATGGCGGCCAGACGCGCGAGCACGTCCACCACGCGCCCGAACAGCGGGCGGCTCCAGGCGAGGCGCTCAAGCGCCCACAGGAGATCGGGAAGACAGTCCGTCTCATGCCACCCCCCGGTGTCAGCCACGAACAGCGGTCCAAGCGGCGACGGCGACTGATCGAGTGCATCGTCAAGAGCGGCCAGGAAGGCCGTGGGCGAAGCTTCAGCGAGGCGCTGGAAATCAGAGCTCAACGACCACCAGAGACGTTCGTCGGCGCCTGACAGGAGGCCCGCGACCGCCGCGTCCACTCTCGGCGCATCCTCGGCGCCGGCGCCGCCGCGACCGAACAGCGACAGCAGGATGAGGCTCTCCGTCAGCCCTCGACGCAGCATCGGGGAGTACGCCGACACAACCCCCTTCACCTGGGCCAGCCACCGCTCTTCGGCGGGGAGGTCGTAACGGGGGTCGGCGCTCGACATCACCTCATGGAAGGCGCTCAGCAGCCGTTCGACGAGGTCGTTGGACAGATGCGAGGACAGTAGCAGCCAGGCGTCTCTCGGCGACGCCATCTTCCATATGCCGTCAGAGCGTCGAAGCGGACCATCCGCCGCGGCGGCCAGGGCCGAAAGCTCATGGACCAGGGTCTCATAGGGCAGGTTCGCCATCGAGGACGCGAGCGCGCGGTCCGCCTCCCGGCCATCATCCCAAGCCCCCAGGAGAAGCGCCGTCATCAGTCCGGGGGAGGGGCGGATCGACCAGTCCGGACGCCGGCCGGGCGTATTCGGTATGAGACGTCGCAGCACGCCAAGGCTTCTCGCCGAATCCGCCGCCAGTCGATCGGCCTCGTCCCGCGCGAACCCCATGTCCTCCAACCGTCTGGCAATATCGTATCGGCTCGCCCTTGGCAGCCGCACCATGGCCGAGCCCTCGGCAGCGTCGGCTCCGAGGGCGGCGAAGACGTGATGGCCTTTTTCGGCCAGCGACCGGGCCAGGCCGGGATCGGGATCCGCCAGGGCGAGGATGGCGCCCTCCAGACTGTCTCCGACCATCCGGGCGACATCGGCTTCAGCGGGCGCGAGGGCGCGGCTCAGCTCCTCATCGGCCCGGGCGAGAGGCAGTTCGCTGATGGCCGCATGAAGGAAGGCCAGGGCCTCTTCGCGCGACTCGGCCTGGACGGGCAGGACCGACGCGGGCTCGCGAAGCCACTTCATCACCGCCGAGGCCTGATCCGCCCTTCCCTCGAGGATGAGGTCGCTTGTCAGCGGGCGTCGCGTGGCCAGCGCCCACTCCGCCCAGACGTCGCTCAGGCTGCGCAAGCCGGCCGGCCGTCGTCCCAGACGCTCTGAAAGCCAGTGGGCGACGCTCGCGTATCGGTCCAGGGCATGGACGAGGTCGTCGCCGTCAATGGCGACCACATCGGCCCAGACGCCTTCGGCGGCCCGGGACTTCATCCACTCCAGTTTGCCCGCCCAGCGCCGTGGCGTCGCGAACACATAGGTCGTCGTGGCCGGGTCGATCCCGAGCGGGTTCTCCGACCGCTTCTGGTAATCCGCGTCGGCCTTCTCCCGGATGCGCTCTCTTTGGGATCCGATCTCCCAGGCGGACGCGCCGGCGGGGAAGACCGCTTCGGCGCGAGGCGTCTCAAGCAGGCCGTCCCAGCCCGGATAACCGACGCTGTCGCCCGAGGGAAACCGCACAGTGAGGCCACGACCGAAGACAGCGATCGCGAGCCGACTGATGAGTTGGGGCAGTTCGGCCTGACCGTCGCGGCGATCAGCCCATTCGGACAGGTCGGACGCGGTGATCCATCGAAGAGGCGCAGCGGCCGAGGGGCTTGAGGACGACCGGGCAAGCGGAGCGGCCGGCTCCTCCAGAACCGCCCCCCCTCCCGTAAAGAAGACGCCCGCGCCTTCGAGCGCCCGCCGCATCGCGTCGGCGTTGTTTTGCATGGGCGTGCGATGGCCGCGCTCGAAGTCGGCAACCGTCGAGGCGGCCACCTGGGCCGCCTTGGCGAGGTCCTGTTGCGACCACGCCAACAAAGCGCGCGCAGCCCTCACTTGAGATACCGTCAGATCGCTCAAAGCGAAGTCCTATAAAAACTATGACGTCAGTATAGACTTTCCATTCCGGGAGGTCTATCACCATCGAAAGACCGACCCGCCGGGGCGTCAAGCTTCCCGATCGGTAAGTAAGTCGCGTTTTAGCGCCATCGTGCGTGCCGATCTTCCCGTTCGGTAAGATATAGCTTGTTTATCGCGACAAGAGCGGCCATTCTTCCCGCTCGGGAAGCAAAATGATCCAGACCGCCGCAGAATTTGGAACGAGGGTGGCCAAGGCCCGCAAGGGCCTGGCCCTGACCCAGCGCGAGCTCGCCCTGGCTATCGGCGTCGGGGAACGCTTCATCGTCGACCTGGAGGCGGGCAAGCCGACCGCCCAGCTCGGCAAGGCGCTCGCGGCAGCGCGGGCCGTCGGCCTGCGGCTTGACGACGTCGGTCGTCAGGGCGGCGGCCGATGACCCATCCCGTGTTCCACGAAGCCGAGGCGGTCGCCGACCTGACGGCGGGACCCGGAGGTCCGGCGATCATCTACCGGCCGGACTGGCTGGGGTCCCCGGCCGCTTTTCCCGTCTCCCTGTCCATGCCGCTGACGGAAGGCGCATGGCCGGCCGGGATCGTCAGTCCGTGGCTGATGAACCTCCTGCCGGAGGGCGATCCGTTGCGCGCCATGGTCCGCGTCCTGGGCGTGGCCCAGGAAGATGTGCTGGGACTCGTCGATCGATTGGGCGGAGATCTGGCCGGCGCCTTGCGGATCGGGGGCCCTCGGCTCGCCTCGTCGGACTACCGTTCGATACCGAACGAAGACGCACTCGAGCGTATCATCGAGGAGCTCCCGACCAAGCCGTTCCTGGCCGGGGATGACGGCGTCACCATGAGTCTCGCCGGGGCCCAGGAAAAGCTGCCTGTGGCATTGATCGACGGCCAGCTGTTCATCCCGCTCAACGGCGCTCCCTCGACCCACATTCTGAAGCCCGACAATACGCGCCTTCCTGGCAGTGTGATCAACGAGGCGCTCTGCATGATCCTGGCGCGCCACTGCCGCATGCCGGTCGCCCCGGTGACGGCGTCGCGCGTCGGCCGTCGAAGCTACATCCTGGTGGAGCGTTATGATCGGGAAGGGCCGGCCGGCGCGGTGCGAAGGCTGCACCAGGAAGATTTCTGCCAGGCCCTCGGTCGCCCGCCGGGTTCCAAATACCAGCATAACCAGACCGGCACGGCCGGCCCGTCGCTGCCCGAGATGTTTGACCTGGTGCGCGGTCATATGACCGCCGTGGACATCAATCGGCTGCTCGACGCCGTGATCTTCAACATCGCCATCGGCAACGTCGATTCCCACGCAAAGAACTATTCGATCCTTCTGCGTGCGGACGGGGCCGCGCTGGCGCCGCTCTACGATCTCATGTCGGGTCTCGCCTGGGACGGCATCACCCAGAACCATGCGCAGTCGATCGCCGGCCAACAGCGCGGCCGACACGTCTATGGACGCCACTGGCGCCGGATGGCCGAGGCCTGCGGCCTGTCGGCGACCGCCACGATGCGCCGGGTCGAGGACCTGACCGGCCGCATCCTCAGGGTCCTGCCCGCCGCAGTGGCGGAGACGCGCGCTTTGGCGACAGGCGACGCGATGCTCGATCTGTTCGCCGACGCGATTCTGCAGCGGGCGACCGTCGTCCAGATCCACGCGCGCCAGGACGGCCCGGCCGAG
Source organism: Brevundimonas vancanneytii (assembly GCA_943373195.1). Lineage (GTDB taxonomy): Bacteria > Pseudomonadota > Alphaproteobacteria > Caulobacterales > Caulobacteraceae > Brevundimonas > Brevundimonas vancanneytii_B. Next base: position 84,348 of record CALSBO010000001.1, read on the forward strand.
GGTCCGCCGATCGAAACCCATAAGGCCACCGATCTCACCTATGGCTGACCCGACCCGCCATGGGCGCGGCTCGCCGGCCGGGTCCCACACGCCATGACCGGCAAGGCCAAGGGGCCTGGCCCGCGGCGCAAGGATGTCTCCACCCCTCGCTCGACCTCGGGCGCGGGGTACGATTACGAGGATCAGGTCGGCGCCTGGCTGCTGACGCGGATGCTGGCGGGCGATCCCGCGCCGGTGATCAGGGGAGCCGTTCAGGCCCTGCGATTCCAGACCAAGGCCGAGGGCTGGATGCTGGACGATCTCTTGCTGGAGGCCGCCGACGATGGAGCTTCGCGAAAGCTCGCCATTTCCTGCAAGGCCAACATCCAGGTTTCCGCCGCAGGCCTTCCCGTAGACTTCTCGGTCGCTGCGTGGGCGCTGTGGCGATCCTCGGGGCCCTATCGGCGCGACCACGACCACATGGCGCTGGTCACACAGTTCGCCCATGCGGTCTTCCAGCCGATCTGGCGGGATCTGAAGACGTGGTGCGAAGACGATGCCGACGGCACGCCGGCGCTGGCCCGGATCGCCGCCTCCAAGCCGCACGCGGCGATGTTCAACCGCCTTCGGAGCGCGGGGGACGCGGAGCCGCTCGAGACGGTGCGATTGATCAAGCGCGTTCACGTCATCCCGCTGGACCTCCAGCTCGATCACTCGGACAGTCGTGACGCCGCGATCGGCCGTTGTCGCGACCTCCTCGTAAGCGGGGACCTGAAGACGGCCGAAGCGCTCTGGATCGCTCTCGTCGACGCGGCTCGCCAGGCCCGTCTGGGGGCGGGCCGCATCAGCCTCCGCGGATTGCTGACGTCCCTGCGTCCCGCTTTCAGGCTGCGCGACCATCCAGACCATGCGGCGGACTGGAAGACGCTAGAGGCCGCATCCGCCGCGCACGTCGACCGGATCCAGAACGGGCGCACCGCCGGCTGGACGCTGGGGCGCGACACACTGGTGGAGGCGGTCTCGGATCTGATCGCCGCCAACCCGGTGGTGGCCGTTCGCGGGGCCTCCGGCGCCGGCAAGTCGGCGCTTGTCCGCGCCGTGCTCGAGGCTCGCTTCGCCGACGCCCGCCACGTGTGGCTGCCTCCGGAAGCGCTTGCGGCGCTGGACCCGACCGCCCTCGGAGCCACACCCCTCGACCACCCCATCGTTGAAACCCTTCTCGGCTCCCCGGATCCGACGAACATCCTGATCCTCGACTCGGTCGAGAAGCTGAGCCCCGCGCTCCAGCAACGGGCGCGGTCGATTATCGACGCCCTGCTGGAGGCCGACGGTGAGACGCCGCCCTGGCGGATCGTCGTCGTCGGCTCCGCAGAGACTTCCGTGGATTGGAGCCGCCGCCTCCTCGGACCGCACGCCGCGGCGGGACAGGACATCGGCCCGCTCGAAGCGGGAGACGTACGGGCGATGCTTCAGTCCAGGCAGGACGTCGCCTGGCTTGCAGCGCATGACGCCGCCGTGGAGGCCCTGACCAACCTGCGCACCCTGGCCTGGGTGTGCGAGGCCGGGGCCACCCTGATCGGGGAAACAACCCCTCCCGTTTCCCAGGGTGAGATCGCCGATCTCCTCTGGCGGCGTTGGACCGGAGGGGACCCCGCGGTTCAGGGCCTTGTGATGCGGCTGGCGCAACGGGAGGCCGGGTTCGAGCGAAGCTTCCGGCTTAGCGAGATGCCGACGACCGACGCCGCCGTCTTCCACGCGGCTGCGCGCAACCTGCCGCTCGTCGTCGATGCCCGGAACCGGCTGAGCTTCGCCCATGACCTCGCCGCCGATCTCGCGCGCTTCCAGTTCCTGAAGGAGATCTCCGACGACGTGGCGGCCTGGGCCCCCTACGCCGTCAATCCCATGTGGACGGGGGCGCTGCGCATGCTCGGCCAGTACCTCCTGCGGTCTGGGGCCGGCGAGTCTTCGACTTGGGACAGCGCCTTCGCGGCGGCCTTGAAACTGACCGACGGGGACGCCGCGGCGGACAGCCTGCTCGACGCCCTCTATCTCGATCCGGAAGCCGATCGGTTCCTCGAGGCCCGTCGCGACCTTCTGCTTGCGTCCAAGGGTCGGCTTCTGGACAGGCTGCTGCGACGGTTTCACCATGACGCCACCTCCGCCCAGGCCCTCGGGCGGGTGCTCGATACCGACGTCGCGCTGCTGATCGAGGAATCGCTGCGTCGTCCGATCTACGCGCGATGGCGTTCGGTCGCGCCGTTCCTGTTCCGGAACCAGGCCGCGATCGCAGACCTCATGTCGCCGGTCGTGGCCACCCTGTGCGAGACCTGGCTGTCGCATACGCCGACCCAACGAGCCGATGGAACGAAGGTGTTGTTCCGGACGGGGTTCGCCGCGCTGGCCCTGGCGAGCGCGCGACGCCTGCAGGTGGCGATGAAGACTGGCCGGTTCTTCGACGAGGAGAGATCGTCGCCCATCATGGCCGCTGCCTGGCAAGGCGCCCCCGACCTTCCCGATCCTGTCGCCACCTGGGCGCTCGAGATGGCGCGGCGTCGGCCCCTGTCCGCCGACCTGGCGCGTGAGGTCGAGGCGATCAGGGCGGACGACGCGGCGCGGCGCGCCAGCGAGCCGGCTCCATTGTCGAGCGGCGGCGGGGCCTTGGGATCGTGGCGACGCCGCATCCAGCTTCCGCCCTGGCCGCATGGTCCTCATGGCCGCATCGATGATCGGTTCCGCCAGCTGGTGTTGCATCAGCAGGCGGCCCTCGCCCTCTTCAGGGTCGCGCCGGCCCAGGCGGTCGAGGTGATCCTCGCCGCCATGATCGAGGACTCGCCCGAGGAGGAGTCGGACTCCGGCGTCGACCGGAGCTACGGCCTGGAGGCAGACCCCGCCGCCCACCCTACAGGCTTCTGGCGAAGCCCGTTCTTCGCCCTGCTGAACGTCGCCCCGGAACCCGCCATGGCGGCGATCTCGACCCTGGTGGCGTTCTGCACCGAGCGTTGGTCGCAGGCTTTCGAGCTGGAAGTGGACGAGGGGGAAGAGGGGGAGGTCGCGCCGTCGATCACGCTGACGCTGCCCGACGGGTCGACCCGCACCTACGCCGGAGACAGCGAGCTCTTCCTGTGGGTGCAAGAAGACAGTCTGGACAGCGGCCAGCTGAACAGCGCCCTGGACGCGCTCGAACGGTTTCTCTGCAGCCGGATCGACGATGGCGTTGACGTCTCGACCTGGGTGTCCTCGCTTCTGGAGACATCCGGTTCGGTCGGCATGCTCGGGGTCCTGGTGAATGTCGCCAAGCATCAGCCGGACCTGCTTCGCGGTCCTCTACGCAGCCTGTTCGGAAGCGCCGAGCTGATCCGCTGGGACCTCGACCGGATCGAGCATCAACGGCAGCGCCTTCAGTTCAACCCGGATCTGATCGGCCCGGGCGGCGGCGAGACCAGTGCGGGCTTATGGCTGAAAGCTCCACATCGCCTGACCACCCTAGTGGCCATCGCCGCCAATTGGGCGGCCGCCGGCACGGCTCCGGACTGGCTCGGCGCGGTCGCTGGAGACTGGCCGGTACCGGAAACGCCCAAGGGCCGCCTCGAACATAGAACCCTCTTGGCCCTAATGGACGCGGTCCACTACCAGCCGTCTGCAGACGGCGGCGATCGCGTCTTCGTGCAGCCGGCCGACCTGGCGGCTGACATCGAGGCGTATGAGGCTCCCCATCGACCGGCTCTCACCCACCTGACCTTCCGCTACACGGTGAAGGCGTGGCTTGAGGACGGGCGGCCCTTCTCGCCAGAGGGCGCCGCCTCGGTCGCGGCCTACATAGCGTCGATCGCCGGCGACGGGGACGCCCGGATCGATCACCAGGAGACGAACGCGATCGCGGCGGCCTCGGCTCTGGTTCTTCTCGGCGGCGCCTGGCTGGCGACGCAGCCGGAAGCGGCCGTCCGGGTGAAGGCAACGATCCAGACGGCCGCCCTGGGCCTGCCGGCCACTGTCGATGCGACCCGCCGTGAGGTCCACCTGGGGACCGGCATGCTGGATGTTCTGGCCCAGGCTGTCGCGACGCTCTGGGTCGAGGATGAGACGGCGTGGGACGCTCCCGTCCTGTCGCTCCTGGCCAGCGGAGACACGCGGGCGACGCGGGCGCTCGTGGAGACCGCGCATACGCATCGGGCGTCCCTGGGCGCCCGGTGGTGGCGACTGATGGAGATCTCGGTCTGGAGCGCCGCGCTCTTCCTGCTGCGTCCGGGATATGGCGATCCGGACGCGGCCTATGATCGGTGGAGCCGATGGCTGGCCTGGCTGCGCAGGCGGGACCTGAACGCTCCGGCTTCGATCGACTCGATCGATTTCGCGGGCGTCCAGGCGCGGCTCGACCGGTTGATGGACGACCGTAGCGCGAGGGATGTGGACCAGAGCGAATGGCGGGGTCGCAGGGGGCGGCTGCACATTCGCGACGGGCTTCTCGCAGACGCCTTCGGCTGGCTTGTCGAGATCGGGCAAGCTCCACCCGTCTTCGTGAACGATGACAGCCGGGTGCTGCTGCGCCTCTTCGATCACCTGCGGCCGCGGCTGGCTCAGCCTGTCGGCTCCAGGCAACAGCCGCCGGTTCCGAACAAGTTCGAATACGCGGTCATCGCCAAGATGGCGGAGCTCAGCCTGACGGAACCGGAGAACGGGCAAAGCTGGCGGCGCGTCGTCGAGGTCGGCCCCGAGGCCAAGAGCGTCGTGTCCCAGTTCCTCCAGGGTCTTTTCCGCAGACTGACGCCTCAGACCAGCGACCGCTTCTTCGCGATCTGGACCGCGATGATCGACGAGGTCGCGACGTCCGTCCGATGGCGTGACGAGGGGCTGTCGTACGAAAGGGCCCGATTGCACCGCCAGATGCTCGGGTTCGAAAGCCCTGACGCCCTCGCACGTCTCGACGATCTCGACCGGCGGATGACGGAGATGATTCCCCGCTATGCAGCCTGGGCAGCGAAGAACCTGACGGCGGAGAGCGACAACATGGCGGCCTTTTGCCGCTTCCTCGCCGGTCGGTGCGGCCGATCTCTCCGGGCGCCGGGACTGGGGTGGGTCGCTCGCGCCTTCCGGGGCGACCCCGGGCCGATCCATTGGGGCAGGGACAACGGCATCGGCGAGGCCGCCCTGGGATTGCTGAACGTCCTTCTCGAGGAGGACATCGACGCGGTTCGCCGCGACCCCGTCCTGAGGGATCAGATGCTCTCGATCAGCGCTGAATTGGCGAGCCGGAGCGTCGTCGGGGCGCTCAGTCTGCGGGGCAAGATCAGCCGGACGATCTGAGTTTGAGGTCCGGCCACCCCCATGATCGGCCCCGTGCGCACCGCCTCTCGTCAGGTTCTCCGCCGACCAAACCCGTGATCGCCGCCAAGCCGGCTATATTCTAGCGTCGACCAACGGGTACCGGCGATGGCCCGGGCGCACGCCCCCACCAAAGGCCGCCGGAAGTCCCCTTCCGCTGAAAGTCGGCCTGATTCCGGCCGGAGAGCCGCTCATCCCTGTCCTGCGGGCCTGCGACCGTCGTGAGCGCAAGTCGTCAGAAACTCAGTCCGCATATCGGCCGTCGGATTGGGACTTCGGCGACGAGGTATCGAATCGGGCGCGAGCATCCAATCCAAAATATATTCACAGGTCATGTTGACAGTCTGTGGATCGTTTTGCTTGCCTTGGGTCGTCAACGCAGACCTTGCGGACCGACAAGGAAACAATCCCATGCGGCGTTTACTTCAACGTGGCCTCCTGGCCGCGACGGTGACTTGCGGCCTGCTTTCGGCAGGGCAGGCTTTGGCGGGCGGCTCGGGCATGCCCTGGGAAGGCCCGCTGCAACAGATCGTGGAATCGGTCACGGGACCGGTGGTCCAGGCCGCGGCGGTCATCGCCGTGGTCCTGTTCGGCGCCGGCGTCGCGATGAGCGAGAACGGCTCCTCGATGCGGCGCGGGCTCGGCATCCTGTTCGGCCTGTCGATCGCCTTCGCGGCCTCGACCTTCTTCCTCGAGTTCTTCGGGTTCGCTGGCGGCGCGGAGATCGGCTGATGACCGGCTCGCCGTCAGACGCGCGCCCCGCGGGCTGGGACCTCCCGGTCGCCGGCGCCCTCACCGATCCGGTGACGATCGCGGGCATGCCGCGGGACTACGCCATCCTGATGGGAACGATCGCGCTGATGCTGGGCCTGGCGCTGCGCATCTGGTGGCTCGGCCTTCTGTGGTGGGCGATCGCCCATGCGGTCGGCCTCTACGCCGCCCGCGCCGACAAGCGGTTCTTCGATGTTCTGCGGCGCCATCTCGCCGTCCCCGGCCATCTGGACGCCTGAGGCTCGACCATGCGCTTCCTCGACGAACATCGACGGCGTCCGGCCCTTCTGGCCGATCATCTGCCCTGGGCCGCCCTGGTCGCGCCCGGGATCGTCCTGAACAAGGACGGCTCCTTCACCTCGGGTCTGCGTTTCCGGGGGCCGGATCTGGAGTCCGCTTCAGACGGCGAGCTGATGTCCGTCCGGGCCCGGCTGAACAATGCGCTCAAGCGGCTCGGAAGCGGCTGGTGCCTGCATGTCGACGCCCGCCGCCGTCCCGCCGACCCCTATCCCCAAAGCGCGTTCGAGGACGGCGCGGCCTGGCTGGTCGATGCGGAGCGGCGCGCGCTCTTCAAGACGAGCGACCCCGCCTTCGAAACCGACTACCGCGCCGCCCTCACCTGGCTGCCGCCCGCGGACCAGACCCGACGCGTTGAGCGGTGGCTCTTTGATGGGGCGGAGCCGGCCAGCCGGGACTGGCGCACGGCCCTGGACGCGTATCGGCGTGAGATCGCCCAGATCACCGACCTGATCGCCGACGCCCTGCCCGAGGTCGAAACCCTGGATGACGGGGACCTGCTGACCTGGCTTCACGCGTGCGTCTCGCCTCGCCCGGTCACGCTCATGGCCCCGGAGACTCCGATGTTTCTGGACGCCTGGCTGGCGGACGCGCCTCTGGTCGGCGGCGTCGCCCCGACCCTGGACGGACACACGCTCAAGGTCGTCTCGGTTCGCGGCCTCCCCGCGAGCACCCGGCCCGGCCTCCTC
>CALSBO010000002.1:0-76356 GCA_943373195.1 Brevundimonas vancanneytii
CGGGACCCAGTTCTTTGGGCGATGCAGCGGGTCGGATGATCCCAGAACCCCAGTCCTGAAACGCCGGCGTCAAGCTGGACAGGACTGGGTCCCGGCTTTCGCCGGGATGAGCGGATGTGAAACCCTACTCGATCTCCACCACCTCGACCCGGGCGCCGTTCAGCACCAGGGCGATCTCGCCGCGCTTGAGCTTGAGGGCGTCCTCGCCGAACAGCTGGCGGCGCCAACCCTTCAGGGCGTCGACGTCGGCCTCGTCGTCGAGGGCGATCTTCTCCAGGTCGGCGACATTGGCGATCAGCTTGGTGGCCACCCCGGCGTTGTCGCTCTTGGCCTTGAGCAGGACCTTGAGCAGTTCGACCACCGACGGCGGGGCCGGTTGGTTGTGGGCCGGACGCTCCAGCCTGGGCGCATGGGCCTCGGGATCGGCCAGCACGCGCTTCAGCTCGGCGGTCAGCTCCACACCCAGGCGCGAGGCGCCGAAGCCCTTGGGCACGGAACGCAGTCGGTTGAAGGCGTCGGCGTCGGTCGGGCCCTGGGCCGCGATCTCGTCGATGGCCTCGTCCTTGAGGATGCGGCCTCGCGGCTGGTCGCGCTCCTGGGCCGTGCGCTCGCGCCAGACGGCGGTGGCGACGAAGGCGGCGAGGTATCTGGCCGACCATTTCTTGGGTTTGAGCCGCTTCCAGGCCTTGTCCGGATCGGTGTCATAGAGGTCCGGATCGGTCAGATCCTCCATCTCGGCCATGACCCAGTCCAGACGGCCTTCCTTCTGCAGCCGGTCGCGCAGCCTGGGATAGAGGGCGGCCAGGTGGGTCACGTCGCCGAGCGCATAGATCAGTTGGGCGTCGGACAGCGGGCGCCGCGCCCAGTCGGTGAACCGGCTGCCCTTGTCGACTTCCTGACGCAGCATCTGGCGCACCAGCGCCTCATACGAGACCTGGTCGCCGAAGCCGGCGGCCATGGCGGCGACCTGGGTGTCGAACATCGGCTTGGGCATGGCGCCCAGTTTGACGAAGATTTCGGTGTCCTGACGGGCGGCGTGGAAGACCTTGATGATCTTCGGATCGCGCAGAAGGTCGAGGAAGGGTTCGAGATCCAGCCCTTCGGCCATCGGGTCGATGATGGCGGCGTCCGTGGCCGACGCGGCCTGGATCAGGCACAGGCGCGGCCAATAGGTCGTCTCCCGCATGAACTCGGTGTCGACGGTGATGAAGGGCTGGTCGGCCAGGCGCTTGCAGAAATCGCGAAGCGCCTCGGTGGTGGTGATCGGCGTCATTCGGATGCTATAGCCCCGCGCGATGCGGTTGTGGCAAGAGCCGCCGCACAAATCCGACCACTGATTCAGGCCGTGACCGATGAGCGACACCCCCGATCCGCTGCGCAACGGCCTGACCTATGCTGACGCCGGGGTGGATATCGACGCCGGTGAAATGCTGGTGGACGCCATCAAGCCGCTGGCGAAATCGACGCGCCGTCCGGGGGCCGAGGCCTCGCTGGGCGGATTCGGAGCCCTGTTCGACCTGAAGGCGGCGGGCTTCGTCGATCCGCTGATCGTGGCCACGACCGACGGGGTCGGCACCAAGCTGAAGATCGCCATCGAGACCGGCCGTCATGACGGGGTCGGCGTCGACCTGGTCGCCATGTGCGTCAACGACCTTCTGGCCCAGGGCGCCGAGCCGCTGCTGTTCCTGGACTATTACGCCACCGGCAAGCTGGAGATCGACGCCGCCCGCCGCGTGGTGGCCGGGATCGCCGAAGGCTGCCGCCAGGCCGGCTGCGCTCTCGTCGGCGGCGAGACGGCCGAGATGCCGGGGATGTATCAGGGCGGCGACTACGATCTGGCGGGCTTTTCGCTCGGCGCCGTCGAGCGCGGCCACGCCCTGCCCTACCTCGACCATCAGGCGGCAGGGGATGTCATCATCGGCCTGGCCTCGTCGGGTCCCCACTCCAACGGCTATTCGCTGATCCGCAAGGTGGTCGAGAAGTCCGGTCTGTCCTGGGGAGACGACGCCCCCTTCGCCCGCGACCGGACCCTGGCCCAGGCCCTGATGGAGCCGACCCGCATCTATGTGAAGCCGGTGCTGCCGCTGATGAAGGCCGGGCTGGTCAAGGGCGCGGCCCATATCACCGGCGGCGGCCTGATCGAGAATCCGCCGCGCTGCATCGCCGAAGGTCTGCAGGCGGCCTTCGACTGGAACGCCTGGCCCATGCCGCACGTCTTCCAGTGGCTGGGCGAGACCGGCGGGATTTCGGATCACGAACTGCGCCGCACCTTCAACTGCGGCGTCGGTTTCATGCTGATCGTGGCGCCCGAGAACGCCGAACCGGTGCTGGAGGCCCTGCTGAACGCGGGCGAGGTCGCCTTCGTCTGCGGCCAACTGGAAGCAGCCTAACGGCCCTCGGCGTCCAGGCTGCTGAAGGTCACGCGCACCAGGGCCGCCGCGCCGGGATTCTGTCTCAGCGAAACCGTGACCCCGCCCCTGGTCCAGATCGGCCGGTCTGACGGCAGGCCGGGCTCGGGGGTGAAGCCCTGCTCGCGCAGCACGGGCAGGATCGCCTGGCGCGCGCCGTCGAAACCGCCGCGCCGGGCCTGGATGACGCAGACCCGGTTCAGATTGCCGTCCTGGGCGCTGCCCTCGGTGGTCAGGCGCAGCAGATGAGCCTCGTCCTCGCTTCGGAAGGTGCGGGTGTCGGCCTCGGGCGCTGGAGTCTCGACAAAGCCGAGAAACTCCAGAGCCGCCGTGTCGCTGGTCTCGCCGGTCACATAGGGCAGGCAGACGTCCGTCAGAACGGCGCGGGTCGCATCCGTCGGCGGCGCGGGACTGACGAACAGGGCGGCGGCGAGGGCGAAGGCGAGCATGGACGGAACTCCGGATCGGCGGGCACCGTTTCCGAGGCGCTCGCGAAGCGCAAGCGGGGCCGGCGCCAGAGCCGCGCCGTTGACCCAACCCGGCCCGCCCGGCAAGGTCCGCGCCTTCCGTTTTTCGTGAGGTCGCCGATGCGTGCGCTGTCTTTCGCCCTGGCCGGGACGCTGCTGCTCTCGGCCCCCGCCGCGGCCCAGACGCCGACCGAACAGGCCCTGCTGCGCCAGTTGGCCGCCGAGGTCCGGCCGGAGCGGATGCGCGCCGACATCGAAGCCCTGGTCGGCTTCGGCACGCGCCACACAATGTCGGAGACGGTGTCGGAGACGCGCGGCATCGGCGCCGCCCGGCGTTGGGCGCAACGGGAGTTCGAAGCGATCAGCCGAGACTGCGGCGGCTGTCTGACCGTCATCACCCCGTCCGAGACCGTCACCGCCCAAAGAGTTCCGACGCCGACCGAGGTGGTCAACATCGTCGCCATTCAGCGAGGAACCGGCGATCCCACCCGCGTCATCATCATCTCGGGCCATATCGATTCGCGCGTCACCGATGTGATGAATTTCACCGCCGACGCCCCCGGGGCCAATGACGACGCCTCGGGCGTGGCGGCGGTGCTGGAGGCGGCGCGGGTGCTGTCGAAACATCGATTCGACGCGACCCTGGTGTTCGCCGCACTGTCCGGCGAGGAACAGGGGCTGCTGGGCGGGAAGATCCTGGCGGACTATGCCCAGGCCCAGGGCTGGCGGGTCGAGGCCAATCTGAACAACGACATCGTCGGCAATTCCGAGGGCCAATCGGGGGTGCGCGACACCACCCGCGTCCGCGTCTTCTCGGAAGGCACCAAGACCGTCGAGACCGAGGCCCAGGAGGAACGGCGCCGCTACAACGGCGGCGAGGTCGATTCGTCCTCGCGCAATCTGGCGCGGTTCGTCGACGGCATGGCCGACCGCTACCTGGCCAATTTCGACGTCGAGATGATCTATCGCACCGACCGCTACGGCCGCGGCGGCGACCAGGTCGAGATGCTGCGTCATGGCTTCCCCGCTGTCCGCATCTCCGAGGGCGCCGAGAACTACGACCGCCAGCATCAGGACCTGCGCGTCGAGGACGGCGTCCACTACGGCGACACCCTGGACGGCGTCGATTTCGACTATCTGGGCCAGGTGGCGCGGCTGAACATCGTCGCCATGGCGGCCCTGGCCAATGCTCCCGCGAGTCCGCTCGGCGTGACCGTCGAGGGCGCGGTGCGGCCGGACACGACGGTGAAATGGCAGGCCGTCCCCGGCGCCGCCGGCTATCGCGTCTGGTGGCGTTCGACCACGGCGCCGCAGTGGACCCACAGCCGTTGGGCCGGAACGGCGACCGAACTGGTCCTGCCCGGCATCGTCATCGACGACTATTTCTTCGGCGTCTCGGCGGTGTCGGACGACGGCTATGAGAGCCCGGTGGTCTTCCCCGGCCCGGCCGGCTCCTTCGTCTCGGTCGGCGACCCGGCCCCCCGTCCGGCAAACTGATGGACCCGGCGCGATGACAGCCCGCACACGGGTCGCCGTCCTCATTTCCGGCGCCGGCTCGAATATGGCGGCCCTGATCGACGCGGGCCTTCAGCCTGACGCCCCGTTCGAGGTCGTCCTGGTCCTGTCCAACAAGGCGGAGGCGGGAGGCCTGGCCATCGCCGAGGCCAAGAGCGTACTCACCGCCGTGGTCGACCATGGCCCCTTCGGCAAGGACCGGGCGGCGCACGAACAGGCGGTCCAGACGGTTCTGGACGCCCACGGCGTCGAGCTCGTCGCCCTGGCCGGCTATATGCGGCTGTTGACCCCCTGGCTGGTCGGGCGCTGGGCCGGACGGATGCTGAACATCCACCCCAGTCTGCTGCCGAAATACCCGGGGCTGGACACCCATGCGCGGGCGCTCGCGGCAGGCGACGCCGAGGCCGGCTGTTCGGTGCATCTGGTCACGGAAGGAGTCGACGATGGCCCCCTGCTGGGCCAGGCCGCCGTGCCGGTCATGACCGACGACACCCCCGCCTCCCTGGGCCAGAGAGTGCTGGCGGCTGAGCACGACCTCTACCCGCGGGTGCTGGCCGACTTCTGCCGACGGCACATCGACTGACAGACGCGCCGGTCAAAAAAGAAGCGGCCCCGCCGATCGCTCGCCGGAGCCGCCTGCTTGCCTGGGTTCTGGGCGGGTTCAACCGACGATCTGGTCGTCGGTGAAGAACTGGGCGATCTCGATGCCGGCGTTCTCCAGCGAGTCCGAGCCGTGGACTGAGTTCTCGCCGATCGACAGGGCGAACAGCTTGCGGATCGTGCCGTCAGCGGCGTCCTTCGGATTGGTGGTGCCCATGACTTCGCGATAGGCGGCGACGGCGTTGGGGCCTTCCAGCACCTGGACGACGACCGGCTCGGCGGTCATCTGGCCGACCAGTTCGCCGTAGAACGGGCGTTCGGCGTGAACCTCGTAGAATTTCTTGGCTTGCGCGTCGGTCAGCTTGACGCGGCGTTGCGCGACGATGCGCAGGCCGGCGCCCTCGATCACGGCGTTGACGGCGCCGGTCAGGTTGCGGCGCGTGGCGTCGGGCTTGATGATCGAGAAGGTGCGTTCGGTCATGGGAGTGACTTCTTGTTGGGAGGTTTCGGGTCGCGGGCTTATAGACGCGCGCCTTCGCCTTTCCAACCCGCCCTGATCAGCAGGCGAGGGCGCGCATATGCCCCAGCGCTGCATAGTCCAGAATGGCGCGGTCACGGGTAACCAAGGTCAGATCATGCGCCCGCGCGGTGGCGATCAGCATCCGATCCGTCGGATCGCGATGCACCAGGTCCGGCAACTCGCCCACGTCGAGCATCAGATCGGCATCCAGGGAAAGCAGCCGCGCCCTCGTCGTCTCGACGGCCTTGGTAAACCAGCTCCTGGGATTGCGGCCCATCACCGTGGCGAGCGAAGGCTTCCGGCAGATCAAACCCAGTTCCCAGGCCGTCGCGGCGGAGACATTCAGGCCCCGGTCGTTACCCGCCGTGACAATCGCCTCGGTCGCGGCCTCGCTCATGGGACTGCCGAGAACGATCCAGATCAGGGCGTGGGTGTCGAGCAGCAGCGCGCCGCTCACGTTTCGGAATCCTCGAGGCCCATATCGGCCTCGACCGTCGTTCCGAACACCTGCTCATAGATCGGCTTCGTGAGATCGATGCTGGGGTCGATGACGATCGAACCCTTCATCGAGCCGAACATGCTGCGGGGATCCCAGGCCGCCTCAGCTTTGCCTTCAGGACCGGTCAAAAGGCCAACCTCGCGCCCGCGCTTGGTTATGTGAACCTTCTTCACGGTGCCGGATTTCACGCGGTCCAGCAGGTCAAGACACTTGGCCTTGAACTCCGTCGCCGTTATGTGGACCTCGCCCGTCGCATGGTCATGTGTCATGACCAGTCATATTGAACTGACCAGTTCGAAAGTCAACGCCTCCTCCATGCTCCAGATCACCGACCTGACCTTCAACGCCTGGGGCCGCAAATTCCTCGAGGACGCCTCCGTTTCCCTGCCGCCCGGCGCCAAGGTCGGGCTGGTCGGCCGCAACGGCATCGGCAAGTCGACCCTGTTCAAGCTGATCCTCGGCGAACTGGCGGCCGGCGGCGACGAGATCAGCCTGCCCAAGACCGCCCGCATCGGCTCGGTCGATCAGGAACACCCCGCCACGCCCGTCAGCGTGCTGGAGACCATTCTCGAGGCCGACGAGGAACGCCACAGCCTGCTCGGTCGGCTGGAGACCGCCGAACCCGAGGAGATGGGCGAGATCTGGACCCGGCTGATCGAGATCGACGCCGACGCCGCCCCCGCCCGCGCCGCCGAAATCCTCGTCGGCCTCGGCTTCGACCATGACAATCAGCAGCGCCCGATGTCGGAATTCTCGGGCGGCTGGCGCATGCGCGTCGCCCTGGCCGCCGCCCTGTTCGCCGAGCCGGACATGCTGCTGCTCGACGAACCGACCAACTACCTTGATCTGGAAGGCGCCCTGTGGCTTGAGGCGCGGCTGAAGAAATACCCGCACACCGCCCTGATCATCTCCCACGACCGCGAGATGCTGAACGAGGTCTGCACCCACATCCTGCACCTCGCGAACCGCAATCTGACGCTCTACACCGGCAACTACGACCAGTTCGAAAAGGCCCGCGCCGAGAAGGCCCGGCTGCAGCTGTCGGCCAAGGCCAAGCAGGACGCCGAGCGCGCCCACCTGCAGGCCTTCGTCGACCGCTTCAAGGCCAAGGCGTCCAAGGCCGCCCAGGCCCAGTCGCGCATGAAGCGGCTGGCCAAGATGCAGCCGGTGGCCACGACCATCGAGGAGCGCGTCGCCCCCTTCATCCTGCCTTCGCCGCCGCGCCCGCTGGCGCCGCCGCTGATCCGGCTGGAGCGCGCCAATGTCGGCTATGAGACCGGCAAGCCGATCCTGCGCAATCTGAACCTGCGCATGGATCTGGACGACCGTATCGGCCTGCTGGGCGTCAACGGCGCCGGCAAGTCGACCTTCGCCAAGATGATCGCCGGGGCGCTGAACATCTCCGAGGGCGAGCTTCACCGCGACAAGAAGATGCGGGTGGGCTGGTTCCACCAGCACCAGATCGAGGCCATGGACCCGACCGACACGCCGCTGGAGATCATCCGCCGCGCCATGCCCGACGCCCCCGAAAGCGCCCGCCGCTCCAAGCTGGCGCAATGGGGCCTCAGCTATGAGAAGCAGGAGACCACCGTCGCCTCCCTGTCCGGCGGCGAGCGCGCCCGCCTGCTGCTCAATCAGGTGGCGATGGACGCGCCGCACATCCTGATCCTCGACGAACCGACCAACCACCTGGACATCGACAGCCGCCGCGCCCTGCTGGACGCGCTGAACGACTATTCCGGCGCCGTCATCCTGATCACCCACGACCGCTCGCTGATGGAGATGGTCGCCGACCGCCTGTGGCTGGCCGCCGACGGCACGGTGAAGCCGTTCGAGGGCGACATGGACGATTACGCCCGCTTCGTCCTCGACCGGGCCAAGCAGGCGGCGGTGCGGCCCAGCCAGATCAAGGACGAGACGGCCGCCGTCGCTGCGCCTGTTTCGAGCAACAAGGGCAAGAAGAACGACAAGAAATCCGGCCCTTCTCCCTCAACCCTGCGTCACGCGGTCAAGAAGGCCGAGGAGCGGATGAGCCAACTCACCGCCGAGATCGCCCGCATCGACGACGACATGGCCAACGCCTCGGTGAGCAACCCCAAGGCGCTGGAAGGCCTGACGCGCGCGCGCGCGAAGACCCAGGCCGATCTGGACGCGGCCGAAGCGTCATGGGTGGCGGCGGAAGAGGCGTTGGCGGAGGTGGCGTGAGCCGAGGTTGGGATCGGGCGACGTCCGTGGTATATACGTGTATCCACGGAGCGATCCCATGCCTACCGCCACCACTCGGACTTTTCGCAGCGGCAACAGTGAAGCCGTCCGCCTGCCCCGTGATATGGCCTTTGGTCCTGATGTCGAACTGACACTGGTCCGCTCTGGAGACGTCCTGACCATCACGCCCAGGCGGATGTCTCCGCGCGAACTGGTCCGGCGGCTTCGGGAACTGCCGGCTCCATCTTCCGTCGGCATGCGCGACGAGATCGAGATTCCTGAACGGGACGGCCTGTAGCCTTGGGCTGGCTGCTCGACACCAATATCGCCATCCACCTTCGCGACGGCGATGCCCTGATCGAAGAGCGCGTCGCCGAGCTTGACGGCGTCCTCCTGCTGTCGGTCGTGTCGCGGGTGGAACTCGAAGGGGGCGTCCATCAGGTCCCGGCGGAGATCGGGCATCGACGCCATCGCCTCGACCTTCTTCTGTCTGCTGTCAGGGTCCTGGATTTTGACCAGGCGTCCGCTGACGCCTATCGCACGCTCATCGGGACCGTGGGTTTCTCGCGTCGTAAAGTGCTGGATCGCATGATCGCCGCCCAGGCCCTGGCAAACAACGCGACCCTGGTCACACGCAACGCCGCCGACTTTCACGACATCCCCGGCCTGCTTTTCCTCGAATGGTGAGTGGTGAGGACCGGCGCCGCCTTGTTTTCCAATCTTGCGAACGGATATTTCCGGTCAGGCCACGGCGCCGGAGGGGTGTGTGTCCCCAGATCCGGGCTTGAAAGACCTGAAACGTCCCTAGTGTGGGTGTTCGGTGTAGTGGTGGCCCAGCCAGTCCTCGCCGTAGTCGTTTCGCGGATCGCGCACGATCGCGTGGACGTGGTTTCCCGGCCCACCGCTCCCTCTTGTGTCATTCTCCCGAGCATATTCGATCAGGATCGACGGTCCGTGAATGCGGTACATGAATCGTTGGGCCGGATCGTCGGTCGGACCCCACCAGGCGAGATGAAGGCTTTCCAGTCCATCTGCCCGGATCGACTCCATCTGTGCGGCGGCCGCCTCATCGGTGGCATCGCCGACGAACTCGCGGATCAGGCCCCAGAGCTGGGCCTGCTGCCGCTCATCAAGCTCAGTCGCACGAAGGCCGATCGGGGCCGCCAGGCTGTCCTTGCGGCCCCGACCGGTGAAGAGATCGTTGGTCACCGCGCCCGCGATCACAGCGTCTCCACGCTGTGCGTCGTTTAAAGACGCCATCAAGGCAAAGCCTCGGTCGATCTCATGCTGCAGAACCCGCCAGCCCGCATACTGTCCCGATGACACGCTCTGCGGCGCCGCGCCAAGAAACAGGGGCGTGAAGGCGATGCGACCGTCGACCACCGTGAAGTTGGCTGCGAGGTGATGCCCGCTGATCGCCCAGCCCCACCGGGACGATTCCGGGTCGCCAAAGACGACGACCCAATAGTTTCCCGAGCTGCGCGATGTCAGGATATTTTCTCTTTGCGCCCGTTGCTCGGGCGTCAGGGTTGCGGAGGCGAGCCACTCGCCTTCCTCGATCCGCAGGATGTCGTCGATCCACATGATCGTGGCGGTCTTGCCATAGCCTTGGCTGCTCATGGCGGCGGTCAGCATGCCGTGGACGGCCAGCCGTTGTTCGGGGCTGAGGCTGGCAAGCGAGACGCCGTGGCGCGGGGCCATAGGGGTCGGCAGGTTGCTCCAGTTGACCCGCGCGGCATCGTCGTCAAACGGACGCTTGGCGATGCCTCGCTGTTCCGCCGAAAGAGTATTCAGGAAACGCGTAGCCGCCTCTGCGACCCCGCTGGAGCCCACGGACTGAACCATTTCAGGTTCATAGGCGACGACCGGTTGGGACCAGCCGCAACCCAGTAGCGCCACGGCCGCGATGACATGCTTCCTCATGGATGACGCCCCAAAAGACGAACCTCAATTCCCGGTTCGCGATTGGCGAACGATCCGCACGTTTCCTTTCAGGCGTCAAGAATATCGCGGTTCTGTCAGCAAGCATGGGCTGTGCTGAATTTTTGATCAGCCACTGCCGAGAACGGCGTCGAGAAGCGGGGATGTGCGCCCTTCTTGCCGGCCCCGGAAAACGCCATACTCGCGAATCCCATGCCCATCCGCCGCCTCCCCCCCGAAACCGTCAACCGCATCGCCGCCGGCGAGGTGGTCGAACGCCCGGCCAGCGCGATCAAGGAGCTGGTCGAGAATGCGCTCGACGCCGGGGCGACGCGGATCGAGGTCCAGGCCGACGGCGGGGGCCTGACCCGCATCCTGATCGCCGACGACGGGCACGGGATGGCGGCGGACCAGCTGGCGCTGGCGGTCGAGCGGCACGCCACCTCCAAGCTGGAGCCCGACGACGCGGGCGACGTCGACCTGCTGCGCATCCATACGCTCGGCTTCCGCGGCGAGGCCCTGCCCTCGATCGGCTCGGTCGCGCGGCTGACCATCACCAGCCGTGCGCCGGGGCTGGAGGCCCATGCCGTCACCGTCGAGGGCGGCGACCAACGCCCGGTCGCCCCCGCCGGCTTCCCCGGCCCGCACGGCGCCCGGGTCGAGGTGCGCGACCTGTTCTACGCCACCCCCGCCCGGCTCAAATTCATGAAGTCCGAGCGGTCCGAGGCCATGGCCATCTCGGAAGAGATCAAACGTCAGGCCATGGCGCATGAGGGCGTCGCCTTCACCCTCGACCTCGACGGCAGGACCACCCTGCGCCTGCCCGCCGAACACCCGGGCGACGCCGGGCGGCTGAAGCGGCTGGCCGCCCTGCTGGGCCGCGATTTCGAGGCCAACGCCCTGCTGATCGATCAGGCGCGCGACAATGTCCGGCTGACCGGCTACGCGGGCCTGCCGACTTATTCGCGCGGCAACGCCGGCCACCAGTATCTGTTCGTCAACGGCCGTCCGGTGAAGGACCGGCTGCTGCAAGGCGCCCTGCGCGGCGCCTATGCCGACTTCCTCGCCCGCGACCGGCATCCGGCCGCGGTGCTGTTCCTCGAGATCGACCCGCTCTACGTCGACGTCAATGTCCACCCGGCCAAGGCCGAGGTGCGGTTCCGGGATCCGGCGCTGGTGCGCGGTCTGATCGTGGGGGCCCTGCGACATGCCCTCGCCGCCGCCGGGCACAGGGCCTCGACCACGGTGGCGGCGGATGCGCTGGCGGGGTTCACCGCCCATGAGGGTGTGGGGGGTCGGGTATTGGGTGTGGGGGGTGACGGTACCGCCTCGGGCTACAGCGGCTGGAGCCAATGGGCCGCCCCCGCCACCGCCAGCGCCCAGCTCATCCCCGGCCTCAACGAGCGCTCCGCCCGCGTCGAGCCGGACTTCACCCCCACACCCCATACCCCATACCCCACACCCTACTCTCCACACCCCACACCCCACACCCTCGACCGCGAGGTCGACTTCCCCCTCGGCGCCGCCCGGGCCCAGCTGCACGGCGCCTATATCGTCGCCCAGACCCGCGACGGCCTGGTCGTGGTCGATCAGCACGCCGC
Organism: Brevundimonas vancanneytii; assembly: GCA_943373195.1. Lineage (GTDB taxonomy): Bacteria > Pseudomonadota > Alphaproteobacteria > Caulobacterales > Caulobacteraceae > Brevundimonas > Brevundimonas vancanneytii_B. Next base: position 11,736 of record CALSBO010000002.1, read on the forward strand.
CCACGAACGCCTCGTCTATGAGCGGATGAAGGTCCAGATGGCGCGCGGTTCGGTGACGCGTCAGGCCCTGCTGACCCCCGAGGTGGTCGAACTGGACCCCGCCGAGGCCGAGCGCGTCGCCGCCCGCGCCGACGAACTGGCCGAGCTGGGCCTGATCGTCGAGCCGTTCGGCGCCGGCGCCGTCCTGGTGCGCGAAACCCCGGCCCTGCTCGGCGCCACCGACGTCCAGGGCCTGATCCGCGACATCGCCGACGACCTGGCCGAACACGGCGCGGCGCTGGCCCTCAGCGAGCGGCTGGGCGAGGTCTGCGGAACCATGGCCTGCCACGGCAGCGTCCGCGCCGGCCGGGTGCTGTCAGCCCCCGAGATGAACGCCCTGCTCCGCGAAATGGAGGCGACACCGCACTCGGGCCAGTGCAACCATGGGCGGCCGACCTATGTAGAGCTGAAGCTGGCGGATCTGGAGAAGCTGTTCGGGCGTCGCTAGTCCTGAACCCGCAAGAACAGCACCCGCGCGGCGCCGTAGTCGCGCGCGTCCAGCCGCTCATAGCCGGGCGTATCGATCTCGGGCTCGTCCGAGCCGCGTTCGAAGACGACGATCGCGCCGGGCTTCAACCAACTGCCTTCGAGCAACCGGGCTAGCGTCTGTTCGCCCAGCCCCTTGCGGTAGGGCGGGTCGAGGAAGGCCAGGTCGAAGGCCTCGCCGTCCGAGCCCGGACGCACGCCAAGGTCCGTCGCGCTGCGCCGGTGCACCCGGGTGCGGCCCATGACGGCATAGGCGTCTGCATTCTCGCGGATCGCGCCGCGGGCCTCGTCATCGGTCTCCACGAACAGGGCGAAGGCCGCCCCCCGGCTGATGGCCTCGAAGCCCAGGGCGCCCGACCCGGCGTACAGGTCCATGACCCGCAGCCCGTCCAGCGGCTCGGCCCAGGCGGTGTGCTCCAGCACATTGAAGATGGCCTGCCGCGCGCGGTCGGAGGTCGGGCGCGTGCCCTGCCCCTCCGGCGCGACGATGCTGCGACCCTTCAAGCTTCCGGCGACGATCCTCATCGCGCCAGACGGTTGTCCAGCAGCCGCCGGCCCGCGATCAGGGTCAGGATGACCGCCACGGTGATGAACAGACCGGTCGTCGAACCGTCTCCGGTCAGGGCCAGGGCCATGAAACACACGGCGCCCGGCATCAGAACCATCGACAGGAAGGCCAGCACGCGCCGGGGCATCGAAACGGCGGGGTCCAGCGAGCGGTTGATGAAGGCGGCGTAGCCGTAGACCAGGCCCTGAAGCAGACCCGCGACCGCGACCAGACCCAGATAGATCAGCAGGGTCTCGCCGCGCGGACCGAAGCTGTAGATGAGGTTGGTGGCGAACGGCATCAGGGCGATGGCGGCCAGCAGCAGCAGGTTGAACACGAAGACGCCCTGACTGAACCGCCGGATCTGGGCGAAGATTCTCCGGTGGGCGTTCCAGAAGACACCGATGACCAGGAAGCTGACGGCGAAACTGGACAGCATCGGCCAGCCCCGCGCCCACAGGTCCGCGACCGTGCCGTTCCAGCTTTCCGGCGGGTGCAGTTCGATCGACAACAGGGTGATGGCGATGGCGAAGACGCCGTCCGAAAAGAACAGCAGCCTGTCCAGACTGACGTCGCCCTTGTGGCTCTCGGTTTCCAGATGATCGGTCATTCGGCCCTCCCCCCGAGCCTTAGTGCCACCCCGTCGGGCCGTCGGGCAAGACGTCAGCCCTTGGAGCGCGGACCGCGCGGACTGCCGCGCCCGCCCGCCGGACCGGCTCCCGGACGGGGACTGCCGGGCTTCGAGAAGCCGCCGGGACGCGAACCGCCCGGCTTGCGGTCGAACGGGCGTTTGTCGCCGGGACGGTCGTCGGACCGGGCCGTCGGACGGGCGCCGGTGCGGGCGTCGCCGCGCGGGCGGTCGATGAACTGATCCTCGCGCGGCTTGAAGGCGCGTTTCGGCCGTTCGCCCGTGACGGCCTCGGCGCCTTCGGGCCGGGCGCGCGGTTTGAAGGTCTTGCTGTGCTCGAATTTCGGCGCGGCCTTGGCCCAGCCGGCCTTCTTCTGCGGCCGGGCGGCGCGTTCGGCGGCGGCGTTCGCCGCGGCCCCGGCGGCGCGCACCCGGCTGGGCTTGCGCGACGGATCGGAGATGGCCGAGCCCGAAGCGCCCTTGTGGATCGGCGCCGAAGTCCGGCGGCCCGGGATCGGCGCGGGCGTCGAGACCGTATTGCCGGTGGGCAGGTTCTCGGGCCGGATATGCCGGGCCAGCATCTCGCGGATCACCCGCGGCCCGACCTCCTCGACCGAGCCGGTGGGCAAGGTGCCGAGCTGGAACGGGCCATAGGCCAGGCGGATCAGCCGGTTCACGGTCAGGCCGAGATGCTCCAGCACCTTGCGGACCTCCCGGTTCTTGCCCTCGGTGATGGAGACGCTGATCCACAGATTGGCCGACTGCTTCTCAGCGTCACCGCCGGTCGCCCCCCCATCTTTCAACTTGTCCAGCGTCGCCCCGATCGGGCCGTAGCGGACGCCGTCGACCGTGACCCCGTCCTTCAGCGAATCCAGCTGCAACTGGCTGACCCGGCCGCGGGCCCGGGCCCGGTACTGACGCACCAGTTCGGTCGCGGGCAGTTCCAGCGCCCGGCTCAGTTCGCCGTCATTGGTCAGCAGCAGCAAGCCCTCGGTATTAAGGTCGAGGCGTCCGACCGAAATCACACGCGGCAGGCCGCTGGGCAGGGCGTCGAATACCGTCGGCCGCCCGCCCGGATCGTTGTGCGAGGTCACCAGGCCGGCGGGCTTGTGATAGCGCCAGACGCGGGTCGACTCGGCCGAACCGATCGCCTTGCCGTCGACGGTGATGACATCGTCGCGCGTGACCAGGGTCGCGGGCGTGTCGAGGATCTTGCCGTTCACGGCCACCTTGCCGAGGCCGATCAGCCGTTCGACCTCGCGGCGCGAAGCGATGCCGGCGCGGGCCATGGCCTTGGCGATGCGCTCGCTGCGCTTGGGACCCTCATCGGACTTCGCGGCGGGCTTGCCGTCCTTCGGGAACGGCTTGCCGCCGGGCTTCCCGAACGATCTGCCGCCCTTGGGCGGACCGCGATCGTCGCCGCCCTCGACGCGTTTTACGTAGGGTTTGCGGGGGCCGTCGCGGCTGTCGTCTTGACGCGGGCGCGGCTTCTTGTCGTTGTCTCGGGGATGGCTGGCCATGATGAGCGGTTCATGCACATGGCCTTGGCGTGTGCGCAAGCGGCGGCGGACGCGGGAGAGACTCCCGTGGGCTGCGTCATCGTCGATGAATTGACCGGCGAGGTCGTGGCCGAGGGCATGAACGGCCCCATCGGCGCCCATGATCCGACCGCCCACGCCGAGATCGTGGCGATGCGCGCGGCGGCCGCGAAACGCGGAAATTATCGCCTCACCGGCCTGACCCTCTATGTCACGCTGGAGCCCTGCGCCATGTGCGCCGGGGCCATCAGCCACGCCCGCATCGGCCGCGTGGTCTGGGGCGCCGACGATCCCAAGGGCGGGGCGGTGGCGCACGGCCCCCGCTTCTTCGACCAGCCGACCTGCCACTGGAGACCCACGGTCGAGGGCGGCGTGCTGGCCGTCGAGGGCGGCGACCTGCTGCGCGGCTTCTTCCGCGCCCGGCGCAACGGCCCACCCCGAGGAACACCGGCGCCTGACGCACGTTAGTCCGCGGGGGCCTACGGCTCCGCTTGTTCGAGAGCCCGCATGAAGTCCGCCCTCATCGCCGCCGCCCTCGCCGGTCTCGCCCTGACCGCCTGCGGCCAGAAGCCCCAGGATGCGCCCACCGACGGCGACGAGGTGCGCGAGCGGGCGCAGGAGGCCCAGACCGCCCGCCGCCGCACCGGGGCGGAGGCCCAGGACCGGGCCCTGAACCGCGTCATCCGCACCGTCTATCTGTGCAACAACAGCGAGCGGCTCTCGGTCGATTTCGACAATCCGCGCCAGATGGCCACCGTCCGCGACTCCAGCGGCGAGGCGGTGGACCTGTACCAGGAGCGGGCCTCGGAGGGGATTTGGTACAAGGCTTCGGGCTATGAACTGCGCGGAGAGGGGGTCATGGCCACCTGGAGCGCCGACGGCCGGCCGCCGACGGACTGCCGGGCAGTGGATTAGTACATATTGACTGTTACATTATAGTATGTACTATTTCCATCTTCCCAACAGGTGGACGATGTCGAAATACCATCCCCTGCAAGTCTACCTGTCACGCCAGACCCACCAGGAAGCGGCCATGGCGTTCCGGGAGATCGAACGGGTGCTCGGTTTCACCCTTCCCCCCTCTGCGCGGCGACACCAGGCATGGTGGGCGAACAACGTCGGCACGCACGTGAATGCGCGAGCATGGCGCGATGCGGGTTGGAAAACCTCGCGGGTGGACCTGACCTCTGAGCGAGTCGTTTTCGTACGGGACGACGCCGGAAAGGGCACTCCGCGGAAGCGGGTGATCGTCATTCCGGTCAGCTTCCTCAACGATGCGGCCACACGCATGATCGAAGAGGCAGGCGGTGACCCCGCCCGACGTGCGGCGGACCTTCTCAACGAGGCCGCCCGCTCGAACAGGCGCGCTATGGTCGATCGTTTCGCCAAGCTGTCGGCAAAGCTCAGCGGAAACTCCACCGATATGATCCGGGCCGACCGCGATGCCCGATGAATTGGTGATCGACGCGTCTGTCGCGGCCAAGATCTTTTTCACCGAAGACGGCTCGGAAGCGGCCCGTACACTGGCGGCGTCAGGGCAACGGTTCAGCGCGCCTGAGTTCATCGCGCTCGAAATCGCGAGCATCGGCGCGAAATATGCCCGCAAAGGCGAGATCGACGTTGATCATGGAACGCTGGCGATTCAGTCGCTCAGCGAGTTGATCGACCATTTCGAGCCTGTGTTGAATCTAGGCGAGCGCGCGCTGATCCTCGCCGTCGAGCATGGCTTCTCGGTCTATGACGCCAGCTATCTCGCGTTGGCGGAAATGCGTCAGTGCAAAGTGATCACGGCAGATCGAAAACTGCATCTTCGCGCCCAAGAGGTCGGCCTGGGTGCACTGACCCGGTTGCTCTAGCCGAACGCCGCCAGCCTCGCATCCAGCCGCGACTGGACCTCGGGCCAGTCGTCGTCGAGGACAGCGAACTGGGCGGTGTCGCGGACCCGGCCCTTGAAGGTGATCTTGTGCTTCCTCAGCACGCCCTCGTCGCGGGCCCCCAGTTTGCGGATGGCGGCCTGGCTGCCGGGATTGATCGCGTCGGTGACGATCTCGACCCGCACCGCGCCGCTGTCGAAGGCGTGGCCGAGCAACAGCCGCTTGCAGGCCGGATTGACCGGCCCTCCGCGCGCCTCGGGCCGATAGAAGGTCGAGCCGATCTCGCAGCGGCGAAAGTCGGGCTTGATCTCGTACAGGCTGGTCGTGCCGACCACCGCGCCGTCGCTCAGGCGCCGCACCGCCCAGGCGATGCGCGTCCCCTGCTCCATGGCCACGAGCGCCGACCGCCACCAGCCGTCGAAATGCGGGCCATAGGCGGCGGCGACCATGATGTCCCAGGAAGCAGCGTCACAATCCAGCGCCGCCATGACCTCGCCCTCCAGGGGCCCGTCGAACGGCTCCAGCCGGACGAACCGGTTCTCCAGCGGCGCGACGGCCAGCGCCATACGGCTCATTGTGCGCCCTCGCCCGTCAGAAAGACGGCGACGGCGGCGCGGTCCACGGCCTTGTCGACGAAGGCGTCGCCGATCGCCCGGGCCAGAATCAGGGTCAACCCCCCGCCCTCGGCCTTCTTGTCCCCGGCCATGCGGGCCAGCAGCGCCTCGACCTCGAAGGCCCCGGCCTCGGCCAGTCGCGTCGGCAGACCGGCGGCGGCGATGACCCGCGCCGCCCGCTCCGCTTCCCCGGCGGGGCAGACGCCGGTGAAGGCCGAGAACCGGAAAGCCAGGGCGCAGCCGAGCGCCACGGCCTCCCCATGGGTCAGCCGTTCCTCGTCGAAATCCAGATCGGCCTCGAGCGCATGACCGAAGGTGTGGCCCAGGTTCAGCAGGGCGCGGCGGCCCGCCTCCTTCTCGTCCTGGCCGACGATGGCGCTCTTGATCTCGACCGAGCGAACCACCGCGCGGGTCAGGGCGTCCGGATCGCCCGCCGCGCCGACCGCGCCCTCGCCCGCCAGCCAGTCGAAGAAGGCCGCGTCGCAGATCAGGCCGTGTTTCAGCACCTCGGCCCAGCCCGAACGCAGCTGGCGCGGCGGCAGGGTGGACAGCAGGTCAATGTCGGCCGCGACCAGCCGCGGCTGATGGAAGGCCCCGACCAGATTCTTGCCGCGCGGGGTGTCGATCGCCGTCTTGCCGCCCACCGAGGAATCGACCTGGGCCAGCAGGGTGGTCGGCACCTGCACGAAATCGATGCCGCGCATGTAGAGCGCCGCCGCCAGCCCCGCAAGGTCGCCGACCACGCCACCGCCGAGCGCCACGATCAGGTCGCGGCGGTCGAGACCGAAGGCCAGCAGCCGGTCGATCACCCGCTCCAGTTCGGCGAATGATTTTGAGGTCTCTCCCGGCGGCACGGTCAGCAGGCGGGCGCGGACGCCTGCCGCCTCCAGCGCGGCCAGGACCGCCGGGCCGTGCAGGGCGGCGACCGTCTCATCGGTGACGATGACGGTCCGCCCGTGCGCCAGAGCCGCGACCCGTTCTCCCAGTTCGGGCAGCAGGCCGCAGCCGATGAGCACTTCATAGGGTTGGAAGCCGGCGCCCGAGACGCCGATGACCGCGCTCATGCCGCCGCCTCGGTCCAATAGGCTTCCAGCGCCCGGACGATGCCGTCGACCGCCTCGCCGTGGGCGCCGCTGGCGACGTCCACGATCACATCGGCGGAGGCGTAGAAGGGATAGCGGGCCTCGGCCATGACCGTCAGCGCCTCCAGCGGATCACGGCCGCGCAGCAGGGGCCGGGTGTCGCGGCGCTGGACCCGGCTGGCCACGGTCTCCAGATCGGCCCGCATCCAGACGGTGACGGCCCGGGCCTTGAGTTCGGCCCGTGTTTCGGGGTTCAACACCGCCCCGCCGCCGGTCGCCAGCACCATGCGCGGCCCGTACAGCAGCCGTTTCAGCACCCGCGCCTCACCGGCCCGGAACTCGGCCTCGCCCAGCTGGGCGAAGATGTCCGAGACCGTCATGGCCGCCGCTTCCTCGATCTCGACGTCGCCGTCGGCGAACGGCAGACCCAGCCGCTTGGCCAGCCGGCGGCCCACCGTCGATTTGCCCACCCCCATCAGCCCGACCAGGGCTATGCTGCGGCGATGAACGGGAATCGGTTCGTCGTCGGTCGCCATGGGGCTCATGACCGGCCTCGCGGGAGGCGGCGGATCGGCGACAGAACGGGCTGCGGCAGGCACGGCATGACCCCACCACCCTCTACACCAAGCGCCGCCGTCGCAAAGCGCCGACGCGCATGAGCACGCCCCAGGTCGAGGCCTTTCTGGAGATGATGGCGGTGGAGCGCGACGCTTCGGCCCACACCCTGACCGCCTATGGCCGCGACTTGGCCGACGCGGAGGCCGGAATCGCGGGCGGCTTGATGGGCGGCGACGAGGCGGGGGTGGAGGCCTGGTATGCCGATCTGGGCCGCCGCAGCCTGTCCCCGGCGACCCAGGCGCGGCGGCGGTCCGCGGTGCGGCAGTTCTACCGCTTCGCCCTGGGCGAAGGCTGGCGGGCGGACGATCCCTCGCGGCGGCTGGACGCGCCGAAACAGGGTCGCAGCCTGCCCCGGACCCTGTCAGGCGACGAGGTCGAACGTCTGTTGAAAGCCGCGGCCGCCCGGGACGGCGCGGGGGGGCTGAGGCTGGTCGCCCTGGTCGAGCTGGCCTACGCGTCGGGCCTGCGGGTCTCGGAACTGTTGGGCCTGCGGGTCGCGGCGGTGCGGCGCGATCCCGCCTTCCTGATCGTGCGCGGCAAGGGCGGCAAGGAGCGGCTGGCCCCTCTGAACGCCTCGGCGCGCGAGGCGGTGAAGACCTGGCTGATCGCCCGCGACGCCGCCCGGCCGGAAAAGGCCCCCGACAGCCCATGGCTGTTCCCCTCCGCCTCGGCGAAAGGCCACCTGACCCCGCGCCGCTTCGCCCAGCTGCTGGATCAGGCCGCGATCGACGCCGGGATCGACCCGACCCGCGTCAGCCCCCACGTCCTGCGCCACGCCTTCGCCACCCATCTGCTCGAGGGCGGCGCCGACCTGCGCGTGCTCCAGACCCTGCTGGGCCACGCCGACATCGCCACCACCCAGATCTACACCCATGTCGCCACCGACCGCCTGGCCCAGGTGGTGCGTGACAACCACCCCTTGGCGCGGGATGAGTGACGGCGCATACTCAGATCATGGCTCGATCGTTTTACGTCAAGGCTTTCTGGGATCCCGAGGGGAATGTCTGGTGCAGTGAATCGGATATTCCCGGACTCGTGTTGCAAACTGATACTCTCGAAGAGTTCGAGGATTTGATCAGACATTTCGCGCCGGAACTCCTTGCCACTAACCTCCAGATTCGCGAACCAGTTGCTATCCGTTTTGAGGCCGTTCGGCACCTTGATGTGGTGGCAGCCTGACCGCGTTGCGGATCTTTCTCCCCGTTAGTTTGTCGGCTTACGCTGGCGAGCCGGAGAAGCCGAAGTGCCAAATCACTTCTATCGAGACCTGACCAAACGCCTGTCTAAGGCCGGGTATTCACAAGTTTCCGGCGGCAAGGGGAGCCATGAAAAGTGGCGGCATTCGGAGACGGGCGTTCAAGTCACTGTGCCATCCAAGCCGTTGCGTCATATGGCGAACGAGGTTCTCAAACAAGCCGGCCTGCCCAAGGCCTTCTGAACCCTCCCTTGCCCCCCGGCGTTGACCTGACTAGGTTCCGCCGCCTTCCGCTGCGCCAAACGGCGCGCCTGTTCCGGACGCCTGATGGCCGTGCACTACCTCGAGTTTGAAAAGCCGATCGCCGATCTGGAGGCGAAGATCGAGGAGCTGAACCTGCTCTCCTCGACCTCCGGCTCGTTCGACGCCGAGGTCGAGGGCCTGCGCAAGAAGGCCGAACAGCTGCGCAGGAAGACCTACGCCAACCTCGACCCGTGGATGAAGACCATGGTCGCGCGTCACCCGCAGCGGCCGCATTTCGTCGACTATGTCGAGGGGCTGTTCACCGACTTCGTCGAGCTGAAGGGCGACCGCCAGTTCGGCGATGATCAGGCGATTCTCGGTGGTCTGGCGCGGTTCCGCGGCGCCCCCGTGGTGCTGATGGGCCATGAGAAGGGCCACGACACCCAGACCCGCGTCGTCCATAATTTCGGCATGGCCCGACCCGAGGGCTACCGCAAGGCGGTCCGGCTGATGGACATGGCCGAACAATACGGGCTGCCCGTTCTGACCTTCGTCGACACCGCCGGCGCCTATCCGGGCCTCGGCGCAGAGGAGCGGGGCCAGGCCGAGGCCATCGCCCGCTCCACCGAACGCTGCCTGACCCTGGGCGTGCCCTCCATCGCCACCATCACCGGCGAAGGCGGTTCGGGCGGCGCCATCGCCATCGCCGCGGCGGGCCGGGTGCTGATGCTGGAGCACTCCATCTATTCGGTGATCTCGCCCGAGGGCGCGGCCGGCATCCTGTGGCGCGACGGGGCCCGCGCCCGCGACGCCGCCATGGCCATGAAGATCACCGCCCCCGATCTGGTCGAACTGAAGATCGTCGACCGGATCATTCCCGAACCCGTCGGCGGCGCCCACGCCGACCGCGCGGCGGCCGTCGCCGCCGTCGGCGACGTCCTGGCCGAGGAGTTGAAGGCGCTGTCGGGCCTGACCCCCGACCAGCTGCGCAAGGCCCGGGCCGATAGATTCTACGCCATCGGACGCACGGGCTGATCGAACCGGGTGCCCGTTAACCACTCCGCTACCGGAAGCTGGCAGCGTCCCCCACATGTATCCGCGGTCCGCTTTTCCGAGTCCTTCCCGGCCATGAACGGCGTCGGCGAAGCGCTGCGCGACAGCGCGGTCATCAACCTCACCGGCGCCAGGACCATGGTGGTCGATGATTCGACCTTCGCCATGGACCTGACCATCCAGGCGCTGCTCGGCTTCGGCATCCGGACCCGCCACGCCTGCACCAGCGCCATCGACGCCATCGCGATCCTCAAGGAACAGACCATCGACCTTCTGGTGGTCGATTGCGAAATGCCCGAGATGGACGGTTTTGAATTGGTCCGCTGGCTGCGCCGCTCGGGCCTGGACCCGAACGCCTTCGCCCCCGTTATCATGACGGCGGCCCATATCCGGCGACCGCGCGTGGCCGAGGCCCTGGACTGCGGCGCCAGTTTCATCATCACCAAGCCGTTCAGCCCCGCCACCCTGCTGGAGCGCGTCGTCTGGGTGGCGCGCGACGGACGGCCTTTCCTGGAGGTCGGGGACTATTTCGGACCCGACCGGCGTTTCCGCGCCGTCCCGCCGCCCGGCCAGGAGCGGCGCGCGGACGCGATCCGCAAGTCCGCCTTCGAGGCCCGGAAGGCCCTGGCCGCGGCCGAGGCGGGCGCGGCATGACCCTGATCACCCACGCCCGCCGCAAGTCGAACCTGGCGAGGATGATCGACTCGTCCGGCGGCGTCAGCGTCGGCGTGGCCCTGACCCAGGCCAGGGCCAATCTCGAAGGGATGCGCGCCCGCGCCCTGACGGTCATCGAGGCAGGGATCTGCGCGCTGGAAGCCGTGCCGTCGCCGACCGGCCCCGAGGATCGGCCCGCCCGTCTCGACGAGGCTTACCGCGCGGCCACGGCCGTGATCGACGCGGCGGGGCCGTTCGAGCTGACCGATCTGTGCCGGGCCGCGGTCGGTCTGTGCGACCTGATCGGCGCCGTCGATCCCCGGAGCGAGTTCGACTGGCGCATCGTCCCCGTCCACGCCCGCGCGATGCGGCTGCTGCAGACCCTGCCGCCCGAGGCGAAAGAGGCGCGCGCCCGAATCCTCGAGAACCTCGGCGAGGTCATCACCCGCAAACTGACTCAGGCCGGCTGACGCTCCGTCCGCGCCCCGCGCGTCTGTTTGCGCCACAAGGCCGCATATTCCCCGCCCAGATGCGCCACCAGTTCGTGATGAGCCCCGCGCTCGACGATCCGCCCGGCCTTGAGCACCAGGATCTGGTCCGCATCGGCGATGGTCGACAGGCGGTGGGCGACCACCAGGGTGGTGCGGCCCGCCCGCGCCTTCCTCAGCGTCTTCTGGATGGCCGCCTCGGTGCGGCTGTCCAGCGCGCTGGTGGCCTCGTCGAGGATCAGGATGCAGGGATCGGCCAGCAGGGCGCGGGCGATGCCGACCCGCTGGCGTTCGCCGCCCGACAGTTTCAGGCCGCGCTCGCCCACGCGGGTCTCCATCCCTTCGGGCAGGTCGCGGATGAAGGCGGCCAGTTCCGCCGCCTCGGCCGCGGCCCAGATGGCGGCCTCGTCGGCGTCAGGGCGGGCGAAGCCGATGTTGGCGCGGATGCTGTCGTTGAACAGGGCCACGTCCTGCGGCACCAGGGCGACGGCCGCGCGCAGCGACGCCTGGGTGACCTGACGGGCGTCCAGCCCGTCGATCAGCACCCGGCCCTCCTGCGGATCGAGCAGCCGCAGGGCCAGTTTGACGATGGTCGACTTGCCCGACCCGGAAGGCCCGACCAGCGCCGTGGTGGTGCCCGGCGCGGCGATGAAGCTGACGTCCTCAAGCCCGTTGGCGCGGGAGTCGTGGCGGAAGCCGACCTGTTCAAACGCCAGCGCCGCGCCCCGCGCGTCCGCCGGCCGCGGCAAGGGGACGGCGTCCGGCGCATCCGCGACCTGCGGCGTCTGGCGCGTCACCTTCAGCATCTCTTCCATGTCGATGAAGGACTGGCGGATTTCCCTATAGGCGAAGCCGAGGATGTTCAGCGGCGCATAGAGGGAGATCATGATCAGCACCGCCGCCATGACGTCGCCCGGCCCCATCCGTCCCGCCGCCGCCTCGAACCCGGCCATCACCGCCATGACGGCCAGGCCGATGTTCATGATCACGGCCTGCATGACATTGAGCAGGGCCAGCGAGCTGTTGGCCTTCAGCGCCGCGCGCGTGTAGTCGCCCAGCGCCCGGTCATAGGCCCCGGCGGCCCGGGCCTCGGCCCCGAACGACTTGACCGTCTCATAGTTCAGCAGGGCGTCGACCGAGACGCCCGCGGCCTCGGTGTCGGCGGCGTTCATCTCGCGGCGGTGCTCAAGCCGCCAGTTGGCCAGGGCGAAGGTCGAGGCGGCGTAGACCGCGACCACCGCCACCGCCACCGCCCCGAACCGCCAGTCGTAGCGCCCGCCCAGCACCCCCGCCGCCAGCACCAGTTCGACGCCGGTCGGGATCAGGTTGAAGGCCAGGATGCGCAGCAGGAAATCGACCGCCCGCGAGCCCCGGTCCATGGTCCGCGACAGCGACCCAGACCGCTTGGTCTGGTGGAAGTCCAGCGACAGGCTCAGCGCATGGGCGAAGGTCTCGGTCGCGGCCCGCCGCTGGGCCGCCGACCGCACCGGGGCGAAGACGACGTCCGAGGCGTTGGGCGCGATCGCCGACAGCAACCGCACCAGCGCCCAGCCGACCGCGAAACCGGCGAAGCCCAGGCCGACCGCCACGGTCGTCCCCTGTCCCGCCGCCAGATGATTGACCGCGATGCCCAGCACCACCGGCCCCAGCACGCCCAGCCCCTTGCCGCCCAGGGTCATGCCGATGGCCGCGATCAGGCGCAGCCGCAGCTGCGGCGCATTCGACCGCCCGACCAGCCGCACCAGATCGCCCAGCGCCCGCCAGAACGGCGGCCCTTCGGCCACGGGCGCCGGAGCCCCCGCCTGCGCCGCCTTCGCGACCGAATCCCCTCGCCGTCCCGCCCGTTCGCCACGCATCGCCATGGGGGCAGATATGGACCGCGCCGCCGGATGCGCAAAGGGCGGCCCGGCGAAGGCCCGGCGTCATTTCCGGTCGCAGGCCCTCGAAGCCCCCTGCCCGACCGTCCGCGACTCCTGTAAGCCCACCCCATGGCTCGTGACGGCGCAATCTATGTCTGCCAGGCCTGCGGGGCCGTCCATGGCAAATGGTCGGGCCAGTGCGGGGCCTGCAACCAGTGGAACTCCATCGTCGAGGAGAGCCGCTCGGCGCCGCCCGGGGCGATGAAGGCCGCCACCGGCGCCGCGGCGCGCGGCCGGGGGGTGCAGTTCGAGACCCTGCAGTCCGACACGCCCGAACCGCCGCGGATCATCACCGGCGTGGCCGAGTTCGACCGGGTCTGCGGCGGCGGCGTGGTGCCCGGCTCGGCCATACTGCTGAGCGGCGACCCGGGCGTGGGCAAGTCGACCCTGCTGCTGGACGTGGCCGGACGCGCGGCCCTGTCGGGACGGCGCGTGGCCTATATCTCGGGCGAGGAGGCGGTCGAACAGATCCGCTCCCGCGCCAAACGGATGGGGCTTCAGAAGGCGCCGGTCGAACTGGCCTCGGCCACGGCCCTGCGCGAAATCCTCGCCACGCTGAAGCGCGAGCGGTTCGACATCGTCATCGTCGACTCGATCCAGACCCTGTGGTCCGACGCCCATGAGGCCGGACCCGGCTCGGTGACCCAGGTCCGCGCCTGCGCCGGCGAGATGGTGCGGCTGGCCAAGTCACAGGGCGTCGCGGTCGTCCTCGTCGGCCATGTCACCAAGGACGGCCAGGTCGCCGGGCCGCGCGTGGTCGAACATATGGTCGACGCCGTGCTCAGCTTCGAGGGCGAGCGCGGCTATCCGTTCCGCATCCTGCGCGCGGCCAAGAACCGCTTCGGCGCCACCGACGAGATCGGCGTGTTCGAAATGGGCGACGCCGGTCTGCGCGAGGTCGCCAATCCGTCCGCGCTGTTTCTCGGCGAGGGCAAGAACCGCGCGCCGGGCGCGGCGGTGTTCGCGGGCATCGAGGGCTCGCGGCCCGTGCTGGTCGAGATGCAGGCCCTGGTCTCGAAATCGGCCTATGGCACGCCGCGCCGGGCGGTGGTCGGCTGGGATACGGGACGGCTGGCCATGGTGCTGGCGGTGCTGGAGGCGCGCTGCGGCTTCGGCTTCGGCGATCAGGACGTCTATCTCAACGTCGCGGGCGGCCTGCGCATCAATGAGCCGGCGGCCGATCTGGCGGCTGCGGCGGCCCTGATCAGTTCGGCCACCGACACCCCCCTGCCCCAGGGCTGCGTGGTGTTCGGCGAGATCAGCCTGTCGGGCGAGGTGCGGGCCGTCGGCCGGGCGGAGGCGCGGCTGCGCGAGGCGCAGAAACTGGGCTTCGACCGGGTCCTGGCCCCGCCGCTGACGGTCAAGCACAAGGGAGTTGGGGTGACCTCGGTGACGCGGCTGACTGAAGCGGTCGAACGAATCTCGCAAAACCGCTATTGATCATCCGTCTCCTCCCTGTTGCGAAGCAACGGGGAGGTGGATCGGCGGCGAAGCCGACGAGACGGAGGGGTTGTTGAAGCGAGCAAGGTCAGTGCGGCGTAACGAGCCCCTCCACCGCCTTCGGCGGTCCCCCTCCCCATCTGCGATGGGGAGGAGACGGAAGTGACCGGTTTCGACGTTATCGCCATTCTGGTCATCCTCGCCTCGGCCGCGGCCGGCTGGGTGCGCGGGGGCACGCGCGAGATCATCACCCTGCTGAGCTTCGTGCTCGCCGCCTTCATCGCCTTGGTCGCCCTGCCGCTGACCGCGCCGCTCGGTCGGGCGCTGGTCAATCCGGACTGGGCGGGGACCATCGCCGCGGCCGTCGTCTCCTTCCTGCTGATCTATTTCGGCATCCGCATCTTCGGCTCGGTGCTGTCGAAACGAGCGCAGGCGCATCCGCATCTGGGCGGGATCGACCGCATCCTGGGGGTCTTCGTCGGCGCGGCGCGATCGCTGGTGCTGCTGGGCGCGATCCATCTGGTCATCGTCGCCGCCATGCCGGGCGAAAAGACCCCGCGCTGGCTCAGCGAGGCGGCCCTGCGGCCGGTCACGGCGGGCGCGGCGCGGATGATCCAGTTCGTCCTGCCGGGCATCGGCCGGGGCGCCGACGCCCTCGCCCCGGTCGTGACTTCGTCCGTGAACGAGGGTTTTTCCGGCGATCAAGCCTTGCCCTCGCCCCAAACAAACAATACTCCGCCCGCGTCCGCCGCCGACTAGAGTTCCCCGCATCATCGGAGCCCCACGATGAGCAGTCCCGTGCATTCCATCGCCGACCCGGTCGTCCACCGGGTTCACGCGCGCGACTCCGACGACGACCAGCTTCGGCTGGAGTGCGGGGTCTGCGGCGTCTGGGGCGCGGAAAAGAACGCCGCCTCGGCGGTCGTGGCCCTGGGCCTGCACGCCTTGCAGCATCGCGGCCAGGAAGCCTGCGGCATGGCCAGCGTGCACGAGACCCGCTTCCACACCGAACGCCACATGGGCCTGGTCGGCGAGGCCTTCGGCGGCGCTGACCTGTCGACCCGGATGCCGGGATCGGCCGCCGTGGGCCACACCCGCTATTCCACCGCCGGCGGGTCCTTCCTGCGCAATATCCAGCCGATGTTCGCCGATCTGGATCAGGGCGGCATCGCCATCGCCCACAACGGCAACCTGACGAATTTCCTCTACCTGCGGAACCAGCTGGTTGGCGAAGGGGCCATCTTCCAGTCGACCTCGGACTCCGAGGTCATCCTCCATCTGATCGCCCGCAGCCGCAAAGCCAAGATCATCGACCGCTTCATCGATGCCATCGGCCGGATCGAGGGCGGCTACGCCCTGGTCTGCCAGACGCGCTCCAAGATGATCGGCGCGCGCGATCCGCTGGGCATCCGCCCGCTGGTGCTGGGCAGGCTGGGCGAGGCCTGGGTGCTGGCGTCCGAGACCTGCGCCCTCGACACCATCGGCGCGACCTTCGAGCGCGATGTCGAGCACGGCGAGGTCGTGGTCATCGACAAGGGCGGCCTGCTGTCGCTCAAGCCCTTCCCGACCCGCGAGGCTCGGCCCTGTCTGTTCGAATACGTCTATTTCTCGCGTCCCGACAGCATCGTGAACGGCCGTTCGGTCTATGGCGTGCGCAAGCGGATGGGCATGAAACTGGCGCGCGAACACGCGGTCGAGGCCGACGTGGTCGTGCCCGTGCCCGACAGCGGCGTCCCGGCGGCGCTGGGATACGCACAGGAGAGCGGCATTCCCTATGAGATGGGGATCATCCGCAGCCACTATCTGGGCCGCACCTTCATCCAGCCCAGTCAGGGCGCCCGGCAAAAGGGCGTGCGCATGAAGCACAGCCCCAACGGCTCGGTGCTCAAGGGCAAGCGGGTCGTGCTGATCGACGACTCCATCGTGCGCGGCACCACCTCGGTCAAGCTGGTGCGGGCCGTGCGGGCCGCAGGCGCCACGGAGGTGCATCTCCGCTCGGCCTCGCCGCCGATCATGTGGCCGGATTTCTACGGCATCGACATGCCTGAGCGGGACCAGTTGATCGCCGCCAACAAGACGCTGGAGGAGATGCGGGCCTATCTGGAGGTCGATTCCCTCGGCTTCCTGTCGGTCGACGGCCTGTACGACGCCATGGAGGCCGGGCCGCGCAATCCGAGCCGTCCGCAGTTCACGGACCACTATTTCACCGGCGAATACCCGACCCGCCTGCTGGATCGCGAGATCGAGGAAGGCGGACGCGAGGTGGCGGCGCGGCAACTTTCGCTGCTGGTGAGCGCTTAAGGCCTCATGGTCCAGCTCGGCTATTTCACCCTCGACACGCCCGACATCGGCAAGGCGCGCGCCTTCTACGGCGCCCTGTTCGGCTGGACGTTCGACGAGGCCTCATCCAGCCCGACCTATGCCCATGTCGCCGACAGCGATCCGCCGTTCGGCTTCACCAAGGTCGAGCGCGCCGGACAGTTCCCGAACCTGTATTTCCGCGTCGAGGACGTCGACGCCCTGTGCAAACGGGTGACCGAACTGGGCGGCAAGACGGCCGTGCCGTCCGACAGCGCCACGGGCCGTTCGGTCGTGGTCAGCGACGACCAGGGCGTCAGCTTCAGCCTGTGGCAGCCGGCGGCTGGCTACTGAGGCTCGTCTTCGGCGTCACGCCAACCGCGCCAATCCTGCGCCATATGGAACAGCCGCAGGATGCGAAGTTCATCGCCGCAAAGCTCATAGACGACCACATAGGAGGTCTTCAGGACGACCTTTTCGAACGTGTCGGTCGCATAACCGGGGCGTCCGATCGGCCGTTTCGCGAGGTCGCTTATCGTCTTTTCCACCCGGTCGATCAGCCGCTCCGCCGCCGACTGATTGCGATCCGCCAGATATTTCACCGCCGCCAGATATTGAGTTCTGGCGTGGGCCGACCAGATGACCGCTCTCAAGCGGCTTTGCTTCCGCGGCGACCAACGATGTCACGCGCGTCCCGCATGACGTCTTCATGCGGCGCCGTTCGGCCCTGTCTGAAATCCTCCCGCGATATCTCGATTTCTTCCAGCATCCATAGCTGACGATCAAGGTAGGCTTCCAATCCGCGCTGGGCGACCGCGGAGGGCGTGCGGTCGGTCTCGGCGGCCAATCGCGTCAGCTTCTGCTTCAGGTCCTCGGTGACGCGGAGGGTAAGGGTGGCGGACTTGCTCATGCTTCTCTCCAACAACGCATCGCAATGTAACACATTGACCATGATCGACGCCATCCCTACCAACCGCGCCATGACCGACCTCCCTCTCAAAGACCGCATCGCCCTTGTCGTCGGGGCGTCGCGCGGCATCGGCTACGAGAGCGCTCTGGCGCTGGCGAAGGCCGGCGCGCACGTCATCGCCACGGCGCGCACGGTCGGCGGGCTGGAGGAGCTGGACGACGCCATATTCGCCGCCACCGGCAAGCACGCGACCCTGATCCCCTTCGACCTGGTGGACGGCGGCGCGATCGACCGGCTGGGCGGGGCGATCTATGAGCGGTTCGGGCGGCTCGACGTCTGGGTGCAGGCGGCGGCGACCATGGGGGCCTCGGGCCTGACGCCGGTCAGCCACGCCGATCCCCGCGTCTGGGCCAAGGTCGAAAAGACCAATTTCACCGCCGTCTATCGCCTGATCCGCTCGCTGGAGCCGCTGTTGAAGGCGTCCGACGCCGGACGCGCCGTCTATCTGACCACCAGCGTCGCGGCGGCGCCCAAGGCCTTCTGGGGCATGTACGCCGCGACCAAGGCGGGGGCCGAGGCCCTGGTCAAATGCTGGGCGGACGAGATCGAGTCGACGCCGGTGCGCGTCGCCATCCTCGACCCCGGCCGGATGCGGACCGCGATGCGCGCCCAGGCCTTTCCGGGCGAGGACCCGCAGGAGGTCATCCATCCGTCCGTCATTGGCCCGTTGATGGTCGAACTGGCCCGCGGCGACCTGGAGCCGCCGCTGGAGGTGAGTTTCAGGGACTGGAGCGCGGGGCCGGGCGTGGCGGCGCTGATCTGAACGTCGTGGGGAGCGCTGATGAACATTGATGACGCCGTTCGTCTCATCACCAGCGGGGAAAGGCTCCGCGTGGAGCTCAAGGTGACGCTTCCGGCCAAAGGCGTAGCGATCTGCAAAGAGATTGCCGCCTTTGCCTCGACGGACGGCGGTCACATATTTTTGGGGGTTTCGAACGACGGCGCAGTCGTCGGAATAACGGCTGCAGAACGGTCAACGCTGGGTGAGCGGCTCGAATCTTGGGTTCGCCATCATGTTTCGCCCCTCCCCCTCATTGACCTAGAGTGGCTTGAAATCAACGGACTGGCAGTCCTGTGTATCGCGGTCGAGCGTGGCTCATCCCCGTTGTACTATTTTGATCGCGTTCCCTACATTCGTGTCGGAACGATTTCCCATCCCGCCGAACCTCACCAAGTTCTCGAGAAAATTCTTGGGTGGAGCGTTACGGAAGAGATCAGCGACATCAAAAAAGATCTCACTGCTAACCACCCCAACCGACATACGGCGGCATTGATCTTCGGTCAGGGCGAACTCGCGACGATGAACTATGAGACGCTACTCAACAGACTTCGTCGCGACTTGTTTTCCTAATCTGCTTACTTCTTCGGCAGATGCTTCTGCCCGGTCCGCACACGCCCCGACCGCGACACCTGCCGCGCCCCGCCGCGCGCGCCTTTCTGGACGGCGACGGACGAGCCGGCCTTCTTGCCGGCGCTGGCCTTGAGGCCCGCCAGCGGCTTCAGCTTGGTCTTGCCGGCCTTCTTCTGCTCCAGCGCCTTGCCGGGCAGGTTGGACAGCATCTCGGCCTTTTCGGCCTTCTTGATCACGCGGCGCGGCGCGGTCTTGGCGTCGCCCTTGTAGCGTTCGGGGCCGGACTTGGAGCCGCCGGGCGCATAGGGGTTCTCCGAGCCTGACTTGACCAGCAGGCGGATCGGCGTGCCCGGCAGATCGAAGCTCTCGCGCAGATTGTTGATCAGATAGCGTTTGTACTGTTCCGGCATGGCCTCGGCGCGGCTGGCCATCAGCACGAAGGTCGGCGGCCGGGCCTTGGTCTGGGCCATGTATTTGGGCTTGATCCGCTTGCCGTCGACGGCGGGGGGCGGATGCCTCTGGGTGGCCATGGCCAGCCAGGTGTTGAGGTCCTTGGTCTTGACCTTGACCGACCAGGTCGCATGGGCCTGAAGCACGGCGGGCATCAGCCGCTCGACGCCCCGGCCCGAATGCGACGACAGGGCCACGAAGGGCGAACCCTTCAGCTGGGGCAGCTTGTCCTCGGCCATCTGGGTCAGCTTGGCCAGTTTCGCCTGGGGCTCGGCCTCCAGGTCCCATTTGGCGGCGACATAGACCAGGGCCCGACCCTCGCGCTCGACCAGATCGGCCAGTTGCAGGTCCTGGGTGTCGAAGGCGTCGTCCTTGTCCATGACCAGGACGACCACCTCGGCGAAGGTGATGGCGCGGATGGTGTCGGCGACCGACAGCTTCTCCAGCTTCTCCTGCACCCGGGCCTTGCGGCGCATGCCGGCGGTGTCGACCAGACGGATGTTCTGGCCTTCGTATTCCCAGTCGACCGAGATGGAGTCGCGGGTGATGCCGGCCTCGGGGCCGGTCAGCATCCGGTCCTCGCCGATCAGACGGTTGATCAGGGTCGACTTGCCGGCGTTGGGACGGCCGATGATGGCGATGCGGATCGGCTTGTCGGGCTCGTCGACCTCTTCGATGAAGATGTCGGCGCTGGCGGCGACCACGGCGGCGTACAGGTCCGCCATCCCCTCGCCGTGCTCGGCCGAGATGGCCACGGGCTCGCCGAAGCCCAGGGAGTAGGCCTCGCCGATGCCGCCGCCGCTCTCGCGGCTTTCGGACTTGTTGGCCAGCAGGATGACGGGCTTGTGCTGTTTGCGCAGGCGGTCGGCGAAGATCCGGTCCAGCGAGGTCACGCCTTCGCGGGCGTCCATCATGAACAGGATCAGGTCGCCGTCTTCCAGCGCCGCCTCGGTCTGTTCGCGCATCCGCGACTCGAGGCTGTCGTCGGTGACGTCCTCATAGCCGGCGGTGTCGATCAGCGTCAGGTCCATGTCGCCGATGTTGCCGTCGGCATAGCGGCGGTCGCGGGTCACCCCCGGCCGGTCGTCGACCAGCGCCAGCCGCTTGCCCACCAGCCGGTTGAACAGGGTCGACTTGCCCACATTGGGGCGGCCGACGATGGCGACTTTGAGAGCCATGTCGGCCTTCTAACGCAGTTCGCGAGGTAAAGGTCAGCGAATGCTGACCAGATCGCCCCGGTCAGTGAGAACATACAGCGCGCCGTTGTAGGCGGCCGGAGCGATATAGACCGGGCCGCCGAGGCGGAGCGACGCCGTCTGCGCACCGGTCTTGGGATCGAAGGCGACCAGCTCGCCGTCCGAATTGGTCAGGACCAGCCGATTGGAAGCCAGCAGCGGACCCGACCAGACCGGCCGCACCGTGCGGTCGAACAGGCCGAACATGCCGCCTTCCTGGCGGGTGCGGCCCTCGTTCAGGTCGCGCGTCCAGTAGATCAGGCCGCTGTCGCGGTTGATGACCGTGAGTTCGCCTTCCTTGGACACGACATAGACCACGTCCCCGACCGGCAGGGGGGCGTTGACGCCGGCGATCGGCAGGGGCGCCCATTTGGGCTGGCCCGAGCGGATGTCCATGGCGGACAGGACCCCCGAATGGCTGACGGCGTAGACCACGCCGCGGCTGATCACCGGACGGCCGGCGATGTCGCGGATTTCTGACAGGGCGCTGGTGCGGCTGGTGCGCGACAGCACCTGCTGCCACACCGCCTGGCCGGTCGAGGCGCGCAGGGCCACCACTTCGCCGGACGAGAAGGGCGCGATCACCGTATCGCCCGTCACTGCCGGGCTGGAGGCGCGCATCAGGCGCGCGGGCTCGGGAATGCCGCGATAGGACCAGTCCTGACGGCCCGTGGCGGTGTCGAAGGCCTGCATCTGGTTTTCGACGTCGACGACGAAGACCCGGCTGCCCGAAACGGTCGGGGCGCCGTGGATCGGCACATCGACCGGGGTGGTCCAGATCACGGCGCCGGAGGCCTGGTCGATCGCCGTCACCGTGCGGTAGCCGGACGAGACGAAGACCTTGCCGCCGCCGACGGCCACGCCGCCGCCGAAGCCGCCGCCGTCCGAACGGCCGCCCATGCCGAGGAAGCCCGTGCGGCGCTGGTCCTCGGCCGGCTTGATGTTGGTGCGCCAGGCCTGGGCGCCCGTCGCGGCGTCCAGGGCCGAGACCGTGGCCTCGCCGTCCAGCACGAAGACGCGGCCGTTGTCGGCCACGACCGGCGCCATCACCTGACGCGTGCGCGACGAACCGGCGCCGATGCCGCGACGCCAGGCGACGGTGAAGTCGGGCGCGGCGATGACGTGTTCGACGACGTTCTCGGCGTTGCCGCCCGGCTGGGTCCAGGCGGTCGCCGTCTGCGGTCCGGGCAGGAAGAAGTCGCGGCCGGACAGGGCGGCCGACGGCGCCAGCTGCTGTTCGAACTCGAGCACCGAGATGCGCTGGCCCTCGGTGGCGGTGGCCTGGGGCTCGTTGGTCCGGCCCAGACCGAAGGGCAACATGCCGCGCACCGTGCTGCACGAGGCGAGAGTGACGGCGATACCGCTCAACAGGGCGACTTTAAGCACGCGATTCATGGGGTACGTCCTGAAAGCGGGGATCACGGGCGGGCCGGGGCGGCGGCGGGCGGACCCGCCGGCGCGGACGGGCCTACCGGAGCGGGCGGCGCGGCGGGAATGGCGGCCTGGGCGCGACCGATGTCGGCCAGGGTCGGCGCCGCGCCGGAATCGATCGCCGCGATGGCCAGGTCGGCGCGTTGGATGATGATGTCGGGCGTGTCCAGACCGTTCTTGAGCAGGACGAAGGCCTCGCGCGCCGGCGCGACCTGGCCGTGCCGGAGCCGGGCCATGGCCAGGGCTTCCAGGGCGAAGGCGCGCAAGGGGCGGCCTTCCTTGGTCAACGACTCGAACCGGGCCTCGACCTGAGCCAGGGTTTCGCTGTCCATGGCCAGCAGGGCGGCCTTGTAGCCGGCGGTGTCGACCATCAGCGGGTCGCGCGTCGCCCTGGCCGCCTCGTCGAAATAGGCGATCGCCTCGGCGGCGCGGCCGGCCTCCAGCGCGATGCCCGCGCGCTGGTTCAGGCCCGCCCATTTGTAGGCGCCGTTGCCCTCGCTGACCGCCTGGGCGAAGGCCGTGTCCGCGCCGACCGTGTTGCCCGAAGCCAGTGATTCCAGACCCCGGTCGTAGGCGACCGAGGCCTTGTCGGCCTTGGACGTCTGCCAGCTGTCCCAGCCCCAGAAGGCCAGCGCCGCGATGAGGGCGACCAGAAGCACGGCGCCCGCGACGGGCAGCCAGGTGCGGGCCAGCCGCTTGTAGCGGTCGGAGCGGAGCTCCTCCTCGACCTGCTCGAAGACATCAACCACGGATAACTCGCCCCAAAGAACGGCGCTCGGGCCGCTGAAAATCAATCCGGCCGGACCCTAGAGGGTCCCCCGCCCCGCCGCAACGCGCCGCTTAGGGCGTGGCGGGCTTTTTCGAGAAGTAGGTCTCGACTTCGGCAGGAAAACGGCGGGCTTTGACGTCGGCGGCATAGGCGCCCACGGCCCGGTCGATCTGGCCGCGCATGTCGGCGTAGCGGCGCACGAATTTCGGTGTCCAGTCGAACAGGCCCAGCATGTCATGGGTGACCAGGATCTGGCCGTCGCAGGCGGCCGAGGCCCCGATGCCGATGGTGGGTTTGTCGATCGCCAGGGTGATGTCGCGCGCCAGCCCCTCGGCCACGCCTTCGACGACCACGGCGAAGGCGCCGGCGTCGGCGGTGGCCTCGGCCTCGCTCAGGACCCGCAGCCGCTCCTCATCGGTGCGGCCCTTGGCCTTGAAGGCCCCGTCGGTCAGCACGGCCTGGGGGCGCAGACCGACATGGCCCATCACCGGAATGCCGCGCTGGACCAGATAGGCGATGGTCTCGGCCACCGTTGGACCGCTCTCGACCTTGACCCCTTGCGCGCCCGTCTCCTTCATCATCCGGGCGCAGTTGGCGTAGGCCTGTTCCTTGCCGCCCTCATAGCTGCCGAACGGCATGTCGATGACCACCATGGCCCGTTTCGAGCCGCGCATGACCGCCTGGCCGTGCAGGATCATCATCTCCAGCGTGACGCCCACGGTGTTTGGCAGGCCGTGCACCACCATGCCGACGCTGTCGCCGACCAGCAGCAGGTCGCAGTGATCGTCCAGCAGGGCGGCCGTCGGCGCGTCATAGGCCGTCAGGCAGACGATCGGCTCGCCCCCCTTGCGCGCCCGGATGTCGGGTGCGGCGATGCGTTTGACCGCTTCCTGCTTCTGGCTGGACATGGGGAGGTGCTCCTGTTCGGACCCTCTAGATAGGCCCCAACAAAACCCCCGTCATCCTCGGGCTTGTCCCGAGGACCCATTTATCCGTCGCACGACCGGCTTGGCCGCAAGTCCAGCGGCCCTCCGTTCCGACCGCGCTGGCCACCGCGATGGTCCTCGGGACAAGCCCGAGGATGACGGGGGCGGGCCTTCAGATGTCCTGCGACAGCTTCATCACCCCGGCGGCGGCCACGGCGATCAGCGCGCCGGCGGCGATCCAGAACAGCTGCATCCCGCCCATGGAGCCCAGCTCCAGATTGGCCAGACCCAGTTGGTCGAGGCCCGACTGGACCGCGGTCTGGGTGTTGAGCGAGGCGCCGCGGATGCCCTGGCCCAGCGCATTTCCCGCCACGACGCCGTCGCCGGCGCCGAGGTTGACGCTCATGGTTTCTCGCACCGCCACGACGCCGCCGATGACGCCGGCGAGGCCGAGGGCGAGGACGCGAACCCGGGAGCCCTTCTGCAACTGCTGCTCCACCCGGGCGGTGAACAGGGCCGCGTCGGGCATCTGGGGCGCCCGCGAGAACAGGCGCTCGATGTGAGGATCGAACTCGTCAGCCGACATGCTGCGCGCTCCCCAGGGACTGTCCGGCCTGCGGCTGGAGCCGCGCGCGGAGTTTATCCAGACCACGTTTGACATGAGACTTCACCGTGCCGAGTGGCAAATTGAGGGCGGCGGCGATCTCTGGATGCGCCATGCCGGCCCCGTGACAAAGGGAGACACACAGTCGTTCGGGCTCGCTGAGCGTCTTGAGGGCTTCGTCGAGGTCGACCAGGCCCGCATGATCGGTCGCGGGCGCGACGTCCTCGTTCTCGACCTCGGCGACATAGCGGGCCTCCTTGGCGACCCGTTTGATGTACAGCCGCGCCGCGATCCGCTTGACCCAGGCGGCGAAGGTGCCCTCGCCGCGGAATTCCGCGCACCGCTCGAACGCCTGGATGAAGGCGTCCTGGGCGATGTCGTCGGCGAGCGAGGGCTGGGCCCCCATGCGCCGCAGCAGACCGCGCACCGCCGAGCCGTGGCGGCGCACCAGTTCTCCGAACTCCCGCCGTCCGCCCGCCGCCGCGAGGGCGGCGAGCTCGACGTCGTGCCGGTCGACCAGGGATTGGGTCATGTTGGATTCCCCCTGCCCGCCCGACCTCAGTCCTTGTTCTTGTTGAAGAAACTCAGGACGATAAAGGCCAGACCGATGGCCCCGGGAATGGCGGCGAAGGCGGCGAAACCAAAGGGCTCGTCTTGGCCGATCTGATATCCGAGCCACATGAAGGCGCTGGCGATACCGACCGCGGTGGACAGCAGGATCACGCCGAGCCGAAGGTCGCGCGAAGCGGTCGAGGGCGGTTTGACGCTCTGGCGCGTCAGGGCGTCGATGACCTCGGGCGGCAGCGGTTGCCCCTTGTCGAGCGACGCTCGCAGCGTCGCCTGCATCTCTTGCCGTTCCTTGCTCTTCAGCCAGGTCGGAACGATCACGATGGCCGCGACCATCGCGAAGAAAATGATAGGAACCCAGACTCCATCCATCTTGCAAACCCCTTGATTTGATGTCCGGCCGGAGCGTGATGCCTCGGCCTTATGACGACAAGAGGCATTGGCGGGACCGTACGGATGCGAAGCCGCAGGTGAAACTTTCGTAAGGCGGGCAAAACCGGCGCCGACAATGACCCTCAGCGTGCGCTGAACGGTCCCCGGAAGCGGCCGTTGAAGCGGCGCGACAGCCAAAGGGCGGCGAAGGCGGTGAGCGCAGCGCCGGCCAGCATGGCGGCGGCGGGCTGCAGCGCGGCGCCCAGACTGTCGCCCATCGGCCCGACGACCGGGATCAGGGCCCACAACAAGGCCACGGCGGCCACGACCCAGGGCACGAGGGCCGCTACGGTCATCCACGCCCGGCGCAGGGCGATGGCCTGGGCCATGCGGGCCTGAAAGGCGTAGTCGCGCGCCGGCGGGGCCTCGGCGGCGAACAGGGCGGACAGTTTCTGTTCAGGCGTCATCGGGACCTCCCAGCGCCTTGAGCAAACGCGCCCGTCCGCGTGCAACATGCGACTTCACCGTGCCCAGCGGCAAGCCCAAAGCCATCGACGCCTCGCCGTGCGACCAGCCGTCGGCCAGGCACAGGGCCACGCAGGCGCGCACATCCGGGGGCAGTTCGGCCATGGCCGCGGTGACGGACATCCGGTCTTCGGGCGAGATCCCGGCGGGCGTTTCCACCGTCTCCAGCCAGATGTTGTCGCGGGCGGCGCTGCGGCGCGAGGACCGGATGCGGTCCTGGGCCTTGCGCCAGGCGATGCCGCACAGCCAGGCGCGGACCCCGGCCGGCTCCTTGAGCGAGCGTAGCGCGCCCCAGGCGGCGAGAAAGGCATCCTGGGCCACATCGTCCGCCTCGGCCCAGCCCCCGCCCAGCATCCGGCGCAGAAACCCGCGCACGGCCGCCTGATGCCGCTCGATGAGGCGCGAAAAGGCCCCGTCCGAGCCGGCGAGCGCGCGGCTCACCAGCTCGGCGTCGGTCTGTATGCCCCCCATGGCGTGCGTCCCCGACCGGCATCAGCCCCGCGGACCGCGCCCGCCGCTGCGCAATGCCGAGACCAGCGAGGCCAGGCACAGGGCGCCCAGCACGAAGCTGACGATCAGAAAGGCGTCGCCCGCGCCGTAGATGTCGGCCCAGCTGGCATAGGCGAAGCCCGCCGCCATGACGCCGAACAGCACGACGGAGAACCATGAGCCGTCGCCGGGGCGGCCTTTGCGCTCTTCGCTCGAGCTTTCCCACATGCCGCTGTCGTCGATCGGACGGTCCAGAACCTTGAGCAGGGCCGCCGGCGGCTCCTGGCCTTTCTCGGCATAGGTCTGGATCAGCTTCAGCGTATCCTTCTGGCGGCGATAGTTCAGGAAGGTCGAGAAGCCTCCGAACACGAACCAGGCCAGCGGGAACAGCAGCCACCAATAGGAACGGAACAGGTCTTCCATCGTCGTCACCCCTCGTTGCGCCGAGCCCATCGCCCGCGCCTTCATAGGGTAGTCGGCGCCGCCCTCGCCAGTGGATGCAGCCGATGCAACTTTCCGACGCCGCGGCGACGGGACCGCTTGCAACGCCCCCGCCCCGCCCCGCGTTGGCTTGCCGACGCCCCATCCACGCCCTGCCGGAGCCGGCCCCCGCGGTCCAGATCAACTATCGCATCGTCGAGCATGACGGAGGCTGGGCCTACCAGCTGGGCGGCACCTGTCCGGAGACCTTCCCCGACCACGATTCCGCCCGTACCGCGGCGATCGCCGCCTCGCGCGAGCAGAAGGTCCCCGACGAGGACACCCTGATCGAATACGCCGACATCTCGGGCCGCTGGATCATCGAACGCGTCGACGGCCACGACCGGCCCGGGGTCGATGTCCAGGCCTGACCGCGCGCTTCGGCCGCAGCGCCGCCGGCGACAATACGGTATGGTGACCCGCTTCATTGAGGGAGGTCTTCACATGAACCGCTTCTTGATGGCCCTGTCCGCGACCGCGATGATCGCCGCGACCGCGCCGGCCGGCGCCCAGCAGGTGCAATACTATGACGTGCCGGCGGGCGGTCGCGCCCATGATGTGGCGGTCACCCCGGACGGCGAGGTCTGGTGGACCGTCCAGCGCGGCGGCGGCCACGGCATCCTCAATCCGGCCACCGGCGAAACCGTGATCTTACCCCTGGGCGAAGGTTCGGCGCCCCATGGCGTCATCGTCGGCCCCGACGGGAACGCCTGGATCACCGACGGTGGCCAGAACGCCATCGTCCGCGTCGATCGGGCGACACGGGAGGTCAAGGTCTGGCCGCTGCCCGCGGACGTCGGACCGGTGAACATGAACACGGCGACGTTCGATCAGCGCGGTCGCATCTGGTTCACCGGCCAGACCGGCTTCTACGGGCGGCTGGACCCGGCCAACGACGACATGCGGGTCTGGGCGGCGCCGCGCGGCCGCGGACCCTACGGCATCACCACCACGCCGTCCGGCGACGTCTGGTACGCCTCCCTCGCCGGCAGCCATATCGCCAGGGTCGATCTCGACACGGGCGAGGCGACCATCGTCGAGCCGCCGACTCCGAACCAGGGCGCCCGCCGGGTCTGGTCCGACAGCCTGGGCCGGATCTGGGTCAGCGAGTGGAACAGCGGCAACGTCAGCGTTCACGACCCCCGCGACGGCGGCTGGCGCACCTGGAAGCTGCCGGGCGAGGCGCCGAAAACCTATTCCGTCTATGTCGACGAGACCGACAAGGTCTGGCTGACGGACTTCGCCGCCAACGCCATCGTCCGGTTCGACCCGATGACGGAGACCTTCCAGAGCTTTCCGAGCGACCGGCCCGGGGCGAATGTCCGCCAGATGCTGGGGCGGCCCGGTGAGGTGTGGGGCGCGGAGTCCGGCACGGACCGCTTGGTGGTCATCCGGCACGGCGACTGAGGACGTGACCTTCGCTTGGCTGATTCTCGGCCTCCTGACCGCGGCGCCGCAGCAGGAGGCGGGCGCCCGCGCCTTCCAGCGTTGCGCCGCCTGTCATGCGTTGGAGCCGACCGGGGAGGGCCTGGCCGGTCCCGGCCTGCGAGGCGTCACCGGCCGCCGGGCTGGTTCCGCTCCCGGCTTCGCCTATTCCGATGCAATGCGGGCTGCCGGCCGCGCGGGCCTGGTGTGGGATCGCCCGACGCTTGAGCGCTATCTCATCGATCCCGAGGACGTGGTTCCAGGCACGACCATGCCGTTCCAGGGCGGTTCAGCGGCGGAGCGGGCCGCGGTCATCGACTATCTGCAACGGACCCGCTGAGGCCTAGGTCAGGATCGTTGCGTACCGATCCGGCTTGAACCCGACCAGCGTCCGGTCGCCCATATCCAGCACCGGCCGTTTGATCATCGACGGCTGGGCCAGCATCAGGGCGACTGCCTTTGCCGCGTTGAGGTCCCCCTTGTCGGCCTCCGGCAGCGCCCGGAAGGTCGTGCCGGCGCGGTTCAGCACCGTCTCCCACCCGTGCTCCTTGACCCAGGCCTCCAGCCGCGGTCGGTCGATCCCCGCCTTCCTGTAGTCGTGAAAGACGAAGGTCACGCCGTGCTGGTCCAGCCAGACACGCGCCTTCTTGACCGTGTCGCAGTTGGGGATGCCGTACATCGTGGGGGTCATGAGCCCGGTCTACGCCAATTCGGCCAGGCTGAGCCAGAGTTCGAAGCTCAGCGAATGTCGGCTTTACCGGTGCTGGGTGATTCCTGCTCCCGACCCATTGCGGACATCCAATCCGTCGGCCTACGGTGAGCCGAGGTTGCAAAGGCGGTCGGGTAGATGCTGTCGAGACTTTTTAAATCCAAGGCAGACAAAGCCACGTCTCCGCCACCGGTGGACGACGACCCGATTATTGCTGTGCCCATCCCGCCATTGGTGACGCTCCTCGTCGCTTTGGAAAAGCAGAAGGGCACTCCGCTTACTCAAGAGGAAGTCCTCAAAGCGCGGGATGATGCGATCTGCATGACAATGCCTCGTTCGAGGGCGTGGAAAATGGCCGAGCAGCGAGGCTACCGAGATTTCAACCCTGACGACGTGTGGAACGAGTGGCAGTCGTTCCTCGCCACCGGATAACCCTGCGTCCACTAACCCCCCTTGGGCGACACTCCGCACGTCAGCTACGGGGCCGCTTCACCCATTTGTGCCACAACCCTGACAGGCTGCCTGGGGCTGGGAATGCCGGAGTGATCGGGGCCTCCATACGGCGCGCGTGTTCGCGGCCATGATGCACATGAAGCGGCTGAACATCGCCGAGCTGGAACGCGCGGCGCGCGGCCGTTGCGCGCTTGTCATCCCGGCCGAAGCGAAGCGAAGAGCCGGGACGGAGGACACCGGGTCCTGGGCCCTCCCGGAAATCGCAGCGCGATTGTCCGGGAGACAGGCAGCCGTCGCGCTGAATCCCGACCCGTCTCCCGGACAGCTGCTGACGCAGCTTCCGGGAGGATGACGTCCTTGCGCCCAAGCGTCCCGGATCACCGCTGCGCGGTGTCCGGGATGACAAGGCGCCCGGACCTTTGCCGAAACCTAGTCGTCGTCGGCTTCCCGGCTGCCGACGGCCACCGGCGTCGGCCCGCCGGCCAGCGCGCGATCCAGCGCCTCGCGGTCGAGACCCTTCTCCCACTTCGCCACCACGATCGTCGCCACGGCGTTGCCGATGAAATTGGTCAGGGCCCGGCACTCGCTCATGAACCGATCGACGCCGAGGATCAGGGCCATGCCCGCCACCGGCACGCTCGGCACCACCGCCAGCGTCGCGGCCAGGGTGATGAAGCCCGCCCCGGTCACCCCCGCCGCGCCCTTGGAGCTCAGCATGGCCACGGCCAGCAACAGCAGCTGGTCGCCCAGCGACAGGTCGACCCCGCACGCCTGGGCGATGAACAGGGCCGCCAGCGTCATATAGATGTTGGTGCCGTCCAGATTGAACGAATAGCCCGTCGGCACGACCAGCCCGACCACCGACCTGTCGCAGCCGGCGCGGCCCATCTTCTCGATCAGACTGGGCAGGGCCGCCTCCGAGGACGACGTCCCCAGCACCAGCAGCAACTCCTCCTTCAGATACCGGATCAGTCTGAAGATCGAGAAGCCGTTGAACCGGGCCACCAGAC
Organism: Brevundimonas vancanneytii; assembly: GCA_943373195.1. Lineage (GTDB taxonomy): Bacteria > Pseudomonadota > Alphaproteobacteria > Caulobacterales > Caulobacteraceae > Brevundimonas > Brevundimonas vancanneytii_B. The sequence continues at coordinate 42,218 of CALSBO010000002.1, forward strand.
CCAGCACCACCACCACGAAGAAGGCCGAGGTCACATAGAAGGTCGCCACCAGGGCCGCGAGGTTGATCACCGACCCGATGCCGTATTTGCCGATGGTGAAGGCGAAGGCGCCGAACGCCCCGATCGGCGCCGCCTTCATCAATATGGCCACCAGTTTGAAGAAGGCCTCGGATACGCTCTCCAGCACCGTCATCACCGGCTGGGCCCGCTCGCCGATCACGGCCAGCGAAATGCCGAACAGGATGGCGAAGAAGAGCACCTGCAGGATCTGGCCGCCCGCGAACGCCCCCACCACCGTCTCGGGGATGATGTTCATCAGGAAGGCGACGATCGTGGTGTCATGGGCCTGGGACGCATACTGCGCCACCGCCGCCGGATCGAGGGTCGCGGGGTCGACGTTCATGCCCGCCCCGGGGCGCACCACATTGGCCACCACCAGGCCGATGATCAGGGCCAGGGTCGAGAAGGTCAGGAAATAGGCGAAGGCCTTGCCCACCACCTTGCCCAGCCGGCCCAGGTCGCGCAGGTGGGCGATTCCCGTCGCCACGGTCAGGAAGATCACCGGGGCGATGATCATCTTCACCAGCCGGATGAAGGCGTCGCCCAGCGGCTTCAGGCTTTCGCCGAAGCTCGGCCAGAAATGCCCGATCAGGGCCCCGAGGGCGATGGCGAACAGGACCTGGAAATAGAGATGGGTCCAGATCGGCTTGCGGACGAGCGGCGGCGGCGGCGCGTTCGGTTCTGGCAGCGCGACGCCCGGCGCGGCCTTCTTCACGGTCGCCGCGCGCCTGCCCTCGCCGGCGGATGTCGTGGGCTTGCGCGCCATGGGTCCCCTCCCGCCGCGGCCGGACGGCCGCGACTCGCGAGGATCAGCCTAGAGCGACCGGCCCCGGCTTCACAGCCTCAGGCGCCGGCCACCCGCGCAAGGTCCGCCGTGATCCGTTCCGCCACCTTCAGCCGTTCCGCCGCCGTGTCCCATTCGCCCTTGACCACGATCTTCTGGTCGGGCCGCAGCTTCCAGAAGGCGTGGTTCTTCTGGATCAGACCGACCAGCCCCATCGGATTGGGGAAGCGGTTGTCGCGCAGGGTCAGCACCGCCCCCTTGGGCCCGATGTCGATCCGCTCGATACAGGACGTCTTGCAGTTGGCCTTGATGCCGACGATGCGCAGCAGCTGTTTGGCCTCGTCCGGCAGCGGCCCGAACCGGTCGATCAGTTCGGCGGCCAGCGCCTCCCGTGTTTCCGAATTCTCGGCGTCCGACAGGCGGCGATACAGGCTCAGCCGGACGTTCAGGTCGGGGACGTAGTTCTCGGGGATCAGCACCGCCGCCCCGACATTAATGGCCGGCGACCAGCCGCGGTCGACGACCCCGCCGCCCTCGCCCGACAGACGCAGCTCGGACACGGCATCCTCCAGCATCTGCTGGTACAGCTCGACCCCGACCTCGCGGATATGGCCCGACTGTTCGTCGCCCAGCAGATTGCCGCCGCCGCGCTGGTCGAGGTCGTGGCTGGCCAGCTGGAAGCCGGCGCCGAGGTTGTCGAGCGACTGCAGCACCTGCAGCCGCCGCTCGGACGACAGGCTGATCGGCTTGTTCGGCGGGGTGGTCAGATAGGCGAAGGCCCGCGCCTTGGCCCGGCCGATCCGGCCGCGGATCTGGTGCAACTGCGCCAGGCCGAACATGTCGGCCTTGTGCACGATCAGGGTGTTGGCCGTCGGCACGTCCAGCCCGCTCTCGACGATCGTCGTCGACAGCAGCAGGTCGTAGCTGCCGTCGTAGAAGGCGCTCATCACGTCTTCCAGCTGGGTCGGCGACATCTGGCCGTGACCCACGACGAATTTGATCTCGGGCACCTTCTCGCGAAGGAACTGTTCGATATCCGGCAGATCCGAGAGGCGCGGCACGACATAGTAGGCCTGACCGCCGCGGTATTTCTCGCGCAGCAGGGCCTCGCGCACCAGCACCGGGTCCCAGGGCGTCACATAGGTGCGCACGGCCAGGCGATCGACCGGCGGGGTGGCGATGATCGACATCTCGCGGATGCCCGACAGCGCCATCTGCAGCGTCCGCGGGATCGGCGTGGCGGTCAGGGTCAGCAGATGGACGTCGGCGCGGAGGCTCTTCAGCTTCTCCTTGTGCTTGACGCCGAAATGCTGCTCTTCATCAACGATAACAAGGCCCAGATCCTTGAACCCGACCTGATCGCTGAGCACCGCATGGGTGCCGACGACGATCTCGAACGAACCGTCCTTCAGCCCCGCCCGCGTCGCGGCCGCGTCCTTGGCCGTGACCATGCGCGACAGGTGGCGGACCGTGATCGGCCAGCCGGCGAACCGCTCACTGAAGGTCTTGAAATGCTGCCGCGCCAGCAGGGTCGTCGGGCAGACGATGGCCACCTGCTGGCCCGTCATGGCCACCACGAAGGCGGCCCGCAGCGCCACCTCGGTCTTGCCGAAGCCGACGTCGCCACAGATCAGCCGGTCCATCGGCGTGCCCTTGCCGAGGTCCTCCAGCACGTCGCCGATGGCGTTCAGCTGGTCGTCGGTTTCCTCATAGGGGAAGCGGGCGCAGAACTCGTCGAACAGCCCCTGCGGCGGGACGATGGCCTCGGAGGTGCGGAGGCTGCGCTTGGCCGCGAGCGCGATCAGCCCCTCGGCCATGTCGCGCAGGCGGGCCTTGGCCTTGGCCTTGCGCGCCTGCCAGCCGGCCCCGCCCAGCCGGTCCAGCTGCGCTCCGTCGGTGTCGCTGCCGTAGCGGGTCAGCAGGTCGATGTTCTCGACCGGAAGATAGAGCTTGCTGTCGCCAGCGTAGAGCAGTTCCAGACAGTCGTGCGGGGCCTGCTGGATCTCCAGCGTCTTCAACCCCTCATAGCGGCCGATGCCGTGATCGAGGTGGACGACCAGATCCCCGGTGCTCAAGGCCGAGGCCTCAGCGAGGAAGTTCGACGCCCGCCGCTTCTTCTTCGGCCGCGCCAACCGGTCGCCGAGCATGTCGGTCTCGGAGATGACCGCGATGGCGCCCGTCTCGAAGCCATGTTCGACCGGCAGGACGCCGCGCAGATAGAGGTCCTTCGGCGCCGCCTGGACGTCCGCCCAGTTCCGCACCGGCACGACGTGCTCCAGTCCGTGGTCCGCCAGCATGGCCGCCAGCCGCTCGGACGAACCCTCGGTCCAAGAGGCGAACAGCACCCGCTTGCCCTTGGCCCTCAAGGCCTCGGCATGGCGCGCCACGGCCTCGAACAGATTGACGCTGTCCTGCGCCCGTTCGGCGGCGAAGCCGCGGCCCAGCCGGCCGCCCGCGTCCTCGCCGGGACCATGGAAGGGCGACAGTCGCCGCACCCAGCGGCCGGCCAAGGCGCTGTTCCAGTCGCTCTCCGGCAGATACAGCCGCTCGGGCGGCAGGGCGCGATAGGCCGCCCCGCCCTTGCCCATCGAGGCGTCGCGCCGGGCCTCATACGCGTCGCGCGTCAGGGTCCAGCGCTCGCCCCGCGCCGCCTCGACCTGATTGTCCAGGAACAGCCGCGCGTCGTCGGGCAGATAGTCGAACAGGGTCTCCAGCCGGTCGTAGAGCAACGGCAGCCAGTGCTCCATCCCCTGCCGCCGCGCGCCCTCGCTGATCGCCGCATACAGAGGATCGTCCCCGGCCGCGCCGAACAGACCCAGATAGCCCGTGCGGAACCGCGAGATGCTGTCCGGGTCCAGCAGGGCCTCGGACACCGGCGCCAGATGCACCTCGCGAAGCTGGCCGGTCGACCGCTGGGTCGCGGGATCGAAGGTGCGGATCGATTCCAGCTCCGAGCCGAACATGTCCAGCCGCACCGGCTCCTCGAAGCCCGGCGGATAGACGTCGATCACCCCGCCGCGCACCGCGAACTCGCCGCGCTCCGATACGGTCGAGGCGCGCATATAGCCGTTGGCCGCGAAATACCGTTCCAGCGCCGCCGTATCGAGATCCAGGCCGACCGTGGTCTCGAACCCGGCCCCGCAGGTCACCTCGCGCGGCGGCGTCCGCTGGATGGCGGCCCCCACGGTGGTCACGACCAGCATCGGAGTGCGGTCGCCGGGCGCGCGCTGCGCCAGCCGGGTCAAGGCCGCCATCCGCTCGGCCGACACCGAGGACGTGGGGCTCAGCCGGTCATAGGGCAGGCAGTCCCAGGCCGGGAACTCCACCACGTCCACCCCGTCGGCGAAGAAGCCGAAGGCCTGAACGAACTCTCCCATACGGGCATAATCGCGCGCCACGAACAGGCCGACGCCGCCCTCGGCCTTCAGCCGCTCGGCCACGACCAGGGCGTCGAGACCCTCGGGCGCGCCGCCCAGCTCCTGATCACCGCGTTTGGGCAGGGAGGCTCCGTCCATCAGCCGGCCCCCTCGGCCACGGCGGCGGCGACGTGGTCGCGCATGAAGGCCCGCAGCTTGATCATGACGGGGGTGTCGTGGGCGGCCGGCGTCGGCTCCGTGCCGATGATCCAGGCGTACAGGCGGTGGTCGTCGTCCTCAGCCAGCAGGGCCTCAAGCGAATCCAGTTCGCTCTCGTCCAGCGACGGCCCGACCTGGTCCACGAAGGGGCCCAGGACGAGGTCGGCCTCGCGGAATCCACGCCGCCACGCCCGGAAGGTGATCCGGCCGAGTCGTTGCTTCAGACGTGCGTCAATATCGGCCACAAGGTTCCTTGCCCGGTCGGTCAGGTTCAATCGCGCAGCGGAGATAGCGTTCCAGACGCGCTTTCGCCAGCTATGCTGTCGATCCATGCGGCCGCAGATTCTCTTTCCCCTGTTCGCGGAGGTCTCCAGCCTGAAGGGCGTGGGGCCCAAGATCCTGCCGCTTGTCGAGAAACTGGCCGGGCCGCTGGTCCGCGACGTGCTGTTCCAGTCGCCGTCGGGCCTGATCGTGCGCCGGCCCATGACCGCGGTGAATGCGGTCGAGCATGAGGTCGGGATATTCGAGGTCGTGATCGACCGGCTGATCGTGCCGGGCAAGCCGGGCGTGCCGATCAAGGTGCGGGCGTCGGACGAGACCGGCTTCGTCCATCTGATCTGGTTCGGCGGTTCGGCCCAGCACATCGAACGGCTGCTGCCCAAGGGTCAGAAGCGACTGGTCGCGGGCAAGGTCGAGCGGTTCGGCGCCGAGGTTCAGATCGCCCATCCGGACATCTTCACCCTCGACCAGGCAAGCGATATCGCCGCCGTCGAGCCCGTCTATCCCGCGACCCAGGGGCTGACCTCGCGCGTGTTCCGCAGACTGGCGCAGACGGCGCTCGCCCAGGCGCCGGAGCTGCCGGAGTGGCAGGACCCGGCCTGGATGGCGAAGAACCGCTGGCCCGGATGGCGCGCGGCGCTGGAGGCGCTGCACACGCCGGCGTCGGAGTTCGACCTCGCCCCCGACGCCCCGGCCCGGCAGCGGCTGGCCTATGACGAACTGCTGGCCCACCAGCTGGCCCTCGCCCGCCGCCGTCGCGCCCGCCAGATCACCCCGGCGCCCCGCATCCAGCCCGGCGACGCCTCCGCCCATCTGCTCGCCGCCCTGCCCTTCGACCTGACCGGCGCCCAGGTCCAGGCCGTCGCCGAGATCCGCCGCGACCTGGCGTCCGGCGAACAGATGGGCCGGCTGCTGCAGGGCGATGTCGGCTCGGGCAAGACCGCGGTCGCCGCCCTGGCGCTGGCGGACGCCGCCGCCTCCGGCTTCCAGGCCGCCCTGATGGCCCCGACGGAAATCCTCGCCCGCCAGCACTGGCAGCGGCTCGCCCCGATGCTGGAAGCCGCCGGCGTCCCGACCATACTCCTGACCGGGCGAGACACCCCCGCCGAGCGCCGCACCCGCCTCGCCGCCCTGGCCTCGGGCGAGGCGAAGGTCGCCATCGGCACCCACGCCCTGTTCCAGGACGCCGTCCGTTTCGACCGGCTGGCCCTGACCGTCATCGACGAACAGCACCGCTTCGGCGTCAACGAGCGCCAGCGGCTGCAGGCCAAGGGCGATCCCCGCACCGGCGGCGTCCATCTGCTGACCATGTCCGCCACCCCCATCCCCCGCACCCTCGAACTGACCCAGTACGGCGAACTGGAAGTGTCGCGCCTGACCGAAAAGCCGCCGGGCCGCACCCCCGTCACCACGGCCGTCCTGCCGCTGGCCCGCATCGGCGAGGTGGCCAAACGGCTCAAGACCGCCATCGACGTCGGCGCCCAGGCCTACTGGATCTGCCCGCTGGTGGCCGAGAGCGAGGCCGTCGACCTGGCCGCCGCCGAGGCCCGCGCCGCCGACCTGCGCCGTATCCTCAAGGTCGAGGTCGGCCTCGCCCACGGCCAGATGCCGGGACCCGAACGCGAGGCGGTGATGGCCGATTTCGCCGACGGTCGCATCCCCCTGCTGGTCGCCACCACCGTGGTCGAGGTCGGGGTCGATGTGCCGGGCGCCACCATCATGGTCATCGAACACGCCGACCGCTTCGGCCTGGCCCAGCTGCACCAGCTGCGCGGCCGCGTCGGACGGGGCTCCAAGGCCAGCGCCTGCATCCTGCTTTACGGCGGCGGCGACGACGGGCTGGGGGAGACGGCCAAGACGCGGCTCGAGACCCTGCGCCGCACCGAGGACGGCTTCGAGATCGCCGAGGAGGATTTCCGCCTACGCGGCGGCGGCGACCCGCTGGGCCTGAAACAGAGCGGCTTCCCCGCCTACCGCTTCGCCGACCCGATCCGCCACCGGACCCTGATGATGGCCGCGGTCGACGACGCCCGGCTGGTCCTCGGCCGCGACCCCGACCTGACCTCCGAACGCGGCGAGGCGGTCAAGGTGCTGGAAGCCCTGTTCGACTGGCGCAACGACCGGCCGGGGGTGGATTAGGCTGAGGGCCAGCCTCCATGCCTCGTCATCCCCGACGTAGCGAAGCGGAGATCGCGCCTTTGTCATCCCCGACGGAGCCAAGCGGAGATCGCGCTCTTGTCATCCCCGACGTAGCGAAGCGGAGATCGCGCTTTTGTCATCCCCGACGGAGCGAAGCGGAGATCGCGCTTTTGTCATCCCCGACGTAGCGAAGCGGAGATCGGGGACGGTTCCAGCACCCCCGTTCCTTTCGCCTCCCGGACAGCCCTCTTGGGCTGAGCCGGGAGCAAGGCTGCCACTACACAGGAAGCAAGGGCCTGCCCCTCGTGCATCCCGTCGACTCCGCCCGTCGCCCGGCTCAGCCCAAACGGGCTGTCCGGGATAGATCGGAGAGGGGCCTCTCCCGTCCCCGATCTCCGCTTCGCTACGTCGGGGATGACAAGAAGTCCCGGCCCTACCCGGCCGTCCGCGCCTGCCAGACCGCCACCCGCGCCTGAACGTCCGCTTCAATATCCCCATAGAACAGATTGTACGGTCTCGACTTTCTCCGATCCGACCAACTCCCCGTCTCGCGGAACGACTCCGTCGTCGGCTCGGTGTGGCGCAGCAGGCCGGCGCGGCATTGCGTGGCGATCTCGCGGGCCATCAGGGCCGGGCGGACGCCCCACTCCAGCCCGGTGGCGTTGGTCGCGCCCTGGTGCAGCCGGGCCGCGACCGGGGCCCCGTCCGTCGAACCGGTCACCGGATTGACGCAGACGGCGGCGCGGCCGTTCAGATCGACCAGCCGCCCCCGCGCGTTCCAGACCAGCGCCCGCCGCAGCCGGCGGCGGCCGGCCCCGTCGTTGCCCTCGCTGACCGGCGACCAGGCGACGATACAGCCGGTCTGCCCCCGACTCGCGCAGGCCGGAACCTGCGGCGACAGGCCGTTGGCGGCCACGATCACATCCATCAGATAGACGGCGACCAGCCGGGCGCGCAGGGCGGGATCGCCCGCCACCCGTTCGCGCACCAGCCGCTCGACCAGATCGCCGCCCTGTTCCACCCCGGCCAGCACGATCGGCCCGTCCGGTTGGCGCGCGATCCAGGCGTCGAAGGCGGCGGCGATGTCACGGTAGGCGAAGGCCCGGGCCTCGCGCGCGTCCTCGCGCAGCGTCAGCCGGGTGTAGAGGCTGCCCTGACGGTAGCGCGGCGCGCTGATCGCCCCCGCCCGCGCGAACGGCCCGGCGTAGTTGGGCAGCACCACCCGCCTCAGCCAGGCGTCGGCCGCCGGGTCTCCGATCGGCCCGTTCCACTCGCGCCCACCGTCATAGGTGGTCGAATGGACGAAGAAGACCGCCGCCGGTCCCGAGCCCGGTCCGCGCGCGTCGCGCAGGGCCCAGGCCGCCGGGGCGCCGTAGTCGGGCGCGGGCGGCGGCTCATAGGTCTGGAACGGCACCTGCGGGTCCAGTCCGGCCCTGAGGATGTCGCCGCGCCACACCGCCGCCGCCGTGGCCAGCAAAAGAACCAAGATCAGGCCGATCCAGCCGGCCCATTGGCGCAGACTCATCCGGCCCGGCTTCATCGATAAGCATCCGCCGTGGCCAGAAAGCTCTGGACGTAGCGCCGCACGCCCTCCTCCAGCGGCGTCGACTGGCCCTGGAAGCCGGCCGCCCGGACCCGCCCCATCCGGGCCTCGGTGAAATACTGGTATTTGTCGCGGATGCTCTCGGGCGTGTCGACGTATTCGACCCGGGGGGTCTTGCCCGCCGCCGCGAAGGTCGCATTGGCCAGATCGAGGAACGACCGCGCCTGTCCCGATCCGGCGTTGAACACGCCCGAGACGTGCGGCGCATCCAGCAGCCATTCGAGAATGTCGACCACATCGTCGACGAAGACGAAGTCGCGCATCTGACCGCCGTCGGCATAGGCCGGATTGTGCGACCGGAACAGGGTCACCGGCTCGTCGGCGGCGACCTTGGGCCAGATCTGGGCCACGACCGACTTCATCCCGCCCTTGTGGTACTCGTTCGGGCCATAGACGTTGAAGAATTTCAGCCCCGCCCACTGGCTCGGCGACTGGCCCCGGTCCGACTGGCGCGCCGCATACTGGTCGAACAGCATTTTCGAATAGCCATAGGCGTTCAGCGGCTTGAGCGACGCGAGAGCCTCAAGGCTGTCGTCGTCCTCGAACCCGCCGTCCCCGTCGCCATAGGTCGCCGCCGAGGAGGCGTAGATCAGCCGCGCGTCGCGCAGCGAGCACCAGTCCCACAGGTCGCGCGACAGGCTGAAATTGGTGCGCAGGATCAGGTCGGCGTCCGGCTCGGTGGTCGAGGAAATGGCCCCCATATGCACCACCGCCTCGATGCACTCCGCGTGCCGCTCCAGTTGGTCGAACAACTCCTCGGGCTGCCAGAAGTCGGCGATCGGGTGTTTGGCGATGTTCTTCCACTTGCCCAGCGACGCCTCTTCCAGCCGGTCGCAGACGACGATATCGCGCCGGTCCTCGGCGCACAGCCGGGCGACGATGTTGGAGCCGATGAAGCCCGCGCCGCCGGTGACCACGATCATGCGCCGGCTCATGTTTCGTCCTTCATCTTCGCGATCGTGCCCGTCGTGGAATAACCGTCCTCGAACGTCGCCAGCCTGACCAGTCCGCCCCAGCTTTCGACCAGGTCGCCGCCGACCACGCCCTCGCGGGTGTAGTCCGCGCCCTTGATCAGCACATCGGGCCGCAGCCGTTCGATCAGGGCGATCGGCGTCGGATCGTCGAAGGCCGTGACCCGGTCCACCGACTGCAGGCCGCCGATGACCACGGCCCGGCTGTCCAGATCGTTGATCGGCCGCCCTTCGCCCTTCAGCCGCCGCACGGAGGCATCGGTGTTCAGCGCCACCACCAGCCGGTCGCACCAAGACCGGGCCTGCGCCAGATAGGCCACGTGGCCGCGGTGCAGGATGTCGAAACAGCCGTTGGTGAAGCCGACCTTCAGCCTCTGCCGCTTCCAGCCCTCGACCACATGGGCCAGTTCCTCCAGCGGCATGACCTTGGCGTGGGCGCCCGCGGCGTGCTGGCTCATCTCGGCGTCGATCAGTTCGGCGGGGGTGACCACCGCCGTGCCCGCCTTGCCGACCACCACGCCCGAGGCGAGGATGGCGAACTCCACCGCTGTCTCCAGCGAGACCCCAGCGCCCAGCGCCAGTCCGAGCGCCGCCAGACCGGTGTCGCCGGCGCCCGAGACATCGAACACCTCCCGCGCCCGGCCCGGGAAATGGTTCGCGGGGCCGCCGCGCCGCATCAGGCTCATGCCCTTGCCCGCGCGGGTGACCACCACGGCCTTGACCGTCGTGGCGTGCAGCAGGACCTTCAGCGCCGCCTCGACCTCCGCGTCCGTCTCGACCGGCAGACCCGTGGCCCCGGCCAGTTCGCTGGCGTTGGGCTTGATCAGATCGACCGCGCCATAGCGGGCGAAATCCCGCCCCTTGGGATCGACCACCACCGGCGCGCCGCTCTTCTCCGCCGCCGCCAGCGCCTGTGTGATCACCAGATCGCTGACCACGCCCTTGGCGTAGTCTGATAGAAGATAAGCTGAAGCACCTGTAAAGGCATCTGTTTCGTCGCCCATCAGGGCGGCGGCCTCTTCGTCCAGCCGCAGCAGCTGCTGGCCGGCGGCCACGAACCGCGTCTTGACGATGGTGGCGACCCCGGCGCGCCGTTCGACGGCGTCCTCGATGCCCGGCTCGGCCGCGATCAGGGCCGCGAGTTCATCGCCCGCTCCGTCCATGCCCGCCACGGCGCCCAGCCGCGCCACGCCCCCGAGAGCCGCGACATTGCGCGCGACATTGCCCACGCCGCCCGGCATGGCCGTGGTCCGGCGCGTGCGCAGCACGGGGATGGGCGCCTCGGGCGAGATGCGGCTGACCTCGCCATAGACATAGCGGTCCAGCATCAGGTCGCCGACACAGGCGACCTTGACCCCCCGCACCCGCTCCAGCAGCGTCTGCAATTGTCCGAGATCGAGCGTCCGTTCAGCCATTCCCTTGGCCTATCGGATTCAGGCCGCCCCAGAAAGAGGAACTGCCGCCATCCGCGCCTTGGTCAGGTCGTCATAGGCGATCAGGTCGGCGGCGAGGGCCTCGAACTGGTCCAGCGGCACCATGTTCGGCCCGTCCGACGGCGCATTGTCGGGGTCCTGGTGGGTTTCCATGAAGACGGCGTCCACGCCCACGGCCACGGCCGCGCGCGCCAGCACCGGCACGAACTCGCGCTGACCGCCCGAGGAGGTCCCCTGCCCGCCCGGCTGCTGCACCGAATGAGTGGCGTCGAACACCACCGGGCAACCGATGTCGCGCAGCACCGGCAAGGCGCGCATGTCGCTGACCAGGGTGTTGTAGCCGAAGCTGGCCCCGCGCTCGCAGGCCATGACGTTGGGATTGCCCGCGCCGACCACCTTGGCGATGACGTTCTTCATGTCCCAGGGCGCGAGGAACTGGCCCTTCTTGATGTTGATCACCTTGCCGGTCGCGGCGGCGGCCAGCAGCAGGTCGGTCTGGCGGCTCAGGAAGGCCGGGATCTGCAGCACGTCCACCGACTGGGCGGCGATGCGGCAATGCTCCTCGGTGTGGACATCGGTCAGCACCGGCAGGCCCGTGACCTCGCGGATTTCGGCGAAGATCGGCAGCGAGCCCTCGAGGCCGAAACCGCGCGCTGCGGTGGCGCTGGTCCGGTTCGCCTTGTCGAAACTGGTCTTGTAGATGATGCCGACGTTCAGCCGTTCGCCGATCTCCTTCAGCGCATGGGCCATCTCCAGCGCGTGCTGACGGCTTTCCAGCTGGCACGGCCCGGCGATGAAGACGATGCGCTGGCCGCCGCCGATGCTGACGGGGCGTTTCAGACCTGCGGAGATGTCGATGACGGCGTTCGGCTTGGACAAGGCGGGTTTCCCGGATTTGCGGCTTGGCGACGCGCGGCTGATGCCGCACTCATGCGGCGATCAGGTGGCGTCGGACGGCGAGGTTCGCAACCTATCACGGAGCCCGACCGCATGACCACCGAGGCCGCCGACCGCCCGGTCATCCTGTGGTTCCGCCGGGACCTGCGGCTGGCCGACAATCCAGCCCTGAACCACGCGGCCGAAACCGGCCGGCCGATCATTCCCGTCTATATCCTCGATCAGGGTTCGGCGGTCCGGCCGATGGGCGCCGCCTCCCTCTGGTGGCTCGACAAGTCGCTGCGGGCGCTGGACGCCTCATTGAAAGCACGCGGATCGCGCCTGGTTCTGAGGCGCGGCGACAGCGAGGCCGAATTGCGCCGCCTGATCGACGACACGGGCGCCGACGCCGTGTTCATGAACCGCCTGTTCGAGCCCGACGCCTTCGCCCGCGACGCGGACATCGCCCATGGGCTTCAGGCCGAGGGCGTGGACTGCAAGGGTTACAACGCCGCCCTGCTGTGCCGTCCCGGCGGCGCGCTCAACGGCGCGGGCCAGCCCTACAAGGTCTTCACCCCCTTCCTGAAAGCCCTGCTCGCCGCCGCCGCGGCTCCGCCGCACACCACCGCCCCCCGCGCCGTCGCCACTCCGGCGGCCCCTGCGTCCGACGACATCGGCGACTGGGAACTGCATCCGACCGATCCCGACTGGTCGACGGGCTTCGACTGGACGCCCGGAGAGGCGGGCGCCGCCGAGGCCCTGTCCGCCTTCGTCGCCAGCGGCCTGAAACACTACGCCGCGGGTCGCGATCGTCCCGGCGAAGCCGCAACCAGCCGCCTGTCGCCCCATCTGCATTTCGGCGAGATCAGCCCGTGGCGCGCCATCGGGGCGGCCCGCGAGGCCGCCACCGGGGGTCGCGTCCCGGCCGCCGAGGCGGAAAAGTTCGTCGCCGAGATCGGCTGGCGCGAATTCTCCGCCCACCTGCTGCACGCCTTTTCGCAGATGACCGACACGGCCTTCCGGCCCGAATACGACGCCATGCCCTGGCGAAATGATCCGGCGGGGTTGGCAGCCTGGAGGCGTGGTCAGACCGGCTATCCCATGGTCGACGCCGGCATGCGCGAGCTGTGGGCCACCGGTTTCATGCACAATCGCGTGCGCATGATCGTCGCCTCCTTCCTGATCAAACACCTGCTGATCGACTGGCGGGAGGGCGAGAAATGGTTCTGGGACACGCTGGTCGACGCCGATCTGGGCTCGAATGTGCAGAATTGGCAGTGGGTCGCGGGATCCGGCGCGGATGCTTCACCGTATTTCCGCATCTTCAATCCGATCATTCAGGGACAGAAATTCGATGGTGACGGCCGCTATGTCCGCCGATGGGTCCCGGAGTTGCGCGAAATTCCCGACCGCTGGCTTCACGCGCCCTGGACCGCGCCCCCCGAAGTCCTGCAGCGCGCCGGCGTCCGCCTGGGAACCGACTACCCACGGCCCATCGTGGAGCATGAGTTCGCCCGCAAACGCGCCCTGGACGCCCTGGCGACCGTCGCCGCCGGTCGCGCCGCCGGGGGGGATTGACCTTTCGGCCGCCCATGCCCGACATTTCCGTCCATGACCTCGATCACCGCTGAGCGCATCGAGACCACCGCCCGCACCCCGCGCGGGTTCGCCCTGCTGTTGCGCCTGCTCGGCGCCAACTGGACCTTCGGCCGGCTGACCGTGATCCTGCCCAATGGCGAGACCCACCAGCTTGAGGGACCCCAGCCCGGACCCACGGCCACGTTCGACATCAAGGACTACCGCCTGGCCCGCCGCGTGCTGGCCTCGGGCGACATCGGTTTCGCCGAGGCCTATATGGCCGGAGAGTGGGAGAGCCCGCAGTTGGCCGCCCTGCTGGAGTCCTTCGCCCACAACTATGACCACATCCGTCGGCTGTTCGACGGCAATCCGCTGATGCGGGCGGTCAACTGGCTGTCGCACAAGCGGCGGCGCAACAGCCGGACCGGGTCGAAGAAGAACATCCACGCCCACTACGACCTGGGCAACGCCTTCTATGCGTCTTGGCTCGACCCGACGATGACCTATTCCTCCGCCCGGTTCACCCGCGCCGGCATGGCGCTGGACGCGGCCCAGCGCGAGAAATACGCCTCCCTCGCCCGGCTGATGGACCTGCGCGCCGGCCAGTCGGTGCTGGAAATCGGCTGCGGCTGGGGCGGCTTCGCCGAGTTCGCGGCGAAAGAGGTCGGCGCCCGGGTCACCGGCATCACCATCTCGCGGGAACAGTACGACTTCGCGCGTCAGCGGATGTTCAACGCCGGCCTGGCCGAACAGGCCGATATCCAGATGATCGACTATCGCGACGTCCAGGGCCGGTTCGACCGCGTCGCCTCCATCGAGATGTTCGAGGCCGTCGGCCAGGAATACTGGCCCGCCTATTTCGGCAAGATCCACGATGTCCTCGAGCCGGGCGGCCGGGCTGGGCTGCAGATCATCACCATCGATGACGCCCTGTTCGGCGGCTACAACAAGCGCACCGACTTCATCCAGAAATACATCTTCCCGGGCGGCATGCTGCCCTCGGAGGAGAGCCTGAAACCGGTCATCGACGGCGTCGGCCTGGAATGGCGCGCCATCGAACGGTTCGGCCAGGACTACGCCGACACCCTCAAACTCTGGGACGAGCGGTTCCAGTCCGCCTGGGGCGATATCCGGCGAATGGGCGGGTTCGACGAGCGGTTCCGTCGGCTGTGGCGCTTCTACCTGGCCTATTGCGAGGCCGGGTTCCGCTCGGCCCGGACCGATGTGATCCAGCTGGCCCTGAGCCGGTCCTGACCCGACGGCAGGTCGGTGCTAGGTTTCGTCATGGACTCCCCTCTGATCCCGACCGCCGACCTCGCCGCCCGCCTCGGTGCGCCGGGCCTGCGTCTCATCGACGCCAGCTGGCATCTGGACGGGCGCGACGGCCGGCCGGATTTCGAGGCCGGCCGCCTGCCCGGCGCGGTCTTCTTCGATCTCGAGGCCAGTTCCGATCCCGACAGCCCCCTGCCCCACATGCTGCCGACGCCCGCCGTCTTCGCGGCGCGGATGGGCGAGCTGGGGATCGCCGCCGACGACAGCATCGTCGTCTATGACACGGTCGGAATCCGGTCTTCGGCGCGGGCGTGGTGGATGTTCCGGGCCAGGGGCGCGCGCGACGTCCGCGTCCTTGACGGCGGCCTGCCCAAATGGCTGGCGGAGGGTCGGGCCGTCGAAAAGGGACCGGTCGCGCCGCCCCCGGCCGCGACGTTCACGCCTTGCTCCCGGCCGGAGCTGGTGGCCGACATCGACGCCGTTCGCTCAGCGCTTGAGGCCGGGGAACAGGTGCTGGACGCCCGCGCCGCCGACCGTTTCGCGGGTCGGGCGCCCGAACCTCGGGCAGGCCTTCGCTCGGGCCACATGCCCGGCGCCCTGAACCTGCCCTTCCCGGAAATTCTGAACCCCGACGGGACGATGAAACAGGGCGAGGCGCTGGCGCAGGCCTTCCGGACGGCCGGGGTCGATCTGGACCGCCCGGTCGTCACCACCTGCGGCTCCGGCGTCACCGCCGCCATCCTCAGCCTCGGCCTCGCCGTGCTGGACACACCGTCGCGCCTCTACGACGGCAGTTGGGCCGAATGGGGCGGACGGGCGGACAAGATCGTCGAAACACGGTAGGGCTGTCGCCTGTTTCGGGGGACGTCATGAAGATCGAAGGTGAAATCGCGGTTGGCGAAGCGTCGCGTTATGCGGGCAAGGCCACATCGCGGATCAATGGCCATCCCAAACCCATGCTCTTGGCAAATTTCATCACGCTCGCCGTCATGCTCCCCCTGATCTTCGGGTTCAGCGGGATACAGAGCGCCTTCCAATGGCCGGGCTGGCTGTTTCTACCTGCCGTCGTCGTTTCGGGCGTCATCGCCATGATGATCGGGGTCCGACTCTGCCGGGGCTATGCGGTCGGCATAGCCCGGCGCGAATTGGCGAAGCGGGGCCTGAAAAATCCGGTCCCCAACCGGTTTGAGGCCACACAGGAGGGCTTTCGGAGCATGACGGGGTCCGTCGAGTCGCGAGCGCCCTGGACGGCCGTAAGCGACCTGTTTCCCGTGGGCCCCTACTGGGTCGTCATCGCAGATGCCTGGCCCTTCTACATGCCCCGCCGGTTCTTTTCCTCTGTCGAGGAAGAGAAGAGATTCCTGGGATCCATGCTCGAACACATGGGTGAGGAAGCGCGGGCGCGCAGCGATGCTGCGGCCCGCTTCGTCGCTTCCTAGTTCGCCGGCGCAACGTCCGGCAGCTCCAGATCCGCCGGCACGATCGCATCGCTCTCGCCGCGCGACACCACCGTCGCGGCCACCAGATCGCCGGTGACGTTCAGTGTGGTGCGGCACATGTCGAGGAAGCGGTCGACGCCCAGGATCAGGCCGATGCCCTCGGCCGGTACGCCGACCATGACCAGGATCAGGGCGATGACCGGCAGCGAGCCCGCGGGCACGCCCGCCGTGCCGATGCCGCCGAGAATGCAGACCAGCATCACCACCAGCTGCTGCTGCAGGTTCAGATCGATGTTGAAGAACTGGGCCAGGAACAGGACCGTGACGCCTTCGAACAGGGCCGTGCCGTTCTGGTTGGCCGTGGCCCCCACGGTCAGGACGAAGCGCGAGATGCGGCGCGGCAGCTTCAGCTTCTCTTCCGCCGCCTTGATGGCGATCGGCAGGGTGGCGTTGGACGAGGCCGTCGAGAAGGCCACCACGAACGGCTCGCGCACGCCGTTGGCGAAGCGGAGCGGGTTCATGCCGCCGAAGATCAGGATCAGCAGCGGATAGACGATGAACATGTGGATCGCCATCGCGCCCACCGCCACGCCCGCATAGGCCCCGAGCTTGATCAGAAGCTCCCAGCCGAACACGGCCGACAGGTTGAACATCAGGGCGGCGATCGCGATGGGAGCCAGTTTGATGACCATGTTGATGAGCTTCATCATCACCTCGAACAAACCCTGGAGGGTCTGCTGAAGGGCGTCGGTGGCCGGCGACTTGGCCATGACCATGCCGATGCCGAAGATCAGGGCGAAGACCATGACCGGCAGGATCTGGTTCTCGGCCGCGGCGGTGACGACGTTGGACGGGATCATGTCGAGGAAGAACTGGCCGGCCTCGATCGATTTGGGCGCATTGCCGACGATGGCCGAGGCCCCTTCGGCGCCCTGCGCCAGCAGTTGCCGCGCCAACAAGGGATCGACCCCGTCGCCGGGGCGGAAATAGTTGACCATGCCCAGGCCGATGCCGACGGCGATGGCCGAGACGATGATGGTGAAAAGCAGTGTCTTGAAGCCCACCCGACCGAGCGATTTCAAATCGCCCATCTCGGCCACGCCGACCGCCAGGGCCGCGAACAGCAGCGGCAGGACCAGCATGAACAGCAGGCGCAGGAAGATCTGGCCGACCGCCTGGACGATATCCATCACCCAGGGCAGGACCTCCAGCCCGTTTAGATTGACATACAGTCCCCCGCCCATGCCGACGGCAAAGCCCAGCAGCATCCAGAGATAGAGCGGCACCCCGCCGCGTTTTGTCGTTTCCATCATTCCCCCCGGCGCCTGTCCCGGCGTCCTATCGAATCGGCAGGGCGTAGATCAGTCCGCCCGGTCTTGCGTTCCATTGTGCGTTAAGCCCGCGGGTCAGGTCGAGCGAGGAATCGGTCCCGACGTTGCGCGAGAAGATCTCGCCGTAGTTGCCCTGGGCCTCGATGGCCCTTTTCGCCCAGTCCCGCCGCAGACCCAGCATGGGTCCGGTCTCGCCCTCGACGCCCAGCAGGCGGCGAACGGCGGGATTGCGCGAGTCCTCGGCCAGGTCGTCGGCGTTGGCCTGGTTCACCCCCAGTTCCTCGGCCAGGATCAGGGCGTTCAGGGTCCAGCGGACGATGGACGTCCAGGCCTCGTCGCCGCGCTTGACCGCGGGGCCCAGCGGCTCCTTGGAGATCACATCGGGCAGGACGACGTGCTGTTCGGGATTGCTCAGCGTGGTCCGCGCCGCCGCCAGGGCCGAGATGTCGGCGCTCAGGGCGTCGCAGTCCTCGCGCGCATAGGCCGCCCGCGCCGCCTCTTCGTTGGCGCCCACCACCGGCGTGTATTCCAGCCCGCGCGCGCGGAACCAGTCCGAGACGTTCAGCTCCGAGGTCGAGGCGCGCTGCACACAGACCCGGGCGCCGTTCAGCTCGGCCGCGGTCGCCAGATCCAGCGACCGGCGCACCAGAAAGCCCTGGCCGTCATAATAGTTGACCCCGGCGAACCGCACGCCTTCCCGCGCCTCCCGCGACAGGGTCCAGGAGGTCGAGCGCCACAGCACGTCGATCCGGTCGCTGCGCAGAGCCTCGAACCGCTGGCTGCTGGTCAGGGGCACGAAACGGACGGCGTCGGGATCGCCCAGAACCGCCGCCGCGAGGGCGCGGCAGAAGTCGGCGTCGAACCCGCGCCAGTCGCCGCGATTGTCCGTATAGGCGAAACCGACCAGCCCCTCGTGCACGCCGCAGTTCAACCGGCCGCGCCGCTTGACGGAGGCCAGGGTCGGGCTGGCGAATTCCGGAGCGGCGGTCTGGGTCTCGGCGGTCGTGTCGGCCGCGTCCTCGGCGTCAGCCCGGCGCTC
This sequence comes from Brevundimonas vancanneytii, assembly GCA_943373195.1. Taxonomy (GTDB): domain Bacteria; phylum Pseudomonadota; class Alphaproteobacteria; order Caulobacterales; family Caulobacteraceae; genus Brevundimonas; species Brevundimonas vancanneytii_B. Next base: position 60,597 of record CALSBO010000002.1, read on the forward strand.
GCCCGGGCCACAGGATGCGACGGCCAAGGCCAGGGACAGCGCCAGCGCGGCGCCGCCCGCCGTTCCTCGCCCAACCGACTGTGCCCGCATCCGCGCCTCGCCGAAATTCGTCAGACCTTGCGCCCCGCCTGCTTTAGAGGCCTTTGGAGGCTGAACCGCAACCCTCCGTTCCGGCGCGCATGACCGATCGAACCGACCGCACCCGCCTGATCGCCTCCGCCACACGCCGCGGCAAGGGCCGCCGTCCGGTCGCCCCGCCCATCGAGCGCGCCTCGACCCTGCTCAACGACACGCCCGGCGCCATGCGCGACGAAAGCCAGGGTCCGGTCTATGGCATCGAGGACCTGTCGGCCGCCCGCGAACTCCGCGACCTGCTGTGCGAGCTCGAAGGCGCCGCCGACGCCTGGCTGGTCCCCTCCGGCCTCGCCGCCGTCACCGTGCCCCTGACTGCCCTGTTACGTCACGGCGACGAAGTCCTGACCACCGACGCCCTCTACGGCCCCAGCCGCCGCTTCCTGAGACGGCATCTCGGCGCGCGCGGGATCACGACGGCCTTCCATGCGCCCGACGCCTCGACCGATCAGGTGCTGGCCGCGCTCTCCGGCCGCACCCGCGTCCTGCTGATCGAATCGCCGGCGTCCCTGACCTTCGAGATGCTGGACGTCCCCGCCCTCGCCGCCGCCTGCCGCGCGCGCGGCGTCCTGACGGTGATGGACAACACCTGGGGCGCCGGTCTGGCCTTCCGCCCGCTGGCGCACGGCGTCGATGTCAGCGTCCAGGCGGTGACCAAATACGTCGCCGGCCACTCCGACCTGCTGATGGGCTCGATCGCCGTCGCCGACCCCGCCGTCGGCCGCCCGATCGCCGAGACGATCGAGGACCTGGGCTGGCGCGTCGCGCCCGACGACGCCTGGCTGGCCCTGCGCGGCCTCCGGACGATGCCGCTGCGCTATGCCGAACAGGCCCGTTCGGCCCGGGTCGTCGTCGAATGGCTGCAGACGCGGCCCGAGGTCGCGGACATCCTCTGGCCCGCCCTGCCCGGATCCACGGGACATGAGTTGTGGGCGCGCGACTATACGGGCGCGGCGTCAATCTTCGGCGTGGTCATGCAGGGCGGCGACGAGGCCGCGGCTCACGCCCTGATGTCGGCGCTGGAGCTGTTCGGCCTCGGCTATTCGTGGGGCGGGTTCGAGAGCCTGATCACCCACGAGACCGGCCAGCTGGCGGGCCGCCGGTCGTCGCCGACGCTGGCAGGCGAACTGCTGCGTCTGCACGTCGGCCTCGAGGACCCCGCCGACCTGATCGCCGATCTGGAGAGGGGTCTGACGGCCTGGACCGCCACCGCGAGCCGGTAGCCGCCCCACCCTGAACGCACTGCCGCCGACGAGGGTGATCGAACCGCGGTCCGGCGGCGTTGTCCCACCGCGGCCTTTCAAGCATATCTACCGGGTGGGGGGACCATGATGTGTACAAGATTCACCTGACGCAGTCGCTGTTTCCGGCACAACGCGATACCCCGTACCGGCCGACGACCATCGCCGACATGCTGCGCGACCAGACCTCTGCGCGGGGCGACGCCCTCGCCCTGCGCGAACTGCTCGCCGACGGGACGATCGGGCGCGAATGGCGCTATCGCGATCTGCTGCGGGATTGCGAGAGGCTGGGGCGGGCGCTCGCCTCCCGCCATGAACGCGGCGCGCGCATCGCGATCTTCGCCAACAACGTGCCGGAGTGGATACTGATGGAGCTGGCGGCGGGCCTCGCCGGCCTGACGCTCGTCACGGTCAATCCGGCCTTCAGTGCGCGCGAGCTCCGGTATGTGCTGGAACAGTCGCGCGCCGAAGCGATCTATTTCGTACCGTCGGTGCGCGGCAGCGCGCTTGGCCCCGTCGTCGAGGCGGCGTGTGCTGACCTGCCGACCGTCGAACATCGCATCCTGCTGACCGATGGCCTGGCGCTGTTCGAGGGCGAGGCGCACGGGACGCTGCGAACGACGGCGCCCGACGACATCGTCCAGATCCAGTACACCTCGGGAACGACGGGCTTTCCGAAGGGCGCCTTGTTGCACCAACTGGGATTGCTCCAGAACGGATTCGACGCGGTCGGGCGATGGGGCCTCGTCGCCGGCGACCAGCAACTGATCATGATGCCGCTTTTTCACACCGCCGGCTGCGCGCTGTCGGTTCTCGGGGGCCTCGCGCACGGGGCGACCCTGTTGCTCGCGCCGGCCTATGACCCGGAAATGCTCGTGCGGATCATCGAGCGTGAGCGACCGGACTATTTTCTCGGCGTGCCGACCATGATCGTGGGTCTGATCGACGAGGCGGAACGGTCGGGCCGGGACATGACCTCGGTGCGAAGCGTGATGTCCGGCGGTTCGATGGTCGCGCCGGAACTCGTGAGCAAGGCCCGGCGGGTTTTCGGTGCGCCGATCCAGATCGTCTATGGGCAGACCGAGACGTCGCCGGGCATCACCTTGGCATGGCGCGACGATTCCGAAGCCGACCTTTCGGGCACGATCGGCCAGCCGCTGCCGCATATGGACGTCGCCATCCTCGACACCGCGGACGGAAGGATATGCCCGATTGGCGTACAGGGCGAAATCTGCTGCCGCGGCTATCACATCATGGCCGGATACAACGACAACCCCGACGCGACGGCGGCGGCGATCGATGCCGACGGATGGCTGCACACCGGCGACCTCGGCGCCATGGACGCGCGGGGCTATCTGAAGATCACCGGGCGGGTGAAGGACATGATCATCCGCGGCGGCGAGAACCTGTTCCCGGCCGAGATCGAGAACGCCATGCTGGAGCACGAGGCGATCCTCGAGGCGGCGGTCGTCGGGGTTCCGGACGAGAAATGGGGCGAACTGGTCGTCTGTTTCATGCGCCCACGAGGCTCCGAGAGACCGGAACCGGCGGCGCTCAAGAGCTTTATCCGCGAGCGGCTGTCACCGCACAAGACGCCGGCCTACTGGATCAGGATCGACCAATGGCCGCTGACCGGATCGGGAAAGATCCAGAAATTCGCGTTGCGCGAGGCGTTCGCGCGCGGCGACCACGACGTCGCCACCGCCTGACCCACGGTGAGGCCCGCCCTCAGCTGACCGGCGCGGACCCGCCCGTCGGCAACCGGGTCACGATCCAGCCGCCCAGCAAGGGCGCGGCCACGGCGGCGATCTGCATCCACAGGGGATGCGGGATCATCAGGATGTTGGCGATGCCGCCGACCAGGATCAGGCCGGCGATAACCCAGCCGGCCCAGGCCTTGCGCGACAGGCGCCGCGCCAGCCAGCCGCCCGCGACGACCGCGGCGAACCAGGCGAACACCACCCAGGCCTTGGCCGCCAACGGCGCCGCCTCGACGATCCGTTTCAGGTCCTCCGGGTCGGCCGGGTTGAGACCGGCGGGCGGTGGAAACACATAGGCGCTGACCCCTTCCAGCACCATCACAACCACGACCGCCAGCACCGCGCCGGCCACAATTCCCAGGATAGTTCTCAGCATCGGACGTCCCCTCCAGAACATTGTTCGACGAACTTTGCGCCTCGCGACGCCGCCGACACCGGAAAATCTCTTGATGGCCCGTGGCGCGCCCAGCAGGACTCGAACCTGCAACATCCCGCTTAGAAGGCGGGTGCTCTATCCGGTTGAGCTATGGGCGCCCAAGGTCACACCGCTCCAGTAGCGCGAAGCGCGGCAGTCGCAAACAAGGACCGGCTCAAGCAGCGAGCCCGTCATCCCGGCGGAGGCCGGGACGCGCGGCGAGCGATAGCCGCCCCTCCGCTCAATGCGTCCAGGAGACCTTGCGGTTGGTGGCGAAATTGTCGGCATAGGCCTTGAGGATCAGCGGCGGGTCCTGCGGCGTCTGCAGACGGAAGGCGATGCCGTGACGCTCCGCATAGGCCACCGCCTCTTCGGCGGTGTCGAAGCTCAGCCGCACCTGGCCGTTCATGTCGCTGGAACTGGTCCAGCCCATCAGCGGGTCGATGGTGCGCGCCGAGGCCGGCTCGAACTCCAGCCGCCAGCCTCTGGACGAGGCCTTGCCGGACTGCATCGCGGTCTTGGCGGGGCGGTAGATGCGGGCGAGCATGACAATCCTCGTGACGTCGGCGGGCGGACCCGCGCGGAGGCCCAGATACCGCGTGGCCGGCCCCGGGTCCAGCGCCCCGCTTGGCCTTCGCGCCCGACCGGACTATTGAGCCGCCTCCACCACGAAAGCGCAGTACCCATGAGCAAGCATCGCAGCCGCACCCTCGGCGCGCGCACCTTGGCGCCCGAGACCCTGATGATGGGCTACGGCTACGACCCGACTCTGTCGGAAGGCTCGATCAAGGCTCCGATCTTCCAGACCTCGACCTTCGTCTTCAAATCGGCCGAGGACGGCAAGCGGTTCTTCGAGGTCGCCTACGGCCTGCGTCAGAAGGACCCGGACGAGGCCCTGGGCCTGATCTATTCGCGGATCAACAACCCCAACCTGGAGATCCTCGAGGACCGGCTGGCGGTGTGGGACGCCGCCGACAAGGCGCTGGTCTTCTCCAGCGGCATGGCGGCCATCTCGACCACAATGATGGCCCTCAGCCGGCCCGGCGACGTGGTCGTCTATACGGCCCCGGCCTATGGCGGGACCGAATATCTGTTCGACCGCATCCTGCCGCGCATGGGCGTCCAGACCGTCAGCGTCGCCGACAATGACTGCGGCGGGGCCCTGACCGTCGCCATCCGCGCCGCCTCCGACACCGCGGCCGCCCGGGGCGGCCGTCTGGCGGCGGTCTATGTCGAGACCCCGGCCAATCCGACCAACCAGCTGATCGACCTTCAGGCCGCCGCCGCCGCCATCAAGGGTCTCGGCCTGGCCGAACCGCCGCTGCTGGTGGTCGACAACACCTTTCTCGGCCCCCTGTGGCAGAAGCCGCTGCGGCACGGCGCCGACCTGGTCCTCTACTCCCTGACCAAATACGTCGGCGGCCATTCGGACCTGATCGCCGGCGCCTGTCTGGGCCGCGCCGACCTGATGGCCCGGATCGGAGAGATGCGGACCATCTGCGGGACCATCACCGACCCGCATACCGCCTGGCTGCTGATGCGCAGTCTGGAGACCCTGCACATCCGCATGGAGCGGTCCCAGGCCAACGCCCGGAACCTCGTCGCCCGCCTGCGCGGCCATCCGAAGATCGAGGCGGTGCTGGACGCCGGCGGCGCCGAGGCCTCGCCCGGCCAGCAGGCCCTGTTCGCGCGCCAGTGCACCGGCCCCGGCTCGACCATCTCCATCCGCCTGAAGGGCGGCGAAGCCGAGGCCTTCCGCATGCTCAACGCCCTGCAACTGTTCAAACTGGCGGTCAGCCTGGGCGGCACCGAGAGCCTGGTCTCCCACCCGTCCAGCACCACCCACTCCGACTACAGCCTTGAGGCCAAGACCCGCTGCGGCATCGGCGACAATCTGGTGCGGCTGTCGGTCGGCATCGAAAACGTCGACGACCTGTACGCCGACCTGGAGCGGGCGCTGGCGGCGGTGTGAGGGGGTCCAGCGTGGGTGCTTGGAAAGCGGAGCGCGCCTCGCGCTCAAGCAGCGAGCCGCCGCGCGGCGAGCGATAGCGCCCCAAAGGAATCATGGTCGGAGTGAGAGGATTCGAACCTCCGACCCTCTGGTCCCAAACCAGATGCGCTACCAGGCTGCGCTACACTCCGGCGGCGGGATTTGGCACAGTCGGCGCGGCGCCGCAATGCGAGCGGCGGTGAATAGTGAGTCGTGAGTGGTGATTGGTAAGCGCGACGGGGCGGGCGGCGTGTCGCCCCTTCCCACTCACGACTCACTCTTCACCAATCATCCGTACCTACTCCGCGAAGAACGGATGCCTCACGACGTCGCCCGCCTTGGCCCCGATCTCGTCGGCGCGGCCGGCGCGCAGCTCCAGCACCCCACTGGCCGGGCCGTTCGAGGGGATGATCGTGTCCGACATCGGCGCGGCGTTCCTGGCGATCGAGACGATCCGCCCGCGCGGGTCGATGTAGATGATGTCCAGCGGGCTGGGCGTGTTGCGCATCCAGAAGCCGCGCTCGCGCAGGTCCGGGAACTGGAACAGCATGCCGCGGTCGTCGGCCAGGGGCTCGCGCTCCATCAGGCCCCGCTGGCGCTCGGCGTCGTCGTCGGCGATCTCGACCATGAAGCGGTGCTCGCCGCTCGTGGTGGTGACGGTCAGCGGTTCGAGCGGATCGCCCTTGGCGTCGCGCGGCGCGCCCGCTCCCGCGCAGGCGGCCAGCAGCATCAGGCCGGACAGGGCGCCCAGAAGTCCACGACGGTTCAACATTGCCGATCCACCCTCACTGGGGCGGATGGCTTATCCGCCCGGTCTGATTTCCGCGACCACCAGCCCCTTGGGGCCCTCGGCGAATCGCACCGAGACCGTCTCGCCGGGCAGCAGGTCATCCAGGCCGCAGCGGCGCAACGTCTCGACATGGACGAAGATATCGCCCGGTTCGCCGTCGCGCACCACGAATCCGTAGCCCTTGGTGCGATTGAACCATTTGACGACCGCGGCCTCCATCGGCGCGCCCGAGACCAGCCCCTCGCCCTCCATCGTGGCGCGGCCGGTCTGGCGCAGGCCGTCATAGCCCGTGCGGCGCGGCGCGGCGGCCAGTTCGGGGTCGCCCTCGCCCAGATCGTGAACCTCGGTGACCTGCCATCCCTTGGGTCGGCGGGCGCAGTCGCAGCTGATCGGTGCGCCCTCGGCCGCCAGGTCGCGTCCGGCGTCGCGCAGGCTGGAGATGTGCAGCAGCACGTCCTTCATGTCGGTCAGGCTCGGGTCGTCGGGCACGATGAAGCCGTACCCCTTGCCGGGGTCGAACCATTTCACCCGGCCCGCGATGCGCACCGTCGCGACCGTCTCAACGCCCTCGTAGTCCGACACAGCCTTCCCCCAGTCCGCTACCCTTGCGGACGGCGCTTACTTAACACGGTTCTGTGAACCCCGGAAAAGCGAAAAACGTCGGTTTCGCCGCAAAAGCGAAAACGATTCCGCTCAGATGCCCGCCGCGCCTCGATCCAGCAGGTCGCGAATCTTCCGCACAAGGTCGATCTGGCGGTAGGGTTTGGAGATCAGATCGAGGTTTCGGCGATCCTCCGCCCTGTCGGCCCAGCCCGTGGTCAACAGAATCGGCGTGCCGGGCCTGAGTCGCGCGACCTCGGCGGCGAGGTCGATCCCGTCCATGTCGCCCGGCATGACAATGTCGGTGAACAGCAGGTCGAAATCCAGGCCGCTCCGCGTCATGTCCAACGCCTCGGCGGCGTCGCCGGCCGTGCACACCACGAAACCGGCGTCCCGCAGCAGGGTCTCGCCCATCAGCCGGACATCGGCGTTGTCCTCGACCATCAGGATGGTTTCGCCGGAAGCCGGGTTGTCAGACATGTCGCTCAATCGGGTCGCCCTCGTTGTCCGCACCAGACACTGCAACGCAACGCGCCCGGCCCCGAAAGGCTCGGCCTGGGATATTCAGCGATGCGGGGAGAGGCTCCGCGTGGCAGTCCCTAGGGGAATCGAACCCCTCTTTTCAGGTTGAAAACCTGACGTCCTAACCGATAGACGAAGGGACCGCTGCGCGGAGAGCGGGCGATATAGCCGCCGATTCCGGGCCGTGCAACCCCTTGTCCTCCCCATTTGAGCCGACTTCACGCCATCCGCGGATCGGCCACGTCCTCGATCTCGAATTGCACGCCCCGGCGGCCGTTCCAGTCATCGGCCTTCAGCCGCCCGACGACGCTCAATCCCCCCTGCCCCGACAACAGCGCCTGGCCGCCCGGCAGGTCGGCGCAGCGCCAGGCGATGGCCTTGACCGAGGCCCCGTCGGCCCCGACCAGCCGGCAGCGCACATGGCCGCCGTTCATGGCCACGGCGTCGCGCGCCTGGACATGCTCCAGCGCGAACAGCGGCTCCGGGTTGGCCGGGCCGAACGGCGCCAGTTGCTCGAACTGTTCGAACAGCGCCCGCGTCGCCGCGCCCGGATCGATCAGGGCGTCGATCTCGACCCCGTCCATCGCATCCGCCGCCGCCTGTTCGCCCGCCATCCGGTCGTTGAGGAAGTCGCGCAGCCGGCCGATGTCGCCCGCCCGCACCGTCAGCCCCGCCGCCATGGCGTGCCCGCCCCCGGCGATCAGCACGCCGCTCTCCCACGCCGCCTGCACGGCCTTGCCCAGGTTCATCCCCGGTTGCGACCGGCCCGAACCCTTGCCGATCCGGTTGACCGCATCGACGCCGATCACCACCACGGGCTTGCGCCAGCGTTCGCGCAGCCGCCCCGCCACGATGCCGACGACGCCCGGGTGCCATTCCTCGCCCTCGATCACCACCACCGCTGAACCGTCCGCGTGGGCGCCGGTCGCCTCGACCATGCGCGTGGCCTGATCGGTGACCTGTTTCTCCACCTCGCGCCGGGCGATGTTCAGGGCGTCCAGCTCCTGCGCCAGCGCCGCCGCCTCGACCGGATCGTCGGTCGACAGCAGGCGGGCGCCGAGGTCCGACCTGCCGATCCGGCCGCCGGCGTTGAGGCGCGGACCGAGGATGAAGCCCGCATGGTTCGACTTGGCCGGCCCCGGCTCGGCGCCCGCCGCCGCCAGCAGGGCGCGCAATCCCGGATTGGCCCAGTCCGACATGACCCTCAGCCCCAGGCTGGTCAGGGCGCGGTTGAAGCCGGTCAGGCCGGTGACGTCGCAGATCGCCCCCATGGCCGCCAGATCCAGCCACTGACGGATGTCCGGCTCTTTCACATCCGCGAACATCCCGCGCCGCCGCGCCTCGCGGTTCAGCGCCGCCAGAAGGACGAACACCACCCCGGCGGCGGCGAGGTTCCCCTGCCCCGAATTGCAGCCCGGCCGGTTCGGATTGACCACGGCGGCGCAGACCGGCGGATGCTCGCGCATCATGTGATGGTCGATGACCACGACCTTCAGCCCGATCGCCGACGCATGGGCCACCGCCTCATTGGCCGCCGCGCCGCAGTCGACGGTGATGACCAGATCGGCGCCCGAGGCCTTCAGCGTGTCGAAGGCCTTGGCGCTGGGGCCATAGCCCTCGGTCAGCCGGTCCGGCACATAGATGGGCAACTCGGCCCCGAGGGCGCGGAACCAGCGCACCAGCAGGGCCGCGCTCGAGGCGCCGTCGACATCATAGTCGGCGAAGACATGGATCGAGGCCTGCGCCTGAAGCGCGTCTAGGATCGCCTCCGCCGCCGCGTCCATGTCCATGAAGCTGGACGGATCGGGGAACAGGGCCTTCAGCGTCGGTTGCAGGAAATCCGCGCCCTGGTCGGCCCGCACGCCGCGCGCCGCCAGCGCCCGCGCCAGCGGCTCTTCCAGGTTCAGCGCCTGCATATGGGCCCGGATCACCCCGGCCTCGGCGGGCCTCTGCCGCCATTCGCGGCCGGACAGGGAGCGGGACACGCCCAGAAACGCAGGCCCAAAAGCCGTGCCTGCGCTCCCGTCCGCCATCAGATCGGCCGCGTCGTGCGGATGCGCTGGACCGTCCGGGTCGAGGAATCCATCACCAGCGTATGCGTCGAGACGAAGCCGCCCGCGACCCTGACCCCGTCCAGCATGGCCCCCTTGGTCACCCCGGTTGCGGCGAAGATGGCGTCCTTCGACACCAGTTCGTGCAGGTCGTATTTGCGGTCGAGATCGGTGACGCCGGTGCGCGCCGCCCGCGCCCGCTCGTCGTCGTTGCGGAAGATCAGCCGGCCCTGGAAATGGCCGCCGACGCATTTCAGCGCGCTGGCCGCCAGCACCCCCTCCGGCGCCCCGCCCGAACCGAGGTACAGGTCGATGCCGGTCTCGGGCTCGGCCGTGTGGATCACGCCCGCGACGTCGCCGTCGGTGATCAGCAACACCTTGGCGCCCACTTCGCGCAGGGCCGCGATCAGTTCGGCGTGCCGCGGTCGGTCCATGACGCAGACCGTGATCTCGGACGGTTTCACCCCCTTGGCCGAGGCCAACGAGCGGACGTTGTCCTGGGGCTTCATGTCCAGATCGACCGTGCCGGGCGCGAAGCCGGGCCCGATGGCGATCTTGTCCATATAGGTGTCGGGCGCGTGCAGCATGCCGCCGCCGGGCGACATCGACAGCACGCACAGGGCGTTGGCCATGGCCTTGGCCGTCAGGGTCGTGCCTTCCAGCGGATCCAGCGCGATGTCGATGGCCGGGCCTTTGCCGGTCCCGACCTTCTCGCCGATGTACAGCATCGGCGCCTCGTCGCGCTCGCCCTCGCCGATCACGATCTTGCCGTCGATATCCAGCGCGTTCAGGGCCGTGCGCATGGCGTCGACCGCCAGCTGGTCCGCCGCCTTCTCGTCGCCGCGGCCGATCCCGGCATAGCTGGCGATGGCGGCCAGTTCGGTCACCCGCGCGGCGTCGGCGGCCAAGGTAGAGGCGTAGGGGGCCGGTTTGGCCATGAATGGTCTCCTGAGGCGAGCATCCCCGGATTCTGCCGTCCGGGCGAGTATGGGTTGGGATCAGCGGCGATCCACCGGCGGCGGGGCGCGGCCCCGCTCGCGCGTACGCCGCACGAATTCTTCGATCTCGGCCAGGGTCTCGGCCGTCACCGGCGAGACCGGAACCGCATCGACCCGCGCCTGCACCCCCGCCGCGAACTCCGCCGGATCGCCCGTGGTCTGCCAGTCGATGCGCGAAACGTCGCCCGCCAGCGACCCGCCCGTGACCCTCAGCGTATTGACCTGGGCCGCGATGGCGACCGGCTCGGGCAAGGGTTCTGCGGCCTTCGGAAAGTCCGCCCAGCCCGGGTATTCGCGGTTGGCGTCGACCAGGGCCTGGACCTGCGGCGCGACCGGTGAACTGGCGTCGGTCGCCGGCTCGAACGACCCCGCACAGGCCGTCAGACCGCCGCCCGCGACGACGGCGAACATCACGGCTGCGATTTTCCGGATCGATGCGTTCATTTCAGGGGCTGTCTTATGCGATGATCGCGACAGGCGGAAGGGTGCGTCCCGATCCTTGCGACCGTTCCTGACGACATCCGGAGCCGCACCCCATGGCCAAGCGCCCGACCCCTCCGCCCGCAGACGCCGCCCCGCGCGCGCCGCGCAAGTCCGGCCGCCCGACCTCCGCCAAGCCGCCTCGGCCCCGCGCCGCCAGGGCCGCGCCGCCCGAACCGCCCGCGCCTCAACCGGAACCGGCGCCCGAAGCGGCCGCCCGGCCCGCCGACGCCTTCGCCTTCCCCGGCGAGGATCAGCGCCAGATGCTGGAGACGCTGTCGATGAATCTGGCCAAGGCCGCCATGACGGCCCAATCGGCCATCGCCGAGGCCGCCCTGTCCCAGGCCGACCGCCCCGCCGCCCTGTCCCCCGATCCGTTCCACGTCGGTCCGGCCATGAACTCCGTCATGACCAGCCTGGCCTCGCGCCCCGACAAGCTGTTCGCGGCCCAGGCCGATCTGTTCAACCGCTATATGGATCTGTGGGCCTCCACGACCCGCCGCGCCGCCGGCGAGGAGCCGCCCGCGGCGCCTTCGAAGGACAAACGGTTCAAGGACCCGGCCTGGTCCGATAACCCCGCCTTCGACGTCATGCGCCAGTCCTATCTGGTCACCTCGGACTGGATGAACGGCCTGGTCTCCAGCGTCGAGGACGTCGATCCCTTGACCAAACGCCGGGCGGAGTTCTTCACCAAGCTGCTGACCGACGCCTTCTCTCCCTCCAACTTCCTCGCCTCCAATCCGGTCGCCCTGAAGGCCCTCGCCGAAACCAACGGCGAGTCGCTGGTGAAGGGGATGCAGAATTTCGCCGCTGACATGGAGCGCGGCGCCGGCAAGCTGAAGATCAGCCAGGCCGACTACGGCCGGTTCGAGGTCGGGGTCAACGTCGCCACCGCCCCCGGTCAGGTCGTCTGGCGCGACGAACTGTTCGAACTGATCCAGTTCGACGCCGCCACCGACAAGCAGCGCGCCGTGCCGCTGCTGATCTTCCCGCCGTGGATCAACAAATTCTACATCCTGGATCTGCAGCCCGAAAACTCGATGATCCGCTGGCTCTCGGCCCAGGGCTTCACCGTCTTCGTCTGCTCCTGGGTCAATCCGGACGTGGACAAGGCCGGTTTCGGCTTCGACGACTATCTGGAGAAGGGCGTCTACCGCTGCGTCGAGAAGGCGCTGGAGCAGTCGAAGGCCGACCACATCAATACCGTCGGCTACTGCATCGGCGGCACCCTGATGGGCGCGGCGCTGGCCCACACGGCGGCCAAGGGAGACAAGCGGGTCACCGCCAACACCTTCTTCGCCGCCCAGCACGATTTCGCCGAGGCCGGGGACCTGTTGCTGTTCACCGACGAGCACTGGCTGAACGAGATCGAGCAGCAGATGGACGCCGCCGGCGGGGTCCTGCCCGGCGCGGCCATGGCCGAGACGTTCAATGCGCTCCGCGCCAACGACCTGATCTGGTCGTTCTTCGTCTCCAACTATCTGATGGGCAAGTCGCCGCCGGCCTTCGACCTGCTGTTCTGGAACGCCGACCAGACGCGCATGCCCAAGACCCTGCACATGGACTATCTGCGCTCGATGTACGGCCAGAACCGGCTGTCGCAGGGCGAGTTCACCATCGGCGGGATCAGGGTCGACCTGTCGGAGGTGACCATCCCCCTGTATTTCCAGGCCAGCCGCGAGGACCATATCGCGCCGATGAACTCGGTCTATCGCTCGGCCCGCGCCTTCTCCAACGCCGACGTGACCCTGACCCTGGCCGGTTCGGGCCATATCGCCGGGGTGGTCAATCCGCCCTCGGCCAACAAATACCAGCACTGGACCAACCCCGCCCTGCCCGCGACCCTCGGCGAATGGCAGGCCAGGGCCGTCGAACACCCCGGCAGCTGGTGGAGCCACTGGGCCGAATGGCTGCATGAGAAGTCCGGCGGCTGGGTATCCGCCCGCGATCCCGAAAAAGGCCCGCTTTCGCCGCTAGAACCCGCGCCGGGCTCGTATGTGAAAGTGAAGTCTTGAAGCGTCTGGAACCGAACCTTCTGCTGGCCGTCACCACCGGTTTCGCCCTGGTTCTCGTCACCCTGACCGCCAGCGTCTACGGCGCGGGCGAGCCTTTGCGGAACCTGTTTCTGGCCATCATCTGCGCGGGCGGTTTCGTGCTGCTGAACCCGATCCTGATGCGGACGATGAAGAGCCCCGACCGTCCGCCGCTGATCCATCCCGACAGCCGGGGCACCACCGTCTGGGCGACGCTCTTCCCCATGGTGGTGATCGCCTGCGCCGCCATTCCGGTGTTCTGGCCCGGCCCCGACTACGGCCTGCTGATCATCATCGCCGCCGTCTGGTTCGGGGTGACGGTCGAGTCGGCCCTCAAGGCGCGCGGCTAACCGGGCCGGAAACTGAGCGCGACCCCGTTGTTGCAGTAGCGTTTGCCCGTCGGCCGCGGGCCGTCGTCGAAGACATGGCCCTGGTGGCCCAAGCAGCGGGCGCAGTGGTATTCCGTGCGCGGGAAGCCGATGGCGAAATCGGTCTTGGTCCCGATATTGGCGGCGATGACGTCATGGAAGCTGGGCCAGCCGGTGCCGCTGTCGAACTTCCATTGCGAGCGGAACAGCGGCAGGTCGCAGCCGCGGCAGAAGAAGGTCCCGCGCCGGTGCTCGTTGTTGAGCGCGCTCGTCCCCGGCCGCTCGGTCGCCTCGTGCCGCAGCGTCTGATAGGCGGCCGCGGGCAGCCGCTCCCGCCACTGGGCGTCCGTGATCCGCCGGAACGGCGAGTCGGCGTACCGGTCCTGGGCGGCATCGGCCGGCTGCGGCGTGCAGGCGGTGACGGCCAGCGCCCCGGCGGCGGTCAAAAGGGCGCGGCGGGAAAGGTGGGTCATGGTGACATGATACGTCGGTCAGGCCAGCTCGGTTTCAAGGCCCACCCATGGCATAAGAGTAATGCACATGTTACATTACCTCGGTAGGAGATGATCATGTCCACGTTCATGACGCCGACGGCCAAGGGTCAGGTGACGATCAAGAAGACGCTGCTGAAGCATCTGGGCGTCCGGCCCGGACAGCGCATAGAGGCGATCCCTGCCCCGGACGGCAGCCTTCGGCTGGTCGCCGAGGCACCGAAGCATGACATCAGCGCGATTTTCGGCCTGCTCAAACGGCCCGGCCAGAAGCCCATGACCATCGAAGAGATGGATCAGGCCATCATGGACGCTGTGGAAGAGAATGATCGGCGAACCATGTCGTCATGATAGCGGCGGACACCAATCTCCTCGCGCGGGCCATTCTTGGCGACGACCCGACCCAGACGCCAGTGGCGCGACGCGTTCTGGGCGAAGCAGGGTCGATCTTCGTCTCCGGGATTGTGCTCTGTGAGTTGGTCTGGGTGCTGCAAAGACGCAAATGGTCCGGTGATCGCATCGCCGAAGCCATCCAGTTGCTGGTCACGACCGACAACGTCCAGGTGGACGGCCTGATGGCTCAAGCAGGACTGGCTTTTCTCAAACGCGGCGGCGACTTCGCCGGCGGAGTCATCCGTCATGAAGCCATCGCCAACGGATGTGATGAGACGCTGACCTTCGATCAGGACTTTGCTCGGCTTGGCGCGCCCGAAGTGACCCTGCTCAGTTGAGCCCCGTCCCCTCGTCCAACCCCAGCATCAGGTTCAGGTTCTGCACCGCCGCCCCGGACGCGCCCTTGCCGAGATTGTCGAGCAGCGCCGCCAGCCGCACCTGATCCCCGCCCCGGTCCCCGAACACGTGCAGGCGCATCCGGTTGGTGCCGTTCAGCCCTTCCGGGTCGATCCCGGTCATCGCCTCGGTCGCCTCAAGTTCCGCCACCTCGACGAACCGCGCGCCCGAATAGGCCTGAACCAGCGCCCCGTGCACCACATCGACCGACGGCGACCCCGGCAGGGCCGCCAGCTGCAGCGGAACCTCGACAAGCATCCCCTGCCGGTACGCCCCCACCGCCGGCGCGAACAGCACCGGCCGCTCCAGCCCCGTATGCAGCGTCATCTCCGGTACATGCTTGTGCTTCAGCGACAGGCCATAGGCGCGGAAGGCCCCGGCCTTCGTCACCCCCGGACTTGATCCGGGAGCCGCCTCGAACTCGGCGATCATCGCCTTGCCGCCGCCCGAATAGCCCGACACCGCATTGACCGTCACCGGCCAGCCCGCCGGAATGATCCCCGCCGAAACCAGCGGCCGGACCAGGCCGATGAAGCCCGTCGGATAGCAGCCCGGGTTCGACACCCGCGTCGAGCCCGCGATCTTCTCCGCCTGCCCCAACCTTCCGGCCGCATGGGCCATCTCGGCGAAGCCATAGGTCCAGGCCGGATCGACCCGGAACGCCGTCGAGGCGTCGACCACCCGCACTCGGGGGTTCTCGATCATCGCCACGGCTTCCTTCGCCGCCTCGTCGGGCAGGCACAGGATCACCGCATCGGCGGCGTTCAGCGCCTCGCGCCGAGCCTGAACGTCACGCCGCCGGTCGCCCAGCAGGATCAGCTCCAGATCGCCGCGCGCCTCCAGCCGCTCGCGGATTTCCAGCCCCGTGGTCCCGGCCTCGCCGTCGATGAAGATGGTGTGAGACATCGAACGCTCCAGAATCCTTCTCCCCTTGCGGGAGAAGGTGGCCCGCGCAGCGGGTCGGATGAGGGGTCGCACTGACCCCAGAAATTCAGCGGATTTGAGACGACGACCGGACAGACCGGCGCGACCCCTCATCCGTCAGGCTTCGCCTGACACCTTCTCCCGCAAGGGGAGAAGGGCAACGGGCGCGCGCCTCC
>CALSBO010000003.1:0-74098 GCA_943373195.1 Brevundimonas vancanneytii
CTGGACCGGTCCCGCCCCACAGCACGTCGTCGCCGCCCAGGCCCAGCAGAACGTCCCCGCCGGCGCCGCCGCGCAGCACATTGGCCGCCCCGTCGCCGATCAGGATGTCGTTGAAGGCCGAGCCGGTCAGGTTCTCGATCCCCGAGAAGGTATCGGTTCCGCCGTCCCCGTCATTGGTCGAGGCGTTGGTGTTGAGCTGGGCACGCATGCCCGCCGCGGCCGCGGAGTAGTCCACGGTGTCGATCCCCGCCCCACCGGCGATCACGTCCACGCCAGCGCCGCCGCGGAAGGTGTTGTTCCCGCCGTCGCCGGTCAGGCTGTCGGCGAAGGCCGAGCCGTACACCGTCTCGACGCCGGTCAAGGTGTCCGAGCCGCCGTCGCCGTCGTTCGAGGCGACGCCGGTCAGCAGATTGACCGTCACCCCCGCCGCCGCGCCCGCATAGTCGGCGATGTCCACGCCAAGACCGCCGTCCAGCGCGTCGTTCCCGGCCCCGCCGCGCAGAATGTCGTCGCCGGCGTCCCCGAACAGGGAATCGGCGCCGCCGAGACCGGCCACGACGTCGTTGTCGGCGCCACCGCGCAGAGTGTCGCCCTGGGCGCTGCCGGTCAGGCTGTCGTCGCCGCCGCGCCCGTCGAAGCTGACGCTGCCCGAGGCCATCGTCCCGACGCTGAAGGCGTTGGCGTCGCCCGAACCGAGCACGGTGCGCACGCCGGCGCCCGTACCTTCGACGATCACATTCTCCAGGCCCGAGACGGTGACGGCCGTCGAACCCACAGTGGCCGTACCGGCCGCCAGATCGACCGTCGTCGCGGTTCCGACCAGTCTGGCCGTGTCGATCCCGGCGCCGCCGGACACGACCGAGCCCGCCACGGCCGTGGAGCCGGTGAAGACCAGGGTATCGTCGCCCTCCTCGCCGTTCAGCTGGTCGCCGGCGTCGCCGTTCAGCGTGTCGGCTCCGCCCCGGCCGAACAACTGGTCGATGCCCGTGCCGCCCGTGAGCGTATCGCCCAGCGCGCCGCCGATCAGGATGTCGTCGCCGCCGCGTCCGTCGAAGGTCGCGGCGAATCCGGTCCCGCCCGCCAGAACCTCGAGCCGGTTGGCGGCGCTGCTGCCCAGCAGGGTGCGGAGGCCGACACCCGCGCCGGTCAGTGCGACGTTTTCCGTCGTGAACACCGACAGCACGGTGGATCCGACGGACCCCGCCCCCGACGCCAGATCAAGCGTGGTCGAGGCGCCGACCAGGGTCAGCGTATCGATGCCGGCTCCGCCCGATACGATCGTGGTGTTGGTCGCCGCCGAACCGGTCACCGTCAGAGCGTCGTCGCCGTCCTCGCCGTATACAAGGTCGCCCGCCGCGCCCGAAACCTGATCCGCTCCGAGGCCGCCGTACAGCCGGTCGAAGCCAGCGCCGCCCTGGATCGTATCGTCGCCGCCGTTGCCGTACAGGTCGACCGCCGTGGTGAAGGCCTGGAAATTCAGCTGGTCTCCGGCCGTTCCGCCACGGACGATTTCGACGCCGGTGACCGTATTGTCGCCGACGGTGAACGACCCGTCGGCGGCGGCGTTGAAGACCAGGGCCGAGCCGATCGCGCTGGCGTCGAACGTGTCCGTTCCCGTCCCGCCGTCGAAGGTGGAATCCGGCTGGCCCGAGGTGACCGCCGTGATCGCGAAGGTGTCGTTGCCGCCGTCGCCAAAGACCACGTCCACGCCCGTTCCGGCGTTGATCACGTCGTTGCCGTCGTCGCCGTTGATCAGGTCGTTCCCGGCCAGGCCGTTGATCGTGTCCTGACCGACGCCGCCGTTGATCTGGTCGGCGAAGGCCGTGCCGTTGATGGTGTCGTTGCCCGCCGTGCCCGCGAAATACTGGCCGCCGCCGGCGCCCACGATCAGCACCGCATCGGCGAACTGAAGCCGTTCCACCGTCGTCACCGTGTCGGTTCCGTCCGGACCGGTGACCGTCGTGGTCCCGCCGGTCGTCGAAACCGTATAGTTGGTCAGGGGACCGGTGAAGACCGCTGTATCCAGACCGGCGCCGCCATCGATCGCGTCATTGCCTTGGCCGCCAGTGATCGTGTCGTCGCCCGAACCTGCCAGAATCTGGTCGCCGAAGGCCGAGCCGTTGAGAGTGTCGGCGTTGGCGGAACCGACGATATACTGGCCCCCGCCGGCGCCCACGATCAGGGTCATGTCGGCGAACCGCAGCCGCTCGACCGTGGTCAGGGTGTCGGTTCCGTCCGGACCGGTCACGGTCGTGGTTCCGCCCGTCGTCGAGACGGTATAGCCCGCCCGCGCGCCGGAGAAGACGGCCGTATCGGTTCCGGCCCCGCCGTCGATCGTGTCGTCGCCGGCGCCTCCGTTCAGGGTGTCGTCGCCGCCAAGCCCGTTGATGGTGTTGCCGCCGCCGTCGCCGTTCAGGGTGTCGGCGTTCGGCGTGCCGTTGATGGCGCCGCCCAGCGGATCGCCGGCCGCGTCGGTGAGTTGGTCGGCGAACTGTAGCCGTTCGACATTGGTCAGGCTGTCCGTTCCATCCGGACCCGAAACGGTGGTCACACCGCCCGAAAGGCTGATGGTGTAGGCCGAGCGGTTGCCGGAATAGACGGCGGTGTCCGTGCCGTCGCCGCCGTTGATCGCGTCGGCGCCGCCGGCGCCGATCAGGGTGTCGTCGTCCGTCCCGCCGTTCAGCGTGTCCGCGCCGGTACCGCCCTCGAGGCGGTCAGCGCCCGCGTCGCCGTTCAGAGTCGAGCCGATCAGGGTGACCGGCACGGGAGTCTGGCTGGGGCTGGAGACATGCAGACGATAGGTCTGGCCCGCCGACGGCGGCCCCGAGGTGAAGGTCCCGCCGCTGTTGGAAATCCACTGGGCGACCTGGATGTAATAGGTCCCGGCCGAGGCGAAGGTGTGGGTCAGGGACGAGTCGGTGGAAGCCCCGCCGTCCGCGTTGTTGTCGTCGTTGTTGGCCAGTTCCGCGCCCGCGTCCGTCATCAGCCGCAGGGTGCTGTCGAAAGAAGCGCCGTCGATGTCGAAGGTCACGGTCTCGCCCGCGACGACGGTCAACGAGTAATATTCGACTCCGCCGTGGGTGGTGGCGTCGACCGTGGCGTGCGGGATGGTGCCGGAATCGGCGATGGCCGAATTGATCAGCAGGTCGAAGGCTCCAGCCAGCGACACCGCCGCGCCGATGCTGCCGTTGGCGGCGCCCTGTCCCTTGACGATGTCGGGAGCCCCACCGCCCTGGCCGGGCGCGCCGGCGTAGAGCTCGTCCGCGCCGCCGCCGCCGCTGAGGGTGTCGATGCCGCCGCCGCCGCGCAGGACGTTGGCGGTCGCGTCGCCCGTCAGGGTGTCGGCGAAGGCCGAGCCGGTGACGTTCTCGACCCCGGACAGGGTATCGAGGCCGCCGCCTCCGCTGGCCGAAGCCGTCGCGAGGTCGACCGTGACCCCGGCGCCGGCGCCGGCGTAGTCGGCCGTGTCGATCCCCGCCCCGCCGTTCAGCGCGTCATTGCCCAGGGCTCCGGTCAGGATGTCGTTGTCATCCCCGCCGTTCAGCGTGTCGTTGCCCGAGCCGCCGTTCAGGTTGTCGTTCCCGGCCAGGCCGTTGACGGTGTCGACGCCGCCGAGGCCGCCGATGACGTCGTTCAGGGCCGTGCCGTTGATGGTTTCGTTGGTGATGTCGCCGCCGACCACCAGACCGCCCGTCGGCGTCGCCGCGATGGTCTGGTCCGAAAACTCCAGAAACTCGACGTTGGTCACGGTCACGTTCTGGCCGTTGCCGACGACCGTCCCGGTCTGGCCGGTGAAGGTGACGGTATAGGCGGCGCGGGCGCCGGAGAAGACCACCGTGTCGGTCCCCAGACCGCCATCGACTACATCCGTGCCGGTGTTGGGCGTGAAGCGGTTGTTTCCGGAGTTGCCGCGGAAGGTGTCCGAGCCGCTGCCGCCGACGGCGTTTTCGATCACGGATCCCAGTGCGATGGAAACGTTTCCGGTCAGACCGCCGACGCTGGAGAACGAGCCCTGACGGAGGTCGATGACCTGGCCGTTGGTCGAATAGCCGGAGAAGTCGAAGGTGTCGGTCCCGCCGGCGTCCCAGGCGGAGAAGATCAGGGCGGCGATCCCGCTGCTGGCCTCGAACCAGACCCGGCCCGCGGTGGAGTTGAACCCGTAGACGGTGTCGCCGGTCCGGGTCGACATGTTCGCGCCGTACAGGCGCTGGGAGGCCGAGATGTCGTCCAGCAGGGGCGCGGATGCGTAACGGCTCGCGCCGAACTGGGCGCCGGTGTTCGCTTCGTCGAAATAGCTCATCACCGTGTACTGGAGGGAATCCTCGTAATAGATGGCGCTGCCGCTGTAGGTGATGCTTCCGCCGGAGCCGGCGTTGTAGGCGGCCGGGTGGCTGAGGCCGATGGCGTGGCCGATCTCGTGCAACAGGGTCAGCTGGCCATAGCCCTGCTGCACCGGCACGGTGTTGTAGGACAACGAGCTGTTGATCCAGACATCGCCCTGGACCTGGCCGAAGCCCGCCGCGCCGGGCATGCCGCCGGGCAGATAGGCGAAGGCGGCGGCGCCGTCCTGGCCCGAGCTGTAGTTGCCCAGAAGGATGGTGGCGTTGTTCGAATATTCGCTGCCGGCGTCCTGCACGCGCTGGAAGGTGATGTTGGCCACGTCGGACCAGGCGGCGAAAGCCAGGGTGGTGGCGGTGATCTGGGTGGCGTTGAACTGGGTGAAGCCGGCGGTGTCGGTCGGCATGGTCGTGACGGAGTCGCGGAAGGCGTAGCTGACCGTCGCGGCCGTGCCGAGGGCCGTCGCCCAGCTCTGGTTCGAGCGGGTGATCTGGGCCCCCGCGTCGGTGGAACTCAACGACGGCTTGCCGTTCGGACCGAACACGCCGCGGTCGTCCGCATTGAGGTTGAAGACCGGTCCGCCGCCGTCCGACTCGGCCGGGACGCCGTGGAACCGGCCGAAACCCTGATAGCTTGCGATCCCGCCGAACGAGGCGTTCGGCTCCGCGCCGCCCCGTCCGACCGTGTCCATGATGCCGAAGTCTTCGGCAAAGCGGCCGGGCTCGGCGTTGACGCGGCTGGCCTGGAAACGATCAAACATCGGAAAAACCCGTGGGAGGACGGCTGAAAGACAGCCAACCTAACGCCGCGCGCCGAAACGACAAGCGCAAGCGGGACACAGTTTTTCAACTGATGGTGACCGCCCGCGCGATCTCTTCTTATGATTGTGGAGGTTCAACCGCCTCCGGTTCGGCCCACCGCCTTTCCGGTCCCCTCGCAGACGGGGCAGGTCTCGCCCGAGACGACCGCGCCCGATCCCTGACATTCGGGGCAGAGAACCGGATCCGGATGCTGCAGGGACGCCGGATCGGTGGGGCGGGACCGCGTCAGTTCGCGATCGTCGATCTCATGCTCTTTCATACCGGCTTGAACGGCCCCGCCGCGCGCCGGTTTCATGATGACAGGGGCCGGGCCTCGCTTTAGGGACGGGCGCATCATGGACGAGACCGAACGGCAATCCGAGGATCGAGGCTGGGACACGGCGAAGACGCTCGCCGAGGCCCTGCCCTATATCCAGATCTATGACCGCAAGACCGTGGTCATCAAATACGGCGGCCACGCCATGGGCGAGAGCGCCGTGGCCAAACAGTTCGCCGCCGATGTGGTGCTGCTGAAGCTGATGGGGGTCAATCCAGTGGTGGTCCACGGCGGCGGGCCGCAGATCAGCGCCATGCTGGACAAGGCCGGGGTGAAATCGGCCTTCGTTGACGGCCTGAGGGTCACCGACGCCGACACCATGCAGGTGGCCGAGATGGTCCTGTCCGGCGCGGTCAACAAGGAGATCGCCCACTGGATCACCATGGCCGGCAAGGAGGCCGATGTGCGCGGCGTCGGCCTGTCGGGCAAGGACGCCGGTCTGCTGACGGTCGAAAAGACCAAACGCACCAAGCGCGACCCCGACAGCATGATCGAGCACGAGGTGGACCTGGGCTATGTCGGCGAACCGACCCGGGTCGATCCCAAGCTGATCAAACGCCTGCTGGAATCCGACGCCGACTGGGTCCCGGTCATCGCCCCCATCGGGGTGACCGAGGACGGCCAGACCTTCAACGTCAACGCCGACACCGTGGCCGGGGCCATCGCCGGGTCGCTGGACGCCAAACGCATGCTGCTGCTGACCGATGTACCTGGGGTCAAGGGCGCGGACGGCGAGATCATCCGCCAGATGACCGTCGCCGAGGCCTCGAAACTGATCGAGGACGGGGTCGCCACCGGCGGCATGATCCCCAAGCTGCAGACCGCCATGGCCGCAGTGCGCGACGGGGTCGAGGCCGTGGTCATCCTGGACGGCCGCCGCCCCCACGCCATGCTGGTCGAGCTGTTCACCGAACACGGCGCCGGCACCCTGGTGAAGGCGGGATGAGCGCAGATCTGAGCCACATCGACGTCTGGCTGTTCGATCTGGACGACACCCTCTATCCGGCCGAGACCCGGCTGATGGAGCTGATCCGCGAGCGGATCACCGGCTTCGTTTCGCGCGTCACCGGCCTGGATCGCGACGAAACCCGCCGAATGCAGCGCGCGTGGTTCGAGGCCCACGGCGCCAGCCTGCCGGGCGTGCTGGAAAGCTATGACGTCAGCGTCAGCGACTTTCTGGAGGAAATCCACGACGTGCCGCTGGACGGCATCCCGCCCGATCCGGAGCTGAAACGGGCACTGACGCGCCTGCCGGGACGCAAGCTGGTGTTCACCAACGGCTCGGCCGCCCATGCTGCGCGGGTCCTGGAGCGGATCGGAGTCGCCGACCGGTTCGAAGCCATCTTCCACATCGAACTGGCCGACCTGGTTCCCAAGCCGGCGCGCTCGACCTTCGAACGGATGATCGACCTGTTCGGCATCGACCCGCGCCGCACGGCCTTTTTCGAGGATTCCGAGCGCAATCTGGAAACCGCCGCCGAACTGGGCATGACGACCGTGCTGGTGGGTCCCCACGCCGCGGCTTCGACCGCGCCCTTCATCCACCATCGGGCGGCGGTTCTGACGCCGTTCCTGGCCGACCTTCGCTTCACCGCCGGAGCCGCCGCATGAACCTGGAATCCATCATCGAAGCCGCCTGGGAGGATCGCGCCGGCGTCTCGGCCGCGACCCACGGCGAGGTGCGCAAGGCCGTCGAGGCGGCGCTGGGCCTGCTGGACTCCGGCCAGGCGCGGGTCGCCTCGCGCGGCGCCGACGGGGTCTGGACCACGCACCAGTGGCTGAAGAAGGCGGTGCTGCTGTCGTTCCGTCTCAACGACAACGAGATCATGCGCGGCGGCGACCGGGGAACCGCAAGCCCGACCACCAGCCACGCGCCCGGCGTCGGCCCCTGGTGGGACAAGGTCCCCAACAAATTCGGCGACTGGTCGGCGACGGACTATCAGGCGGCGGGCTTCCGCTCCGTGCCCGGCTCGATCGTCCGGCGCGGCGCCTTCATCGGCCGCAACGTCGTGCTGATGCCCAGTTTCGTGAACATCGGCGCCTATGTGGACGAGGGTTCGATGGTCGACGCCTGGGCCACGGTCGGCTCCTGCGCCCAGATCGGCAAGAATGTGCACCTGTCCGGCGGAGCCGGGATCGGCGGGGTGCTGGAGCCGCTGCAGGCCAATCCGACCATCATCGAGGACGGCTGTTTCATCGGCGCCCGCGCCGAGGTGGCCGAGGGCGTCATCGTCCGCGAAGGGGCCGTCCTGGCCATGGGCGTCTATCTGTCCGCCTCGACCAGGATCATCGACCGGGCGACCGGCGAGGTCTTCCGCGGCGAGGTGCCGGCATATTCGGTGGTGGTGCCGGGCAGCGTGTCCGACCCGAACGGGGGACCGTCGCTGTACTGCGCCGTGATCGTCAAGCGGGTGGACGCCCAGACGCGGGCGAAGACGGGCGTGAACGAGTTGCTGCGGGACTAGCGCTCCCTTTCCCGCCGGGAGAGGGGCGCTACTGCCTCGCCGCCAGCCGCACAAGTTTGCCGTTGGTCTCGTCGGTGATGGCCCAGACCGCACCGTCCGCCGCCACGGCCACGTCGCGGACCCGTTCGCCGAGGCCGGTCATCAGCCGCTCCTCGCCGACGACCTCGCCGTTCTCGAGCACCAGACGGGCGATGTGTTTCTCTTTCAGGCTCGCGACCAGCAGGTTGCCGCGCCAGCCGGGGAACATGGCGCCCTCGTAGAAGGTCATGCCGCCCGGCGCGATGACCGGGTCCCAGTAATAGACCGGCTGTGTGATTCCCTCGCGGGCGGTGATCCCGTCGCCGATCGGGGCGCCGCGGTATTCCACGCCATAGGCCACGTCGGGCCAGCCGTAGTTGAGGCCGGCGCGGTCGAGGTTGAGTTCGTCGCCGCCGCGCGTGCCGTGCTCGACGGTCCAGACCTCGTCCCCGGCGATGGCGATCCCCTGGACGTTGCGGTGGCCCAGCGACCAGATCTCCGGCAGGGCGCCGGCGCGCCCGACGAAGGGGTTGTCCGCCGGAACCGTGCCGTCGGCGTTGATGCGGATGGTCTTGCCCATGTGCGAGCCGAGGTCCTGCGCCTGGGGCCGGATCGGCGTGTCGGACCGCTCGCCCAGGGTGACGAACAACGTGCCGTCCGACGAAAACGCCAGGGACGAACCGTAGTGCATGGTTCCGTCATAGGTCGGCGTGGCGCGGAAGATGACTTGAACGCTGTCCACCCGCGTCCCGTCGTCCGACAGCCGGCCGCGCGCCACCGAGGTGGCGTTGCCGCCGTCGCGAGGTTCGGCATAGCTCCAGTAGATCAGCCGGTCCTGACCGAAGCTCGGGCCGACTGCGACGTCCAGCAGACCGCCCTGCCCCCGAGGATCGACGGCGGGCAGACCCGAAAGGGGTTCGCTCACGGCCCCGGCGGCGGTGATGATGCGCAGGCGGCCGGGCCGTTCGGTCACCAGCCAGCGACCGTCGGGCAGCAGGGCCAGGCCCCACGGCTCCACCAGCCCCGAGGCCACCACCGTATGCGCCATCGCCGTCTCGGTGCGCACGCCGGGCGCGCGGGCCTGGCCGGGGAAGGCGGGCTGCTGGCCGGCGCCGTCAGGGGGCCGGCTCTCGACCGGATCGCCGGGGCGGGCCGGGTCCTGCCCTCCGGCGCTGCAGGCCGTGGCCAGGGCCATGGCGGAAACGGAGACCGCGAGGGCGAGCAGACGCATGAAGGACCCCTTGAATCGGACCACGAACGGATGACCGGTCCAGCCTAGCTGTTCCGCGGCCGCCGCGTCGACGGCTCGCGGCGTGAAGGCGGCTTGAAACCGCCATCTCCCGCCTATATAGGCACCGCTCTTCCGGCGGACAGACCAGTTCCCGCCGGGACTCGAGCGACGCGATCGTCAAACGGGGCTGGGTAGCTCAGCTGGTTAGAGCGGTGGATTCATAACCCACAGGTCGGCGGTTCGAGCCCGCCTCCAGCCACCATTCCGCGCAACCCGCGCCGCTTCCCCGCGTTAACCGCCAAGGTTCAACGCTGATCGGGGATATCCCATGCGCATCCAGACGCTCACGCTCGCCGCCCTCGCCGCCCTTTCGCTGGGGGCCGCCGCCTGTTCGCCGGCCGAACAGGACGACGCCCAGGAAGACGCCAACGAGGCCGGGGCCGCCCTGAAGGAAGAGGCCGCCCAGGTCGGTTCGGCCATCGCCGCCGGCGCGGGCGAGGTGGCCCAGGAGGTCGACGAGGCCACCGACGATCTGGCCCAGGAAGCCGACGAGCAAAAGGCCGAAACCCGGACGGACACCAAGGGGAACTAGGTTCGATCCTGGACCGGGGGTCTGGACACCTTGTCATCCCGTGTGTTGGCGCGGCCCGGTGCGGCAAGCTGAGGGCGGGCGGTCGTGGCGTTGGCATCTCTGGTCGCGTGGCCGTCGTTCCGGCGAGCGCGCGGCCGTCCTTCCGCCGTGTCCGAAAAGTCGGTGGGTCCGGCGGCGTCATGTCGTCCGGGTCCGTACACAGGGATGACAAGGGTTCCAACGCGTTCGTCAGGTTCTGACCGCTTAACTCCGCCTCAATCGGAGTCAGATTACAGAGAGTTATGCATACGGCCACGCTCTGGCCCCGTAGCTCTCGCAGAAGGCGGTCACGGATGGTTACGCTCTCGCTTCGCACCCTTGCGGGACGGCTTGTGCGATCCGACATCGCTACTGTTGCAAATAACAGGGGCGCCCTCCCCGGCGCAGCCAGGATGACGTCGCAGACCCTCTCCCCGTCCCGCTCGCGCCTCAACGCCAGCTATCGCAATCTGACCCTGTGGACGCTCCAGGGCTGGATCGCGATGTTCTTCATCGCCGCCGGCTACGCCAAACTCAGCGAGCCGATGGCCAATCTGGTCGACCTGATGAAATGGCCGGCCCTGGTCGCGCCGAACATGGTGCGCGGCCTCGGCGTCGCCGAGATCATCCTCGCCGTCCTGGTGCTGGCGCCGCTGGTGTCGTGGAAGCACGGCCGACCGTTGCTGGTCATGGCCGCGAGCGGCCTGCTGGCGCTGGAGACGGTGATGCTGGCCCTCCACGCGAGCGGCGGCGACGTCGGCCCGGCGGTGACGAATGGGTTCCTGATCGCCATGACGGCGACCGTGCTGTGGAAGCGGGCGCGGGAAGTGCGCGGCTAGACCAATGCGCCGCCGGCGATCGCAGACGCGGGGGCGGGCAAGCGGACCGCTGTGACGGGGATGCGCCGGGCCCGGTAGGCCGAATAGCCGGTGTGCCATCGCCTCGGCGCGATCATGATCGCCAGGGCCGAAACGATCAGAAACCAGCCGACCACGCCGATCAGAGTGGGGGCTTTCGACGCGGACGCGGCGAGGACAAGGGCGGCCCCGGCCAATGTCCTCAGTCCCAGTTCGCCGAAATGGATCAGTCCCGAGCCGCCCATCGCGGCCAGCGCGCCAAGCGCGCGATGAGGTGACACCAACATGAAGAGGCTGAGGCCCACGAGCCAGACACCGAGCAGGATCGCCAGGTATTGAGAGACGGCGACGATCATGCGGCCTCCACCCGGCAGAAACAGTACATGAACTGTTGAGCCGTCCCCCAAGGCGTCTCGTGAAGTTCCGTCACGCTGTCCAACAGCCGAAACTTCGACCCGAACTCTCCGTGCAGGTTTTCGGCGTCATAGCGGACGACATCCAGCCCGCTGCACTTCTCCGGACCATCGGGTCCGAAGGTGGCGACAATGACGTGGCCGCCAACCCTGACCGCGCCGGCGACCTGACGGACGTAGGCGGCCCGTTCACGCGGGCTCGTCAGGAAATGGAAGACGGCCCGGTCATGCCAGACATCGTAGCGAGCAGCTTCCAACTCGACGGTCGTGATGTCGCCGGTGATCCACTGCACCACGGCGGCGGAAGAACCCAGTCGGCGTTGCGCCACCTCGATCGCCGCCGGGGAGATGTCGAGCACCGTCACATCCCGGTAGCCGCGCGCGACCAGATCATCGACCAGGGTCGCTTCCCCGCCGCCGACGTCGATGATCGCGCTGCCGGTGTCCGTCGTGGCTTGTTCGATGAGCCCCAGCGAAACCTCCAGGTGGGGACGATACCAGCTTACCTCGTCCACCGCCCTGGTCAGATAGACGTTGTCCCAATGGTCCTTGATCGTCATCGCCGCCGCTCCCGAGCCGCCTCCTGACAAGCTGGGGTCCGGGCCGGAAGAACGCCAGTGGGGCCTGTCCGAATGTCCCGGATCACCCTTGGCCGGCCCCGACCGCGCCCTGTTCACGCGCCATGCCGACCTAAAGGCTTCCCTTTACGTGCACGTCAAGTTATGACGGCTGTATGGCGACCGCCGACGATCATCGCACCTATTCCATCCGCCAGCTCTGTCGGGAGTTCGGGGCGACGGCGCGCGCGCTGCGCTTCTATGAGGACAAGGGCCTGCTGACCCCGGCCCGCAAGGGTCAAACGCGGGTCTATGACGCCCGCGACCGGGCGCGGCTGAAGCTGATCCTGCGCGGACGGCGCATCGGCTTCTCCCTGCTCGAGATCCAGGAGATGCTGGATCTGTACGACCACGACGATCACAACGCCCACCAGATGTCGGTCGCCCTGCGCCGGCATCGGGCCCAGATCGCGGCGCTGAAGCAGCAGCGCGAAGACCTCGACGCCGCCATCGAGACAGCGGAAGAGGCCTGCGCCGTGATGGAGCGGAAGCTGGGCGAATTCCGCCCCGACCTGCTGCCCGGCGCCGACGAATACGCCGACCTGCTGAAATCGCGCCTGAACCCCGACCACACCCACCAGCCCTTCAAAGCGAGAGCCTGATCCCATGGCTTACAAGGCCCCCGTCCGCGACCTGACGTTCGTCCTGAACGAGGTGCTGGAGATCGACCGCTACGCCAACCAGCCGGGCTTCGAGGACGTCTCGTCGGACCTGGTCGGGCAGATCCTCGAGGAAGGCGCCAAATTCGCCGAGGAAGTCATCGCGCCCCTGAACCGCGTCGGCGATCAGGAAGGCTGCAAATGGGTGGACGGCAAGGTCACCGGCCCGACCGGCTGGAAGGAAGCCTACAAGGCCATGGTCGCCGCCGGCTGGCCCGCCCTGTCGGCCCTACCCGAGCATGGCGGCCAGGGCATGCCCGCCGTGGTGGCCATGGCCTTCGGTCAGATGACCGCCGCCGCCAGCGCCGCCTTCTCCATGTATCCGGGCCTGACCGCCGGCGCCTACTGGGGTTTGAACGCCAACGGCTCGGACGAGCAGAAGGCGATGTATCTGCCCAGGATGGCCACCGGCGAATGGGGCGGGACCATGAACCTGACCGAACCGCAGTGCGGCACGGACCTGGGTCTGATCCGCACCAAGGCGGTTCCGAACGGCGACAGAAGCTACAACATCACCGGCCAGAAGATCTGGATTTCGTCGGGCGAGCACGACTTCACCGACAACATCATCCATCTGGTGCTGGCCCGGATTGAGGGCGCCCCGGCCGGGATCAAGGGCATCAGCCTGTTCGTCGTGCCCAAGGTGTTCGTCAACGAGGACGGCTCGCTGGGCGAGCGCAACGAGGGCGCGGCCTGCGCCGGCCTCGAGCACAAGATGGGCATCCACGGCAACGCCACCTGCGTCATGGCCTATGAGAACGCCAAAGGCTGGCTCGTGGGCACCGAGAACAAGGGCATGGCGGCCATGTTCGTGATGATGAACGAGGCCCGCCTCGGCACCGGCCTGCAGGGCCTGTCGATCGGCGCCGCCGCCTATCAGGCCGCCGTCGAATTCGCCCATGACCGGCTTCAGGGCCGCAGCCTCACCGGGCCGAAGAGCCCGGACCTGCCGGCCGACTCCATCATGGTCCACCCCGACGTGCGGCGGATGCTTCTGGAGGCCAAGGCGTTCGTCGAAGGCGGCCAGGCCTTCACCCTGTGGACCGCGCTTCAGGCCGATCTTCAGCACTCGGACGATGAGGCCGAAGCGCAGAAGGCCCATGACTATATGGGTCTGATCACCCCGGTGCTGAAAGCCTATCTGACCGACAAGGGCTTCCACGTCGCCTCGCTGGCCATGCAGGTGCACGGCGGCAGCGGCTATACCGAGCATTTCGCGGCGTCGCAGTATCTGCGCGATGCCCGGATCACCATGATCTACGAGGGCGCCAACGGCATCCAGGCGCTGGATCTGGTGGGGCGCAAACTGCCCGCCAACGGAGGCCGGGCGATCATGAGCTGGTTCGCCGACATCGACGCCTTCGTGGCCGAGAACGGCGGCGATACCCCGATCAAGCCCTTCGTCGACGGCCTGACCGACGCCAAGAAGAAGCTGCAGGAAGCGACCATGTGGCTGATGCAGAACGGCATGCAGAACCCGGACAACGCCGGGGCGGCGAGCACCGACTATCTGCACATCTTCGGCCTGACGGCGCTGGCCTACATGTGGGCGCAGATGGCCAAGGCGGCGCAGGCGAAGGTGGACGAGGGTTCGACCGATCCCTTCTACGCCAACAAGCTGATGACCGGCCGCTATTTCGTCGAGCGTATCCTGCCCGACGCCGCCGCCCATCTGGCCAAGCTGAAGACGGGCGCCGAGGTGCTGATGCAGATGCCGGCGGAGGCGTTTTAGAGGCGCAGCAACCTCACCCCGTCATCCTCGGGCTTGTCCCGAGGACCCATCGTTCAGCCGCACGACAGGCAGATCGGAGGGCGGACTTTCGGTGCTCATCCATGATCCGCCCGTGCAGCGGAAAAATGGGTCCTCGGGACAAGCCCGAGGATGACGGTATTGGAATAGCGAGATGAACGTCCTCAACGTCCCCGAACCCGATTTCATGCAGGAAGAGGAGATCACCCTCTTCTCCGACTCCGTCGGCAAATGGATCGACGAGCATGCCTCGCCCGAGGCGGTGCAGTCTTGGCTGGCCAATTCATCCGTGCCGCGCGCGCTGTGGAACGCTTCGGGCGAGGCCGGCCTGCTGGGCCTGTCCATGCCCGAGGAAGACGGCGGCTTCGGCGGGGACTACCGGCATGAGGTGGTGCTGATGCGCCATCTGGGCTGGAAGGGCGCGGACCATTTCGGCATCTCGCTGCACAATGCGATCGTCATGCCCTACGTCTGGCACTACGGCACCGAGGAGCAGAAGGCGCGCTGGCTGCCGCGGCTTCAGTCGGGCGAACTGGTCGGCGCCATCGCCATGACCGAGCCGGGCGCCGGGTCGGACCTGCAGGGGGTCAAGACCACCGCCGTCAAACAGGGCAACCAGTATGTGGTGAACGGGTCCAAGACCTTCATCACCAACGGCCAGCTGGCCAATTTCATCATCGTCGTGGCCAAGACCGATCCGTCGGAAGGGGCCAAGGGCACCAGCCTGATCGTGGTGGAGACCGACGGCGGCAATGGTGAAAACGTTGGGGGCTTCGAGCGCGGCCGCAACCTGCACAAGATCGGCATGGAGGGGAACGACACCTCCGAACTGTTCTTCAACGACGTGAAGGTCCCGGGCGAGAACATCATCGGCGGCGGCGAGGGCCAAGGCTTCATCCAGCTGATGCAGCAACTGCCGCAGGAACGGCTGAACATCGCCATCCAGGGCGTGGCCGCGGCCGAGCGGGGCCTTCAGGAGACGCTGGCCTACGTCAAGGAGCGCAAGGCGTTCGGGAAACGGGTGATCGACTTCCAGAACACCCAGTTCAAACTGGCCGAGGTGAAGACGAAACTGACGGTCGCCAAGGTGTTCGTCGACCACTGCCTGGGCCTGCACCTGCAGGGCAGGCTGGACGCGGCGACGGCCTCGATGGCCAAATACTGGGTCACCGACATCCAGGGCGAGGTCATCGACGAGATGCTGCAGCTGCACGGCGGCTATGGCTATATGAACGAATATCCGATCGCCCAGCTGTACAAGGACGCGCGGGTGCAGCGGATCTACGGCGGGACCAACGAGATCATGAAGCTGCTGATCGCGCGGACGCTTTAGGGTCGCGGATGGGTGTCCTCCTGTCAGTCGTGACAGACGTCTTCGACCTCTCGGGCAGGGGCGTGGTGGTGATACCGGGCTTTCCCCATGATCATCCGGATCGCGAACTCCGCCTCCGGATAGGCGATACGCTCGAGGTCCGAGCTTCCGGTCAGGCACCCGTCAAAACCGAAATTCGGGGTATCGAGATGGGGGGACCGATCGGCTCGCGTTTTACCCCACTGCTATTGGGCTTGGAGATAACCAAGGCCATGGTTCCTCTTGGCAGCGAACTCTGGATTCCCGACCTTTCAGACGGCTAGCGGTTCCTCCTTGTCATCCCGGACGTCGCGCAGCGGCGATCCGGGACGGGATGGACTGTTCATCCTCAGGCCCGGTCGGCTTGCCGAACCGGGCCGAGTTTTGCGCAAGGAGCAGGTCGCCGTACAAGTCCGCCCATCGCGGATTGGTCTCCTCGACCAGCGCGAACTTCCAATTCCGAAGCCAGCGCTTGATCCGTTTCTCGCGCAAGATCGCCTGGTCGATGTATCGATGGGTCTCGTACCAGACCAGCCGATCGATTCCGCGTTCCGATGTGTAGCCGGGAATCAGGCCTGCCTTGTGTTCCGCAATGCGCCGCACGAGGTCGTTGGTGACGCCGACGTACAGCCAGCCGCATGGGCCGCTTGCGAGCAGATAGACATAGAAGTGCTTTGCCACGTTCCCTTCTCCCGGCTCGACCCTTGCGGGTCGTCCGGGAGTGGTCAAGGTTATGCAACCCAAGAGCGTCCCGGATCTCGCTTCGCTCGTCCGGGATGACAAGATCAGCGAGGAGGGTAAGAACTGGCGAATGATCCGCCTCCACGTCCCCACGCCCCTCTCCCCCGACGCCGCCGTCCTGCCGACGCTGGACCAGTCGCGCTATCTGACCCAGGTGATGCGGCTGAAGCTCGACGACAGCCTGCTGGTCTTCAACGGCCGCGACGGGGAGTGGCGGTGCGTCATCACCGAAATCCTCAAGAAGGGCGCGGTGCTGCGGGCGGAGGAACGGGTGCGGCCTCAGACAATCGGGCCGGACGTGCAGCTGCTGATCGCGGTGGTGAAGAAGAGCGCGCTGGAATTCGCCGTCGAGAAGGCCACCGAACTGGGGGCGCGGCGGGTCGGGCTGGTGGTCACCCACCGGACCCAGGTCCAGCATGTGCGGATGGACCGTCTGGACGCCATCGCCATCGAGGCGGCGGAGCAGACCGGGCGGCTGGACGTGCCGATGATCGACGAGCCGGTGAAGCTGGGCGACGTGCTGGACGGCTGGGAGGCCGGGCGGCGACTGATGTTCTGCGACGAGACGGGCGGCGCGCCGGCGGCGGGAGCGCTCAGTCCTCCCCCATCGGGGGAGGGGGACCATCCGAAGGATGGTGGAGGGGGCCAGCCTCTGACGCCGGCGGATGGATCGGCCCCCTCCACCGCTTCGCGGTCCCCCTCCCCCGATGGGGGAGGAATAGCCGGTCCGTGGACCATCCTGATCGGCCCGGAGGGCGGCTTCTCGCCCGAGGAGCGCGAGCGGCTCCGGGCCCTGCCCTTCACCACCGCGGTGTCGCTGGGGCCGCGCATCCTCAGGGCCGACACCGCCGCCGTCGCCGCCCTGACCGTGTGGCAGGCGGCGGTGGGCGATTGGGCGCGATAAGCCCCAGGGCGGCCTTATCCATACCGGGGCAGAATGGGGCTTGAGCCGGCCGCTCCGTCTGCCCATCTAGCGGCGACACGAGGGGCTGGACCACCGCATGACCGACGCCGCGCCGCTTTCCCGGGACGATCTGATCGGCGCCATGTCGAAGGGCGCCAAGCCCAGGGATCAGTGGCGGATCGGGGCCGAGCACGAGAAATTCGGCTTCGACCGATCGACCCTGCGCCGCCCCGCCTATGAGGGCGAGAGCGGCATCCTGGCCATGCTGACGGGTCTGCAGCGCTTCGGCTGGGCGCCGGTCGAGGAGGCCGGCCACGTCATCGCCCTGGAGCGGAAGAACGAGGAGGGCATGACCGCGTCCATCTCTCTGGAGCCCGGCGGCCAGTTCGAACTGTCGGGCGCGCCGCTGAAGGACGTGCACGACATCTGCAACGAGACCGGCCAGCATCTGATGGAGGTCAAACAGGTCGCGGACCAGTTGAACCTCGGCTTCATCGGCGCCGGTTTCGACCCGATGTGGCGGCGCGAGGACGTGCCGGTCATGCCCAAGGGCCGCTACAAGATCATGCGCGCCTATATGCCCAAGAAGGGCAAGCTGGGCCTCGACATGATGCTGCGCACCTGCACCATCCAGTCGAACCTGGACTTCGCGGACGAGGCCGACATGGTGGCCAAATTCCGCACCTCCCTGGCGCTGCAGCCGATCGCCACGGCTCTGTTCGCCTGTTCGCCCTTCATCGAGGGCAAGCCCAGCGGCTTCCTGTCCTCGCGCGCCAATGTCTGGACCGACACCGATCCGGACCGGACGGGGATGCTGGACTTCGTCTTCCAGGACGGCTTCGGCTACGAGCGCTACGCCGACTATGCGCTGGACACGCCCATGTATTTCGCCAAGCGCGGCGAGACCTATGTCGATCTGTCGGGCCAGTCGTTCCGCCGCTTCATGACCGACGGACTGGACGCCCTGCCCGGCGACCGGGCCACGCTGAAGGACTGGAACGACCACCTGACCACCCTCTTCCCCGAGGTGCGGCTGAAGTCGTATCTGGAGATGCGCGGCGCGGACGGCGGGCCGTGGAGCCGCATCTGCGCCCTGCAGGCCCTGTGGGCCGGGGTGCTGTATGACGGGGCGGCGCTGGCCGCGGCCTGGGACCTGGTCAAGGACTGGGCGGTGGAAGACCACGAACGGCTGCGCCGCGACGTGACCCGGCTGGGACTCAGGGCCGAGGTCGCCGGGCGGTCGGTGCGCGACGTGGCCGTCGATCTGGTCAACATCGCCCGCGAAGGGCTGAAGAGCCGTGCCCGCTTCAGCGGCGGCATGGTCGATGAGCGCGGCTATCTGTCGGAGCTGGAAGACATCGCCGACAGCGGGGTCAGCCCCGCCGACCGGCTGCTGGCCCTGTACCACGGCGAGTGGCAGGGCGACCTGACGCGGATGTACCGGGACTTCGCCTATTGAGGTCGGCTCCGTCGAGGGCCGCCAGGCGGGTCACGGATCGCCGAGCCAGGTTCACGCCGAGCCAACCCGGCCTCCGTGGACAAGCCCGCAGACCGCGCGCATGTTTGGTCCGGTTGGGAAATGGGCTGGGAGGCCTGGTCATGATCGCAAGCC
The DNA here is from genome assembly GCA_943373195.1 of Brevundimonas vancanneytii. GTDB lineage: Bacteria > Pseudomonadota > Alphaproteobacteria > Caulobacterales > Caulobacteraceae > Brevundimonas > Brevundimonas vancanneytii_B. Next base: position 18,704 of record CALSBO010000003.1, read on the forward strand.
GTCGTACGGTTCTCGCGTCCGCCGGAGGTCTCGGGCTGATCGCCGCCGCGCCCGCCGACGTGCGGCCCGCTTCGTCCCAAGACGCGGAATCGATCCGCCGCTTTCTGGCCGACTGGTATCAGGCCTTCACCGGTCACGACCGCGTCTTCTATCGCGGCTTCTTGGCGGACGAGTATCTGCTGCTCGAACACGGCGAACTGCTCGACATCGAGGGCGACATGGCGCTGATGCCTCCGCCTGGCGTCACGCGCACGCGGCGCGACCAGTTCGATTTCAAACACATTTTCGCTGACGGCGACCTCGCCTGGGCGGTCTATTTCCTCGACTCGGAAATATCGGACCAGACGGGCCGGCGCGACCGCCGCTGGCTGGAGAGCGCGCTGCTGCGCCGCGACGGCACGGGCTGGCGGGCGTTGCTGCTGCATTCAACGCGCATCGAGCCGGCGCCGAGCCCGCAGGCGTAGCTCCCCGCGCCAGGGCTGCTGGGGCTGTACCAGGGCGACTGGCAGGGCGACCTGACGCGGATGTATCGCGACTTCGCCTGCTGAGGCCTTGATCGCTTGCCTCAACGGGCACAGGCTTGGCCGCAACAGGCGGGAGACCGATCATGAACGGTTTAGGCGTTGTGGCGGTCGTGGCCGCACTGGGGATCGCCGGATGCCGGGAGCCCGCCCCGGTCGCCGAACCTGAAGCCCCGCAGGCGCTCCCCCAAGCGCCGTCAGCGCTCGGCGTCGCCTTCGACAAGGCCGCCGGTCTGCAGATGCGTCCCTGCGAGGAAGAGATGGGGCCGCGCTGCACGATCCTGTTCGACCCGGCCGCCGAGGAATTCATGCGCGACCTTGTGACGGTTCAGGTCCACCCCGGCGCGCTCGAGGCCGTCGCCGCCGAAGAGGCCGGCTTCGTTCGCAACGCCGAGGGACGGCTGATGACCACCTACGGCCGGTTCCTGCCCGTCGCGGTCGAGCCGTTCGAGGTGAATGGAAACGCCGGCCTCCGCGCCGCCGTCGCCTGCGGCATCACCGACCCCGAAACCGGCTTTCACGCCGCCGCCGGCGAATGCCTCTGGGCTGTGGTCAGCGACGGGACCCGGTCCGTGGTCATCTCGTCCAGCGGTTTCGGCAACGGCCTGGACGCCGCGGAAGAGGCCGTCCGCACGGTGCGCTTCACGACGGATTGATCTGAGGGAGCGGCCAACGGAGCAGGCGTTGCCTCTTGTCATCCCGGACGCCGCGAAGCGGTGATCCGGGACGGAGTGGCTCGGAACTTCAGCCTCCCGGAAATCGCAGCGCGATTATCCGGGAGACAGGCAGCCATCGCGCGGGTCCCGACCTGTCTCCCGGCTCAGCCCAAGCGGGCTGTCCGGGAGGACCCACAGGGGTGTCGTTTCCCGTCCCCGATCTCCGCTTCGCTCCGTCGGGGATGACAAGGTTTCGAGACCCGCCCTATCGCACCGCCGCCGTGTTGCACTGGACCAGTTGCGCCTCGGTCAGGGCCGCGCCGTCGCGTTCGTAGCGGGTGACCATGCCGAAGCGGGCGACGAAGCGGCGGCATTCGCGCAGGGCCGGCTGGGAGATGCCGTCGCCGCGCGCGACGCAGACCCCGTCGGCGCCGCAGGTCCAGGCGCGGCCGTCGTGGATCAGGCTGCGCGCCTCGCCGGGCGTGGCCAAGGTCGCCGCGGCGCCGAGCGCGACGACGGGAGCGGGCTGGGCGGAGATCAGGGCCGCCGTCGAGATCAGGGTCATGAGAAGCATGGCGCTTCCTCCAGAAGTGACTTTCCAAACCGACCCGGTTCGGATAAAAGTAACCGGTCGGTCACCGATAAGTGCACGGTCGGTTACTTTTAGTCAAGAGGCCATTTCATTGGGCAAGGGCGAGGACACGCGGGCGCGGATTCTGGACGAGGCGATGCGTCAGGTCAGCGTGCGCGGCATGACCGGCGTCAGCCTGGGCGACCTCGCCGGCGGCATGAACCTGTCCAAGAGCGGGGTGCTGAAACATTTTCAGTCGATGGAGACGCTGCAGCTGGCCCTGCTGGACGCCATGACCGAGCGGTTCATCGCCGAGGTCTGGAAGCCGGCCGAGCCGTTCGCCCCCGGTCGCGAACGGCTGGAAAAACTGTTCGACCGCGAACTGGCCTGGAACGACAGCGAGACCCTGCCCGGCGGCTGTCCCCTAACCTCGGCCGCCACCGAACTGGACGACCGGCCGGGACCGTTGCGCGACAAGCTGAAGGACAATCGGGTGCGCTGGGGCCGGACGCTGAAGCGCGAATTCCACGCCTTGCGGCCCGAGGCCGATGACGCGACGCTGGAGACGCTGGTGTTCCAGTGGAAGGGCATATTGCTGGCCTACGGCCATTCCAAACGGCTGCTCGACGACGAGGCGGCCAGGGCCCAGGCGACGGCGGCCTACCGGATGTTGATCGGGGGCTGAGGCGACGGCCGAACTCCGCCGGACGCACGTTTCCAAGGTCGGCCCCGCTGCGTTAGAACCGCTTCATGCGTCAATTCCCGGCTGGCCGATCCCGGCTTCGCTGCATCCCTGAGCTTCCAGTCCGAGCGGAGCATGACATGACCGGAACCATTCGCGTCGGCATCGGCGGCTGGACCTACGAGCCGTGGCGCGGCGACTTCTATCCGGAGAAGCTGAGCCAGAAGAAGGAGCTGGAGTACGCCTCCGGCAAGCTGAGCTCGATCGAGCAACATGTTGGAGTTACCTACCGTCCAGTGTAAAAGCCCTGGATGGAGGGCCGAACTTGCCTAACTGCATAATTTACTATCGGTTTTCGACTGAGAAGCAGGAGAAGGGCGACTCAATCGAGCGCCAGCTGTCGGTCTGTACCCAGTTCGCCGAAGCCCAAGACTGGACCGTCATCGAGACGATCGGAGACCACGGGCGCAGCGCCTACAAGGGCGAGCAAATCAGCAAGGGCAACCTCGGCAAACTCGAACAACGCATCCGCGCTGGCGAGTACCCGCATGGCACAATCCTGCTAGTTGAACGCCTCGACCGACTGAGCCGGGAGCTGCCGCGAAAGACGCAGCGCTGGATGGAGGACATCACCGACCACGGCATGAAAATTGTCGTGGCAAACGGGGGCAGGGTCTTTGACAGCGAGACCCTTCAAGATGGCAACAGCCTCATAGTGATCATGGACCTGCTCATGAACGCCATGGTGGCGCACCATGAGAGCAAACAGAAGGCCACGCGCGTTCGCAGCGCGTGGCGCGCCAAACATGAAGCAGCCAAGTCCGGCGAGGTGCTCACCAAGGGATGCCCAGGTTGGCTCCGGCCTGTTGCTCTCGGTGAAGGGGACCAAGGTACGAGCTTCAAGATCATTAGCGAGAGAGCCAACGTTATCCAGCGCTGCTTTGAATGGAGCGCAGCCGGTGATGGACTGGAGTGCATTGTCAATCGCTTGAACGCCGAGGGCGTAAAGCCGTGGGGTCGCCAAGGCGGCGGCATCAGTATGACGCACGTGAAGCGGTGGATTGAGGGTCCGAGCGCTGAGGGTGACTTTATTCCCTACTACGCCAGCCGGACGCAGCCGAACGGTGACCGGGTGGTGGGCTACTATCCAAGGATCGTTGATGCTGACCTCGTAGCCCGCGCGCGAGCCGGGATTATCAGCCGGCGAGGTACGGGCGGGCGTCGCTACGTGAACCCCTATGGCAACCTGTTCATGGGCGCGATGCGCTGCGCGAGATGCAACGGCAACGTGGTGATGGTCCGGGGCATCAATAGCGGCACAAGCGACAAGAAATCACCGGGTTATATGCGGTGTTCAAATGCGGCGCTGGGCCGGGGATGTGGCGACAGGAGCCTGTACCGGCTCGCAGACTTCGAAGCTGCCGCGCTACAAGAGATGCTCCACCTCGCCCTTGACGACCGCTTCTTCCAGCGAGCCGACGAAAGCCTCGCGGCGACAGTAGCGCTGGCCGAAGCGGATAAGGCGGTTGCCGATCTCGAAGAACAACTCACCAACGTCACCAACAGCATGGCGTTGGTCAAAGACGCCACTCCGCTTGTGGCTCTCTACGACGGCATCAACGAAGCGCTCCTGACAGCCGGAAAGCAGAGGACTGCCGCTGTTGGCCAGCACGTCGCACAGGTCTACCGCGTCGTCGGAATACCGCTTGAAATAGCCGCGCGCATACAAGCCCGGCGCGGACAACTTGTTGACCATGGCCCGGTAGCGCAGCACCGGAAGGTCGAAGCCGCTTCCGTTGAACGATACCAAGCAGGGCCGCAGTTCGTTCAGGCGGTCGGCGAAACTGGCGATGAGGTCGGCTTCACTGCGGTCGCCGATGTGCGGGGCACCGAGCGAACGGACGATCCAGCCGTTCTCGCTGCTCTCCGCGATCAGGGCGCCGATGCAGGCGATCCGGTGCAGCGGCAGTTTGCAGAACTTGGTGCCGACGATCTCCTGAGCCTGATCTTCGTCGTGCGGTTCGATTGCATGGATGCGCGAGACCGCTTCCAGATCGGGAATAGTCTCAAGGTCGAAAACGACGACGTGGGCCATGGTGTTTCCCTGCCTGCAAAAGGGTGATGGGCGGCACCGCCGGCGTCACACCCTTGTTGAACTTAGGCACGAGCCCGCCTTCGAACTTACGGGTCTTCTCCAGATCGTCGCTGCCGGTGAGCAGATAGGTCAGCTGGAGGAAGTGATTGCCGTCGAGAGGCGTGGGATCGATCGCACGACGCCGGTAGGCATCGTTGAGGTTCCAACCGTCCTCCTTGAGCCAGCGCTGGCCAAAGCCCAGCACCTTGCCGAGAATGGCATCGAGGCGCTGGCGGCTGTCTGCTGCGTATTTATTGGTGGCTTGGATGCGAGCCTGCACGTCTTGCTGGCAGGCGAGGACTTCTTGTTCAACGAGATCGGATTGATCGTCCTCGTCAGTCTCTGCTTCCGCTTCAACGGGTTCGCTTGCCAAGTTGGCAAGCTGTTCGATGGTCTTGCGTTCAATGGTCTCGATATCGGTCGTGATCGTATTCATTCTGTGCTTCCTTCTGTTTCATTGGCATTGCCTTTGATGTGTGGAACCGCCGGTGGCCGTAGCTCGTGGGGCGGTGTCAACGTCGTGCTGACAACTTCAAACTGACACAGATTCAGGATCGCGCATCTTCAATCGGGACGTTCTTGGCGCTTTGGTTTTGGCCTGGAATTCAAAAGGTGACAGATTCCAGAAGTGGGCTAATTGAGATGCGCCAAGCGCTCAGGGTCGTCCCGCAAACACGGGATGCAGCTACTCTGAAGCCTTCCAGACATGGAAAACTGGGGTGGCAGCCCGGCCACACATTGCTCGGTTCTTTTCGCCCTGATTTTGCCGGTAGGTTTTCCGGAACGCCCTTGACGACTAGTCAGCGTCCCGTCCGGCACCGGTGCCCGACCGAAGATCCGAACTACCTATTGGTAGTTTTCGCGGCGGCCGAGTTCATCCCGCCAGTTTCCCGATAGACGGTCATTCTGGAAATCCCCAGCTGCTGCGCAATCGCCGTGGGGCCAAGTCCCTGCGCGAGAAGTGAAGCGATGGCCGAAGGATCAATCGACTTTCTGCGGCCCTTGTAAGCACCCCGCGCTTTGGCGGCGACGATCCCGGCCCTTTGGCGCTCCCGCAGGAAGGACCGTTCGAGTTCGGCGACCATGCCGAGGGTGGTGATGACGATGCGGCCCAGGTCGCCGCCCGTGCTGATCTCGGGTTCAAGGACGCGCAGGCTGGCTCCCTTGGCCTCCAGCTCGGCCACGATGTTCAGTGTGTCCCGTGTCGACCTGGCGAGACGGTCCAGCCGGACGACTACCAACTCATCCCCTTCGCGGATGAAGTCGAGGACGGCACCTAGCTCGCCTCGTCCCTCACGGGCGGCACCGGTCACCTTCTCCGCGCGAATGGGCGCGCATCCATCTTGCGCGAGCCGGTCGATCTGCAGCTGGTAATCCTGTCCCGCGCTGCTGACCCTCGCGTAGCCTATCCTCGCCATCGTCCCTCCCGGTGTAACATTGGAGTGGAGTCTATTGCCGTCCGTCACATCGAGCGACCTAGAAGGCTATTGTGACGCGGGATCGGGCACGGGGGCGTAACAGCCGGACGTCACGCACGGGTGTACTCTAAGTCTACCCGCCGTCAGTCCCATCAGGTTTGAACGTCACCGAATAAGTGGCCGGCTCCAGAAGGAGTAATTCAAATGGGTGTCGCACTTCGCAGCACTTTGGAGTGGTCGCAATCTCGCCCACGCGCAGAATCAGGTAGCTGCCTCCATAGCTCCCCGCTGCCAACAGCTCATTAGCCGTGAGGAAGAATCGAGCCTCAAGAGGACCTAACGTCGCCTTGACCTCTATGTAGCGAGGAGTCCCGTCAACCTCATAAGATTCAATGTCATACCCAAGACTATCGTCTTCCTCAGAGACATGGCGAATCTTTTTCAGCAACTCCGGGTGACCTCGAAGCCTCCATTTCTCGAACTGAAGTGCGAACAACTCGCCGAGCTTGCCTACTTCATGATCGGCCTTCGCTTTTGCGAGATGATCAACTTTGTACTTCCTACCGGCCGCAGGCTTGGCTTTTGCCTTAGGTTTCGGTTTCGGGGCGGCTACGAGTACGTTGGCGAAGTCAATTTCAGCCGGAAGTTCTAAGGCGGGCGGCGCTTTCCCGGCCCCGATCGGTACGGCAACGGATCCGGTAGTGGAGTGTCCAGCAATCAGAACTTCATAGTCGGCTACGATCGTTCGGATCTTGTCCTTCTGGCCAGCATTGAAGGGAGTCCACGAGCGTGGTTTTTTTGGAAAGCCGAAGTTCTCGACAATGATGTCCGCCGATGCGGGGCCACCAGCAAGTATTTCGAGGCCCATGCAAAATGTGGAACGGTGCCTACCGCGAGGGACCTTGCCGGAGATCGCACCTTCAACGCGCCGTGCGCCCTTAACCGCGGCGGCATTCGCGCCATTCTCTAACGCGTAGTCGGTAAGGTCGAATTCAACATCGACCACCTGCACCTTTTCATCACGCAGCGAAGCTCCTGGTGCAAAGCCCCCCCGCTCGAAATCCATGTAATTTAAAGCGTAGAGGGCATCCCAGTTGTGGATGAGCTCGAACTGGTCAAAATTCGCCCTGAGGTCGTCCCAATAGGAAATATATGGAGCGAAGCCAGCATCTCCTATTCGCTTCGCCTCAGCGCCCATCAACAACAGTCGCGCGAGTTCGTCGCCCTTCGCATTCGTATCGACGCCGTATTTCTCCCAGGCGTTGAGGGTGGCCACCCCTAACGAACTCAAGGCATCGCCTTTTGTCGTTACGAGCCCGGCTGCTCGAAGATCGGCGATGCGTTGGGTCGGATCGGATTTCAGCGGCGGATTGCCAGCCCGAACCTCCTTGAGGTTCTGCGACACGTCATCGAAGTCCCGCATTGAGGTCGCGAACGGATCAAGCCGCCGCTCCTTTGCATAACGCCCTTCGGCCGCGCGTTCGAGCCAATCGAAGACACGCTCTCTTAGGCCAAGCGACGTCCAATCCACTGTTCGCCCCTGACGTGGTTTTTCACGTCTTGAGGCATACGCTTCTTAGCGACGAATAGGAACTCTTGGACCACCTTGGCTTCATATCCGCCATAGCTCTGGTAGTTCAGCCGCTTGACCGGCAGGCAGGACTGGGAGCCCGCTTCGAAAAGGTCGGTCTCGAAAAACTCTTCGATCAACTTCCGGCCTGTGGTTTCGCCTGCCGTGCTTTTGAACTCCCCCCAGTGATTCCGGCCGTCGAAGTAACTCAGAACGACATATTCCGTGTCCGCGCGACGGACGATCTCCTCCAAAGACGGAATGAAGGCCGCCCGCTTGCAGAACGTAGAGTTGAAGTCGTCCTCCATATTCTGCCCTCGAACGTACTGAACATTAGAGAACAAGGTGTCGAGGTCCGGGACTTCTACATAGGAAGAAATCATGTTAAGCATGAAGTAGTAACTAGTATACTGGCGAAAATTATACGGCGGGTCGAGATACAAGACCTTGTGTCGCGGCAGAGTAGGCGCAAACGCTAGAGAATCTTCGGCCTTGCCGATAAATTCGGACACAGGCCCATTGAAGGCATCAGTGAGCGGAGCCTTCAGTTTAATCGGCCTTAAAGAACGGGCGTCATAGGTGCTTCTTGGAAAGTCGTGATAGGTGCCTTGGGTGTTACTCACCTTCTCGACCGCACTCAGCAATGACGCCATCAGGAGGCACCGCGTCTGTTCGTCGAGCGCGCCCCTTTGGGTCCAGTGGCGCAGCTTCGACAATGCGCGATCAATGACATTTGCGTTGGCGGCACTGAAGAAGCGTCGCCGCCCCGTGGTGCCACGCTGGCTGACAAAGGCGCTTCTTTCGCCGTCCTCACAATAGTGATCGAAGATATCCGTCCGGCGCTCGAGTTCCGGAAAATCCGCATTGTAGGGAGCCACTAACTCATGCACGGCCGCCTCCCAACTTGACGACCGATCAACGTCGGCAACTAAGCCAGGGATCTTCGGAAGAGGGAGCGTCTCTGATGAAAAGTACGCTCGGGCATACGTCCAAGAGAAGTGGTTGATGTCGTTGCACGCCACCCGATAGCCAGCGGCACGCAGCGAGGCCGACACAGCCAACGATCCTGAAAAGGCATCAAATACCAAGTCGCCCGGCGCTGCAATCTTGCCAATCACATTGAGAATGTCAGAAGATATTGCCGCCTTGTTTCCAAGATATCGCTGAATCATCACCTCTTGCATTGTATTAGAACCTCGGGATCGTCACGCGTCTTGCTCGAATTGCTGGCGCTGTTGAACTGCCTGTAGCGGTGTGACATTCGGCAAACCGTTACCGCGTGCTGGCCGTACTCTCGTCGACAAATCTCCAACAGTGCGTCAAGGGAGATCATGCGCGCATTTCCCGTAGATTCTCCGGACGATGCCGAATAGCTGATCATAAGAGCAGCACCTTGGCATTTCGCGGCGGAAACAATCGTCTTGAAAGAGGTGATTGCCTGCCGAGACGAGAACGCTGATTTGAACCGGTCTGTCGGATATAGACCGGTCGTCACTTGTCCGTTGTGCAAGAGGTTTGGCCACCTATAATCACAAAGCGTTTCTAGTATGTGGTAAAAACGCGAATACTGCTGCGCGGTGTACGGGGGATCAAGATAGTACAAGTCAACCGGAAAAGGCGGATTACTCGCAAACTCTTCGGCTGTGAGCTTAGCAACCCAATGACCAAAGTCGGCCGGAGCTGCGTGTGTAGCTATCTGTTTGGCCGCCTTTGCGAACTCGGACTCAACGCTGATTGACCTATCGCGAATGAGGCGGCGAGATAGGAATTCCAGATTGCCGGAATTCCCGGCGCTGAGGGGTTGGGCGAAATGCTTGCCAGCGGAATGCACGCTCGCTGAGGCAGCCGCCATAAGAGCTGAGAGGAGGCCAGAGAATTGCCATTCTGAGACCCGTCCCCGTCCTGCCAAGCGCTCAATCGCGAGCCTAATGCGGTCGATTTCGAGAGCCTGAAGGACACCAAAATAGGTGCCCGCGTAGAGAGAGGTGATCAGAGGCTTTGTCGCAACTGTTTCGATATTGCCGCTCTGCGTCCGCTGCCCAATCCCGAGCCGCCAGTCGACAGGAAGTTGGGCGTAGAGTGCAGTCAGGCCACCATAGTCCTGCGCCTTTAACAGTTCTGTTTCGGCTACTAACGAGGGCGTCCAGCTTTCGCTTACCTGGCCACCAACCCAAGGCGACTCCTCCGCAAGGACCTCGTTGACCGGCAGTTCTTCGAATGGGCTGCGCCGAACTCCCAACAGAGCCTGAGCAAGACATTCCGCATATCGTTGGCTGTCGGTCGCTGTTACGCGAAACCCCCGGCGCGAGAACTCCTGCGCCACCAAGGATGTACCCGAAAAAAGATCTGCGACCGTCGAGCCAGACCCCACTAGTTCACTGGCAGCGCTGCCGATGCCATCAAGAACGCGAAGCTTGTTGCCCAAATATTGAATAGGCCGATAAGGAGATACTTCATGCCGCAGACTTTCTACAGCAGCTCCTTGGGCCGAATTACTACTTAATGCGTTAAGCCCAGACATGCTATCTCTATCGCCCTAAGTTTTGCTTTGGTCGCATGGGGCGAGGGGGCCGTTGCGGGATCGATCATAGCTACCTTGAGTCGGGAGGCTCAACCGAATTCCTAGAACTGTTGCGCGCTTAAATTTGTATGGTCCCTCGGAGTTACGGGATCAGCTAGGGCTGGGGCAGCAGGGGTGGGAACGACGCGGTGAATAGGCAAATTTTTGTCGGTGTTGGCGGCTGGACCTTCGAGCCTTGGCGTGGGGTATTTTACCCACCGGGACTGGCACAGAAGTCCGAGCTCAGATTTATGTCGGAAACACTTACGTCGTTGGAGATCAACGGCACCTATTATTCCGGCTTCAAGCCCGAGACATGGATGAAGTGGCGCGACGAGACGCCCGACGATTTCGTCTTCGCGGTCAAGGCCAGCCGGTTCTGCACCAATCGCAAGATCCTGTCCGAGGGCAATGACAGCCTGGAACGCTTCCTCGACCAGGGGCTGACGGCGCTGGGCGACAAGCTGGGGCCGATCAACTGGCAGTTCATGGCCACAAAGAAATTCGATCCCGTCGATTTCGAGGGCTTCCTGAAACTGTTGCGGAAGGAGAAGGACGGGGTGCGGCTGCGGCATGCGCTGGAGGTCCGCAGCGGCACGTTCGACACGCCGCAGTTCGTTGATCTGGCCGCGAAATACGGCGCGGCCATCGTCTACGCCGTCGACGACGAGGCCCCCGAATGGCCGCGCATCGACCAGCAGACCGCCGACTTCAGATACGCCCGGCTGATGTCGAGCCGTGAGGACGAACCGACGGGCATGAATGCCAAAGAGTTGGACGCCATCGCGGGGCAGACGCGCGACTGGGCGAAGAGCGGCGACGTCTTCGCCTATTTCATCGCCGGGGCGAAGGTGCGCAATCCAGCCGCGGCCCAGGCCCTGATCGAAAAGCTGGGTCAGTGACGGCGCGGGTGCAGGGCCGCTGTCACTGCGGAGCGCAGCGGTTCTCCGCGCCGGGGCCGGAGACGGTGACCCAGTGCAACTGCTCGATCTGTTCGAAGCGCGGGGCGCTGGTGGCCTATTACGCGCCGGAACAGGTTGAACTCAGCCTCTCGCCGGACGTCCTCGCGGACTACCAGTGGGGCGACCGGATGATGACCTTTCACCATTGCGCGGCGTGCGGGTGCAGCGTCTTCGACGAGGCGCCCGCCTGGACCACGGATGAGGGCGAGGACCGGCCCGCGCGCATCGTTCTGAACGCCCGGCTGTTCGACGGCCTCGACCTGGACGCCGTCCCGATCCGTCACGTCGACGGCCGCAACGGCTGGTGACCTTGCGGGATCGCCGGTTCATAGACACCTGCGTCTGACGCCATCCCCCGAGGACAAGCCATGCCCATCGCCACCCGCGCCTTCGCCGCCACGTCCAGCACCGATCCGCTGTCGCCCTATGCCTTCGACCGGCGCGATCCGGGTCCGGACGATGTGGCCATCGAGATCAAATTCGCGGGCGTCTGCCATTCCGACCTGCATGTGGTGAAGAACGACCTGGGCAATACGACCTATCCCATCGTGCCGGGCCATGAGATCGCAGGCGTGGTGACGGCGGTGGGCGGGAACGTCGCCCGCTTCAAGGTCGGCGACCGGGTCGGCGTCGGCTGTATGGTCGACAGCTGCCGCCAGTGCGCCCCCTGCCGCGAGGGCGAGGAGCAGTATTGCGTCCCCGGCATGACCCAGACCTACGGCTCGGCCGACCCCAAGGGCGCGGCCGTGGGGCAGAAGATCACCCAGGGCGGCTACGCCACCGCCATCGTGGTCGATCAGAACTATGTCGTGACCATCCCCGACAGCATCCCGCTGGACGCCGCCGCCCCCCTGCTGTGCGCCGGGATCACCACCTATTCGCCGCTGAAGCACTGGAAGATCGGTTCCGGCTCGAAGGTCGCGGTGATCGGCCTGGGCGGTCTGGGCCATATGGCGGTCAAACAGGCGGCGGCCATGGGGGCGGAGGTCACGGTCCTGTCGACCTCGGACCGCAAGAAGGCGGACGCCGAGCGGATGGGCGCCAAACATTTCCTGATCAACTCGGACAAGGCGGCGATGCAGGCGGCGGGCGAGAGCTTCGACCTGATCATCAACACCGTCTCTGCCACCCACGAGATCGCCAGCCATGTGCAACTGCTGGCCAGGGACGGGACCATGGTCATGCTGGGTCTGACCACCGAGGGCCTGCCGGTCTACGCCCTGGGCCTGCTGTGGCGGCGCCGGTCGGTGGCCGGCTCGCTGATCGGCGGCATCCGCGAGACCCAGGAAATGCTCGACTTCTGCGCCGAGCACGGCCTGGCCTGCGACATCGAGGTCATCGCCCCGGACCAGATCAACGAGGCCTATGCCCGGCTGGAGAAGTCGGACGTGCGGTACCGGTTCGTGCTGGACATGGCGAAGATCTAGGGTCGAGGGTCGAGGGGCGAGAGGCGAGGGGAAAAAGGCGGGTCGGGAGCAAACGGTCTCTTCCTTCGACCCTCGACCCTCGACCCTCGACCCTCCCGCCGCTACACCTGTTCCAACAGGCCCTCCGCCAGAGAGGGCCAGCAGGGACAAGGAAACGCACATGGCTCGAGTGGCTCTGGTCACGGGTGGAACCCGCGGCATCGGCAAGGCGATCGTTCAGCGGCTGAAGGAAGACGGCATGGCCGTCGCCGCCGGCTATTCCGGAAACACCGAGGCCGCCGAGGCCACGGCGAAGGAACTGGGCGTCTCGATCGTCAAGGGCAATGTCGGCTCGTTCGACGACTGCGCCCGTGCGGTCAAGGAGATCGAGGACCAGCTGGGGCCCATCGACATCCTGGTCAACAACGCCGGCATCACCCGCGACGGCTTCTTCCACAAGATGAGCCATGACCAGTGGTCCGACGTGATCCGGGTCAATATGGACAGCGTGTTCAACATGACGCGCCAGGTGATCACCGGCATGCGCGACCGCGGCTTCGGGCGGATCGTCAACATCAGCTCGATCAACGGCCAGAAGGGCCAGATCGGCCAGACCAACTATTCGGCCGCCAAGGCGGGGATGATCGGCTTCACCAAGGCGCTGGCGCTGGAGAACGCGCGCAAGGGCGTGACCGTCAACTGTATCGCGCCCGGCTATATCGACACCGAAATGGTCGGGGCCATGGACGAGAAGGTCCTGGCCGGAATCATCGCCCAGATTCCGGTGGGAAGGCTCGGAAAAGGCGAGGAAATCGCCGACATGGTGTCGTGGCTGGCGGGTGAACGTGCCGGATATGTCACAGGCTGCACCCTGTCCCTGAACGGCGGTCAGTATCTGGTCGGCTGAACCGGACCTGCCCAAAATCCGCCGCGCGGCGATTCCACGACTGGCCGCCATGGAGTTGACGGCGAGGGTCAGAACGGCGCGCATGCCGCTTCCGGCCGCGATGGCGATCGCCTTCGCGGCGGCGGCGCTGTGGTCGCTGCCGCTCGCCGGCGAGGCCCGGGCCCAGAACCGCAGCAACGCCCAGGCCGAGCAGAGCCAGGCCCTGCGCAACCGCAACAACGCCGCCGAAAACCGCGCCCTGCCGCCGACCGGCCGTTATGTCGCCGATTCCGGAGACGCCTTCACCCTCGACCGCTCGGGCCAGCGGCCCCTGCTGCGCTTCGACCGCCGCGACGAGACCTGGGTGCTGCGGCCCACAGCGGCGCCGCGCGGCGACGTCATCTATCGCAATGACGCCGGCGACCAGCTGCTCCGGGTGACCCCCGGCGGCGGCATGACCGTCTATACGCCCCGCGCGCCGGGCGGCTCTCCCGCCTCTTTCGCCGGACCGGGCCAGAGCCTGACGCCGCCGACTCTCGGACCGGCCCAGCTGTTCCAGCTGATGACCCGGCGCAGCGCCATGCTGAGCCAGGCGATGGGCCGGCTGATCGAGATCAATATCGAAACCGCCGGACAGACCGAGGGTCTGGCCGTCGAGGCCCTCATCCTGTCGACCGACGCCGTGCTGCGGATATCCCGATCGCCGACCGCCCGCGCTTCGCTGGACCGGCTGCGCAGCATCACCATCGTCGAAGGTCCGCGCGCCTCCGTCGCCTACACCCGCGACGACCTGCGAATCGTGGTAGCGCCGTCGCAGGGCGTGGCCGGCCGGCCGTCGTCGGCCCGCGTCATCCAGGCCTTCCTGGCCCAGCCTGAGCCGACCCGGCGCTAGAAGACGTCCTTGGCCGCCCGCACGGTCGCGAAGGCATCGACGTCGCCCGCCCGCAGAAACGGATTGAAGGCCTTTTCCGCGCCGATGGTGGTCGGGACCGTCGCCTCGCCCCGCTCACGCATCGCGAAAATCTCCGCCGCCCGCGCCGCCATCCCGGGCCGGTCGTCGACGCTGAGGGCGAAGCGGGCGTTGGCGGCGGTGTATTCGTGGGCGCACCAGACCACCGTCTCGTCGGGCCAGGCTCCGAGCTTGCTCAAACTGCTCCACATCTGCGCCGGCGTTCCCTCGAACAGCCGCCCGCAGCCGAGGGTGAACAGCACGTCGCCGACGAAGGCCTGGGCGTCGACCGGCGAGCGATAGACGATGTGGCCCAGGGTGTGGCCGGGCGCGTCGGTCACCTCCAGCGCCGTCCCGCCCAGCATGACCACGTCGCCCCCCGCGATGATCCGGTCGATCGGGGCGGCCTTGCGCACCTCCTCGGGTCCCACAATCTCGCAGCCCGTCTCGGCCTTGAGCCGGGCGTTGCCCTGGGTGTGGTCAGGGTGCCAGTGGGTGTTGAGGATCAGGTCCAGCCGACCCCAGCCGCTGGCCTCCAGATCGTCCAGGATGGCCTGTGCATCGGGTGTATCGACGGTGGCGACCGTGCCTGTATCCCGGTCCCGAACCAGAAAGCCGTAGTTGTCGTTCAGGCAGGGGAACAGGCGGACGTCGAGGGTCATGCGGCCATTCTAGCAGCGGCTCCCGACGCAGCCTATGGTGAGGCCATGCGGCGCAGTATCGAGGACCTTCGCATCTTCTATGGCGAGCCCGCCGGCGCCCTGGCGCGCCGGCTGCTGGCGCGTCGGCTGGAGGACGCCTGGGGCGAGGCCGCCAACAGCGACGTCCTGGGCCTGGGCTACGCCACGCCCTGGCTGGACGCGTTCGTCGGAGCCCGGCGGGTGGTCGCGGCCATGCCGGGCGGACAGGGGGTCGAGCCGTGGCCTTCGGTGGGCAAGAACCGCACCCTGCTGGTCGACGACCGCCGCCTGCCGTTCGCCGCCGGATCGTTTGACCGCATCCTGCTGATCCACGCCCTGGAAGAGGCGGACGACGCCCAGGGGCTGATGAACGAGGCGGTGCGCGCCCTCTCCCCGGCCGGGCGGATCATTCTCGTGGCGGCGGCGCGGGGCGGGCTGTGGGCAAGGGCCGAGACCACCCCCTTCGGCCACGGGCGGCCTTTCACCCGCCGCCAGCTGGAGCGGCTGGTGCGCACCGCCGGGCTGGAGCCGACGGCCTGGTCCCAGACCCTGTATGTGCCGCCGTGGGGACCGCTTCTGCCGCTGGCCGACGGTTTCGAACAGGTCGGCAAGCGGATCATGCCGGGCGCGGCGGGCGTCATCCTGCTGGAAGCGACGCGGCAGGCCTATGCCCGCATCCGGCCGGGCGGCGCGGTGGCCACCGTTCCGGTGCTGACGCCCGCGCTGCAACCCCAACCGGCCTCGCGCTCCGCGCGCGATCTGCCCGATCCTGATCTGGCGGGAAGCGGCGAACGCCCTTAAAGCCCTGCCCATGCAGCGACTGATCCTGATGCGTCACGCCGAGGCGGAACGGGCGGCCGGTTCCGGCCGCGACCGCGACCGCGTCCTGTCGGCGCGGGGCCGGGCCGACGCCGCCGCCATGGGCCGGGCGCTCGCGAGCCGGGGAATGCGTCCCGACTTGGCGCTGGTCTCGCCCGCCGCCCGCACCCGCCAGACCTGGGAGCTGCTGCATGACGCCTTTGGCGACGTCCAGGTGCGTGAGGATGAGCCCCTGTACAACGGCGATTCGAGCGCCTTGCGGCGATTGGTCGAGGCGGGCGAGGACGAGGCCGGCTGCCTGATGGTGCTGGCCCACAATCCGGGCGTCCACGCGCTGGCGGTCGAGTATCTGGTCGAGAGCGCCGCCTCGCCCGCCGTGCTGGACCGGATGAGCGGCGGGTTTCCGCCCGGCGCCGCGGCCGTCTTCACCGTCGATGTCGCCGGGCGCTGCGCCTTCGAGGGCTTCCTGCAACCGCGCGACCTGACCGGCGCATGAGCGAGGTCGCCTACAAGCTGGTCGGCCGGGCCGAATGGACTGAGGCCCTGACCGCCGGGTCCTACGCCGGTTCCGCCGTCGATCTGGCGGACGGCTATATCCATATGTCGACGGCGGCCCAACTGGCCGAAACAGCGCGGCGGCACTACGCCGGGCGGACCGGTCTGGTGCTGGTCGAGGTCGCCCTGGCGCCGCTGGGACAGGCCCTGAAATGGGAGCCGTCGCGCGGCGGCGACCTGTTCCCCCACCTGTTCGCGCCCTTGCCCGCCACGGCCGCCGCGACGCAACGCGGGCTGTCGGTCGACAGCGAAGGCGTCATGCGGTTCGACGACGGAGCCGTCGGATGGCCGTGACCGACATCGGCGCCGCCCTGCTGCGCGCGCTCGATCCCGAGACCGCCCATCGGCTGGCGATCCGCGCCCTGCAACTGACGCCCATGCCCCCGGCGCGCGCCGACGATCCGATCCTGGCGACCACCGTGGCCGGACTGGCCCTGTCCAATCCGGTCGGGCTGGCCGCCGGACTGGACAAGAACGGCGAGGCTTTGCACGGCCTGTCGCGCCTCGGCTTCGGCTTCGTCGAATGCGGCTCGGTCACACCGCTGGCGCAGCCCGGCAATCCCAAACCGCGCCTGTTCCGCCTGAGCCAGGACCGCGCCATCATCAACCGGATGGGGTTCAACAACGCCGGTCTGGAGGCCTTCGCCGACCGTCTGGCCGCCCGCCCCCGCAGCGCGGTGGTCGGGGCCAATCTGGGGGCCAACAAGGATGCGGAGGACAAGGCGGCGGACTATGTCGCCGGTCTGGTCCGTCTCAAGGGTCTGGCCGACTATCTCACCGTGAACGTGTCATCACCCAATACGCCGGGGCTGCGCGCCCTGCAGGGCCGGGCGGCGCTCGACGACCTGCTGGGTCGGCTGGCCGAGGCGCGCGGGGACGACCCGACCCCCGTCTTCCTCAAGATCGCGCCGGACCTGAGCCCCGCCGAGATCGCCCTGATCGTCGAGGCCAGCCTGGATCACGGCATCGACGCCCTGATCGTGTCCAACACCACCCTGGACCGCCCCGACACCCTGCGCGCGCCGGACCGGGGCGAAGCGGGCGGCCTGTCGGGCGCGCCGCTCAAGGTCCGGGCCGCAGCCGCCCTGCGCGCCGCCGCCGAGGCGGGCGCCGGCCGCCTGCCCCTGATCGCCGCGGGCGGCATCGACAGCGGGGCCGAGGCCTATGCCCGGATCCGCGCCGGAGCCTCGGCGATCCAGTTGTATTCCGCCCTCATCTACGAAGGCCCGGGACTGATCGGCCGCATCAAGCGGGATCTGGCCGAGCGCCTGCGCGCCGACGGGTTTTCCACAGTCGCCGAGGCCGTTTCCACCTCGTGTTGACGGAGCGTTAGGGCAAGCCGGGCATGATGGCGGGACGGGCGAATTCGCTCATTTCGGGGAGCCGCATGGCGATTGCCACAGCCGACATGCCTGCCGCCGCGCCCGCCGCCGACCCCGGCGACTGGGCCGGTGCGATCCGTCAGCGGCGCAAGGCGCTGCTGCAACGGCTGGGCATGGCCGCGGCCAGCGCCCTGATCTTCAGTCCGCTGCTGGGCTGGTCGCTGAGCTTCGCCTGGGTCATCGGCTATTTCATCGTCCAGCTGCTGGACCTGTGGGTCTTCGCCCCGATCAACAGCGGCCGGGCCGAGAAGCTGACGGGCGTTCGCCAGGTCGCGGGCTGGGTCATGCTGACGATGAACGCCTGCTATTTCGGCAGTCTGTCGATCCCCCTGTGGATCATCGGAGGGCCGATGGGCGGCATCTGCGCCTCCATGCTGCTGTCCGCCGGGGCCATCTATTCGGTCATCAATGCACCCCGGTCGACCTCGGTCATGCTGATGACCGCCTCGATCCAGTTCCTCTATCTGGCCGCGACGCCGGTGTTCATGGCCCTTCACGGCGCCACGCCGGGCTTCGTGACCGCGGCGGCGATCGCCGTCGGCGTCTTCGTGACCTATTGCCTGTCGACCTGGCAGCGGATGAACGAGGCGCGCCTGGCCGAGAGCGCCGCCCGGCTCGAGGCCGACCAGAAGCGGATGGACGCCGAACGCATCATGGCGGGCCGCAGCGCCTTCCTGGCCGCCATCGGCCACGATCTGCGCACCCCCATCAGCGCCATCCTGACCGGCGCGGCCGAACTGGAGCGCGGCGCCACCGAGGCCTCTTCCCGGTCGCAGGCCCGGCTGATCACCGACGCGGGCTTCATGATGAAGGCCATGCTCGACGACCTGCTGGATCACGCCAAGCTGGACGCCGGCCATATGACGGTCGACGAGATCGACTTCAACCTGCGCGACCTCCTGAACCAGACCGCCCGGCTGTGGCGCGGTCCGGCGCGCGCCAAGGGTCTGAAGCTCAGGGTCGAGGGTTCGGCCTCAATCCCGGCCGCAGTGCGCGGCGACCCCATGCGGGTGCGTCAGGTGCTCAACAACCTGATCTCCAACGCCATGAAATTCACCGAGACCGGGTCGATCACCCTGCGTCTCAACGCCTGGAGCGAGGAGCCCGGCGGCCACGCCGTGCTGATCGAGGTGGCCGACACCGGTTCGGGCATGACCGCCGACCAGCTGTCGCGCCTGTTCACCTCCTTCGACCAGACCCAGGCCGGGGTCAGCGCCCTGCACGGCGGCACCGGCCTGGGCCTGGCCATCAGCCGCCAGCTGGCCGAACTGATGGAGGGCCGGCTGACGGTCCGCAGCCGCCCGGGCGAGGGTGCGCAGTTCACCCTGGCTCTGCGGCTGCAACCGGGCGAGGCCGTCGAGGCCGCCCCCGCCGTGCTCGATCAGGAAAGCCGCGACGCGGTCGCCCACGCCCTGTCCGGCCGCCCGTCGAGCCCGGCCACAGCCGGTCCGGCGGCCCAGCCGCTGGTCGCCGCGTCCCCGACCGCCGAACCCGTGTCCCTTGTGGCCGCCGCCATCCCGCAGGACGGAAGCGATTCTGTCCAGGATGCGGGGGTCCAGGACGACGACGACGAGGGCCGGCCGATGCGGGTGCTGGTGGTCGACGACCACGACATCAACCGCCGCGCCATCCAGCTGATTCTGCAGCCGCTGGGCTGCGACATCGCCACCGCGGCCGACGGCATGGCGGCGCTGAAGATCTGCGAGAACACCGCCTTCGACCTGATCTTCATGGACGTGCGGATGCCCGAGCTGGACGGCCGCGAGACCACCCGCCGCATCCGCGCCGGCGACGGCCCCAATGCGGGCGTGCCGGTCATCGCCGTCACCGCCGACACCTCGCCGGAAGACATCGCCGCCTGCACCGAGGCGGGCATGACCTATTTCGTGCCCAAGCCGATCACCCCGCCGATGCTGCTGGGCGCCATCACCCATGTGATGACCATGGCTCAGGCCGAGGACGCTCCGGACGTCGAGACCGTCGCCGCCTGATCGCGGACCTCGGCGACCAGCCGGTCGGCGAAACCATCGGCCTTCAGGCCGCACTCCCAGACCGTGACGACCCGCCAACCCTCGGCCTCGAGCGCCGCCGCCGAGGCGATGTCGCGCGCCCGGTTGCGGCCGATCTTGGCGGACCAGTAGGCGGCGTTGGCCCTGGGCTGCCGCGCCCCGCGCGCGCAGTCGTGGCCATGCCAGAAACAGCCGTGCACGAAGACGGCTGTGCGCCGCCCCCGCATCACCAGATCGGGCCGTCCCGGCAGACCGGCCCCGCCCAGCCGATAGCCGATCCCCGCCGCGCGCAGGATGCGGCGCACGGCGAGTTCCGGCGTGGTGTCGCGGCTTTTGACGCGGCGCATGACGGCGCTGCGTTGTTCGGGGGTGAACGGGTCCGATCCCACTACCGCTCATCCCCGCGAAAGCGGGGACCCAGTTCTGTGGGCGATCGGTCTGACCGATCCATCCGGAACGCTGATCCCACGCAACCTGCCTCGCGAAAGGACTGGGTCCCCGCTTTCGCGGGGATGAGCGGATCGAAAAGGACTGACCCTATAACTGCGTCATCATATGCTCGGCCGAGGACACCTTGAACTCGCCGGGCTGTTCGATGTTGAGCGCGCTGACCACGCCATCCTTGACGATCATGGAATAGCGTTGCGAGCGCTCACCCATGCCGAAGCCGCGGCCGTCCATCGACAGGCCCAGCTGGCGGGTGAAGTCGCCGTTGCCGTCGCCCAGCATGACGATCTCGTCCTTGCCGATGCCCTGGCTGTCGGCCCAGGCGCCCATGACGAAGGCGTCATTGACCGAGACGCAGGCGACGGTGTCGACGCCCTTGGCCGCCATCTCCTCGCGGTGGTCCTTGAAGCCCGGCAGGTGGCGCGCCGAACAGGTCGGGGTGAAGGCGCCGGGCACGGCGAACAGGGCCACGGTCTTGCCGGCGAAGATGTCGTCGGTGGTGACGGGCCGGGGGCCGTCGTCGGTGGCGCGGGTCAGGTTGGCCGAGGGGATGCGGTCGCCGATCTGGACGGTCATGGCAGGCTCCGGGAGGGGGGTGAAAACGCAACGTCCCGGACCAGATAGGCGTTGCGACGCGGGGCGCCAACCGCCCAGCAAACTACCCTGCAAACCGCTTCGTGTTCCCGCGCCGCCTTGCGCCCGCCGTCTTGCGTACCGATGATGGGAATCATGCACGATTTCCAATCCCTGGTCGGACGGCTGCTGGTGGCCATGCCGGGCATCAGCGACAGCCGGTTCGAGCACGCGGTGATCCTGATCTGCGCCCACCGGCCGGACCACGCCATGGGCCTGCGGCTGGACCGGCCCGCGCCGGGGGTGAACCTGAAGAAGGTGCTGACCAAGCTGGAGACCGAGGCCCCCGAAGCGGCCGCCGGGCGGCAGGTGCTGATCGGCGGGCCGGTGGAGCGGGAGCGCGGCTTCGTGCTGCACACCGACGACTGGCTGATCGACGACGCCTCGGTGGCCTTCGCCGAAGGTCTGGCGATGACCGGTACGCGCGAGGCCCTGCTGGCCATGGTCGATCCGGCGTCAGGACCCCATCGGTCAGTGCTGCTGCTCGGCTACGCCGGCTGGGGCGAGGGCCAGCTGGAGGATGAGCTGGGCGAGAATGTCTGGCTCACCGCCGACGCCGACCCGGAGCTGATCTTCGATCCCGACTACGACGGCAAATGGGCCAAGGCGCTGGCGGGGCTGGGGGTCGATCCCGCGCAGTTGTCGGGGCAGAGCGGGCGGGCGTAGGGGGCGGCCGGATGGTGAGAAACCCGTTCGCCGCCTACTTTGTAGCCCGCTCTTTTGTCCTCAGACGCGCCGGGAGAAACGAGGAAGCCGTAGAGTATGCACGGAAAGCCTTCAGGGCTTACAAAGCTGACGCGCCATCAGCGCGTGCGCCGGTCATACTCAACGCATTCTACGCCGATCTCTGCGAGAGAACCGGCGCGCTCGAAACGGCCTATGACGCGGCTCGCACTGCTCTTATCCAAATAAACGAGATCAATGAGGGAGCGAGACGAGGCGGGCCGAAAAAGGCAGAAAACCAATGGTTTATTCTCTATTGGATGCGCTACGTTCTCACAAGATTGTCGCCGTACATAGATTCCGGGGCGTGGGAATTAGCGTTTGCGATCCCTGCCAACTATTCCTCGCTTGATTTGCCCAAGACGAGTTCGTTGCTGAAAGACATGTTCTCCTTCGATCGAGAATGGGCAATCGAGGCGGATTTGGCGGTTGAACGGGAGCGGCAAGAAATGTCTGCTTTAAACCCGAAGGCTAGCTGACCATCCATAGCGAACATCGGGTCTCAAAGACCCCGCCCTAAGCCGACCGCGCCTTGATCGGCGCCGTTCCGTCGGCCAGCGACTCGTTCAGATAGACCTCGGCCTCCTGGGCCGGCAGGGCCTGGGCGTAGCCGAAGCCCTGGCCGTAGTGGCACTGGGCCTCGAGCAGGAGTTTGGCCAGGCCGGCGTTCTCGACGCCCTCGGCGACGACTTCCAGCGACAGGTCGCGGCCCAGGTTGACCACCGATTTGACGATCTTGGCCGAGCCCTCGTCCTTGTCCATGGTCAGAACGAAATAGCGGTCGATCTTCAGCGTATCGAACGGCAGCTTGGCCAGCCATGTGAGCGAGCTGAAGCCGGTGCCGAAATCGTCGAGCGCCAGCGAGGCGCCGGCCTCGCGCAGACGGGTCAGGGTCTCGGCCGCGCGCGAGGTGTCGCGCATGATGTCGCCCTCGGTGACCTCCAGCTTCAGCGCGCCCCGGGGCAGGCCGGCCTCGGCGATGATGCGGGTCACGTCTTCGACCAGATTGGGCCGCTCGATCTCGCCGACCGACAGATTGACGCTGCAGAACAGCTTGCCCGCCGACGGGTGCCGCCCCAGCCATTCGGCCAGCTGGCGCGAGGCGGACGTCATCATCAACAGGCCCAGGTCGTTCATCAGACCCATTTCGTCGGTCAGGCCCAGGAATTCGTCGGGCGGAACCAGACCGCGCTTGGGGTGGCGCCAGCGGGCCAGTGCCTCGAACCCGGCCACGGCCCCGGTCAGCAGATTGACGATGGGCTGGTAGAAGGGCTCGATCTCGCCGCGCACGAAGGCGTTGCGCAGGTCGGCTTCGAGCGCCAGCCGGGACAGGCTGTCGCTCTCCAGCGCCCGACCATAGGCGGCGACGCCGCCGCGTCCGGCGGTCTTGGCCTGTTCGACGGCCAGCTCGACCCGGCGCAGCAGTTCGGCGGCGTCCGGCGCGTCCGGGCCGCCCTCGGCCTGGGCCGAGCCGATCGAGACGGTCGGATAGATGTCGAAGCCGGCGACCCGCAGCGGCTGCTCCAGCGCCTCGCGCACGCGTTCGGCCACCGTCCCGGGCCCACGCGGGGCCAGGACCGCGAACTCGTCCTCGCCGATGCGGGCGGCGTTGGCCTCATGCGAGAAGGCGGCGTTCAGGCGCGATCCGAGGGCCGACAGCACCAGATCGGTCCGCTCATGCCCCAGGGCCTCATTGAGACGGCGCAGACGGTCGACGTCGGCCACCACCAGCTCATAGTCGCCCGGTTGGGTCAGTTGCTCGCCAGCGCGGGTCAGGAAGGTGCGCCGGTCCAGCAGGCCTGTCAGATGATCGCGGTGCGAGGCGGCGAATTTGGTCTCAAGCGCCACCACCCCGGCGGCGCGCAGCCCGTCTTCCAGCCAGACGCCGCGCCAGATGCAGGTCTCGGCGTCGCGCATGCGCAGGCGGATGGCGACCTCGGTGCCCTCTTCCTGCGGCTTCAGAATCTTTTCGGCCAGGGCCCGGTCCTGGGGAATGGCCACGGCGGTGAAGGCGGCACCCGAACACTCCGGCGCCAGCGGTCCCAGCCCCAGCGCCCGGGTCGCGCCGGTGAAGCGCATCTGGTCGTCGGACGGGGTCCATATCCACAGGGCGGTGTCAGCCGCCGCCAGCGCCTCGATGGCGGTCGTCGCGTCCCAGGCCAGACTTCTGGAGCGAGTGTTCAAACGCCTACGGGGTCCCGACAGGACGGCCGGAGTCAGCCGCCGCGCGCGGCTCCGCCATTGACGACGCCGAACAGTAGATGATCTGCCCATGCGCCGTTAATTTTGAGATAAGCCCGCGCCTGTCCCTCCAGTTCGAAACCGGTCTTTTCCAGTACGCGGCGGGAGGCGGCGTTGTCGGGCACGCAGGCCGCCTCGACCCGGTGGAGTTTCAGCTCGTCGAAGGCATAGCCGACCATGGCCCGGACCGCCGCCGTACCGAGACCCTGCCCCGCGAACCGCTGGCCGATCCAGTAGCCCAGCGTTCCCGTCTCGGCCACGCCGCGGCGGATGTTGGACAGGGTGATCGCCCCGACCAGTGACTGGTCCGAATCGGCGAAGATGAAGAACGGCCAGGCGTTGCCCGCCTCCATCTCGCGCCCATAGATCGACAGGCGGCGCTTGAAGGCCGGACGGGTCAGGTCGTCCTCGGGCCAGATCGGCTCCCACGGCTGCAGCCAGGCGTACGAGGCCTGCCGCAGGCCCGCCCAGGCCTCATGGTCCGACGCGCGGGGCGAACGCAGGGTCACCCCCCGCCCCTTCACGATCGGCCCGGTCGCCTCATTGATCCAGTCCAGCAGGGCCATGGGAGCCACTCTAACGTCTTCCTTCTCCCAATGGGAGAAGGTGGCGCGCCGAAGCCTTGTCATCCCGGCCGAAGCGAAGCGGAGTGCCGGGACGGTGTCGGTCCCTTGCTCATCCCTCCCGGAAGCCGCGCAGCGGTTGTCCGGGAGACGGGCGGGGCGGCCCGCCGGTCTGGACGTATGTCAGGCTGTCTCCCGGCTCAGCCCTGCGGGCTGTCCGGGAGCGCTGCGTTGGAACCGGCGCCGTCCCGGATAGCGCCTTCGGCGCTTCCGGGATGACAAGCGCGATCAGGACTGTCCGAAAAGGGCCTCGCGAAACGCCGCGCCCGCCGGGGCCGCGGCCCTGGGGCCGAGTACGGCGGTGGCGCACAGGCCGGCCGACAGCGAGGCGGCGGCGGCCAGGCGCACGGCCTCGGCGGTCGGGGCCAGGGTGCGTTCGGACATGGTCAGCGACGGGATCAGGGCGCCGAAGATCAGCACCTGGGCGGCGGCGCGTCCGGCGCGGGCGGCGGGGCTTTCGTCCGACATCCACAGGCCCGCGTTCAGCACCGCCTTGGCGCGCGACAGTTCAGCCCCGGTCGGACCCGTGTCGGCCAGCGCCTTGAGCTCGGCGGCGCAGACCCGGGCCAGTTCGACCGCCCGGTCGGCGGCGGCGCCGGCATAGATGCCCAGCAGGCCCGCGTCCTCATAGGGCTCGTGATAGGCGTCGATGGCATAGGCCAGGCCGCGTTCCTCGCGGGCGCTCTGGAACAGGCGCGAGGCCATGCCGCCGCCCAGGATCTCGGTCATCAGCCGCGCCGCCGAAAAAGCCGGATCGGCGGCCGAGGGGGCGGGCAGCTGGAAGACGATATTGGCCTGTTCGATCCGCCGCGTCAGGGCCGCGTCCCCGCCGGTGAAGCGCGGCGCGGCCGGGGCCTCGGCCGGGGTCGAGGTCTCGCCGCCGAACCAGCGCTCGGCCAGGGCCAGCAGTTCGGTCTCGTCCACCGCGCCGGAAACCGCCACCACCATCCGGTCGGGCGAATACAGCCGCGCGCGCCAGTCGCCGATCGTGGCGCGGGTGATGGGCTTCAGGCTCTTGACCGACCCCAGGATCGGCCGGCCCAGCGGCTGGCCGGCGAAGGCGCGGGTCTGGGCCATTTCGAAGACGTGGTCGTCGGGCGTGTCGAAGGCCTCGGCGATCTCCTGGGCCACCACATCCTTCTCGCGCTCGATCTCGGCGGGGTCGAGGGTCGGGCGGAAGACCAGGTCGGACACCACCTGCATGGCCAGCGGCAGGGACCCGTCGAGAGCCCGGACCTCGAAACTGGTCCGTTCATAGCCGGTGGCGGCGTTCAGCGAGCCGCCTTCGGCCTCGATTCGCTCGACGATGTCGCGCGCGCCCATGCCGCCGGCGCCCTTGAACACCAGATGTTCGAGACAGTGGGACCAGCCCGAGGTCGCCTCGCTCTCCCATTTCGCCCCACCGCGCACGGCGACGGTCAGGGCCAGGGTGCGCAGGCCGGGCATGGGATCACAGACGACGCGGACGCCGTTGGACAGGGTGTGGAGGGTCGCGGTCAGGGGTTGGGCTTTCGACGAAGCATCGCGATGTAGAAGCCCGCGAGGGCAAGCGCCAGCCCGAACCATGTCAGGGCATAGCCGAGGTGGTTGTTCGAGAAGGCGGCGGGCGGCGCGGACGGCTGCAGCGCCGGCCATTCGGGATTGGACGAGGTCAGGGCGAACAGGGTGTACTGACTGGGTTCCGTGACCCCGAGGGCGCGAGCCATCGCTGCGTTGTCGCGCGCGAAGAAGCGGCCCTTGTCTGGCGGGAGCGCCATCGGTCCTGGTGGCGGAGTCTTGCGCAGCTGAGCGACTATGCGCGTCTCTTCGGTGGACGCCCTGACAGCGGGCCGGGCGGAAATCGTGTCCGCCACAAAGCCGCGGTCGACAAGGAACGTCGCGGGGAAGTTACGCGGCCGACAGGCCGACACCAGCCGAACACCCGGTTGGCCCTCGTGAATGGTCTGGAGCTCCACATAGGCGGCGCTGGCCAAGCCGGGGCAGACAACTGAGGTCCTGCTGAACTCGGCGTTGTCCCCATCAGCCCCGACCCAGCCCGGAGGTTCCGGAAGCGAGCGTGCTCTGGACTCGGCCTGGGCGATCAGGCCGTTCTTCCACTGCATCCGCTGGACCTGCCAGACGCCGAGGACGACCAGCGCGGCGAAGGCGGCGGCGCAGACGAGGGTCAGGACGATGGGGAAACGGCGGTGCATCTATTCCTCCCCCGTCGGGGGTGGAGGAAGGCTCGGCGGAGCCGAGGCGACGACGGGACCGCCCGAAGGGTGGTGGAGGGGGCTGGTCGCGGACGCCGGCGGCGGGGGCTGGCCCCCTCCACCGCTACGCGGTCCCCCTCCCCCTGCGGGGGAGGAATGCGCCGCGCGACCTTCGATCACCCGAAGGTGACGTAGACGAAGGCGAACAGGAACAGCCAGACCACGTCCACGAAATGCCAGTACCAGGCCGCCGCCTCGAAGCCGAAATGCTTCTGCGGCGTGAACTGGCCGGCCAGCAGACGCAGCAGGCAGACGGTCAGAAAGATGGTCCCCAGCAGCACGTGGAACCCGTGAAAGCCCGTGGCCATGAAGAAGATCGAGCCGTAGAGGCCCGAGTTGGCCGCGCCGTCGTTGAAGAACAGGTTCTCGTGGATGATGTGCTGGTACTCATAGGCCTGCACCGCCGTGAACAGGACGCCGAGGGCGACGGTGATGGCCAGTCCGGTCTTGGCGGCGCCGCGGTCGCCGACCTGCAGGGCGTGGTGGGCCCAGGTCACGGTCGTGCCGCTGAGCAGCAGGATGACGGTGTTCAGCAGCGGCAGCTGCCAGGCGTCCAGGGTCTCGACGCCCTTGGGCGGCCAGGTCTCCCAGGCGGCGGCGGTGCCGGCCCAGTTGCTGATGTCCGGAATCTGGGCGCGGGCCTCGTTGAAGACCGCCATTTCGAAGAACATCCAGAAGAAGGCGGCGAAGAACATCACCTCGGAGGCGATGAACAGCATCATGCCGTAGCGCAGGCCGATCTGGACGACCGGCGTGTGGTCGCCCGCGTGGCTTTCCTTGATCACATCCGCCCACCAGGCGAAGGCCGAAAGCAGCACGCCGGCCAGACCGGCGAAGAACAGCGCCTGTTTGCCTTCCGACAGCAGGGCCGCGGCCAGCGGATCGCCGTCGGCGGGGGCGATGCCCTTCATCCACACCACCGCGCCGATCAGCATGATTGTGGTCGCGATCGAGGCGATCAGCGGCCAGGGGCTGGGATTGACCAGGTGGTAGTCGTGATGCGGGGTCGCGTGGGCGTCGGCCATCGGGGTCTCTTGCAACAGTCGAGAGTCGTGTGGGGCAGGCTATAGCCTCGGCTATCCCGCCGCGCCAGTGGGCGAACCCGCGTTTGCGGCCGGGTCGGCGTCGCGGGTCGGATAGAAGGTGTAGCTGAGGGTGATTTCCTCCACGCCACGGCTCTCGCGGTCGGTGGCCATCTCGGGCGCGACGAAATACTGCACCGGAAATTTCATCGTCTGGCCGGGCTGGAGAACCTGCCCCTCGAAACAGAAGCACTGCAGTTTCTGGAAATAGGGTCCGGCCCGTTCCGGCACGACATTGTAGGACGCCGTGGCGTGGATCGGCTGGTCCGAGGTGTTGGTCACGTCGAAGAAAGCCAGGCCGGTCTCGCCGATCCGCACCCGCTGGGTCACCTGTTCGGCGCGGAAGGTCATGGGCAGGCCGCGCACATTGGTGTCGAACCGGATCAGCACCGACTGGTCCAGCACCTCGTCCGGCGCCTTGTCGGCCTTGCGGACCGTGCCGTCGAAGCCGGTCACCTGGCAGAACATGCGGTACAGCGGCACGGCGGCGAAGGCGGCGCCGGTCATGAACATGACCCCCACGGCGCAGGCGATGGCGGCCACGGCGTTGGCGGCGGGCTTTTTCATTGCGTGTATTCGACCGGCCGGCCCGCCGCGATGGCGTCCTTCCGGGCCTCGATATTGCGCTTGAGGTTCAGCACCGTGACGGTGAACACCAGCACGACGAAGGCCACCAGCGCCCCGGCGATGGCCAGGTTGCGCTTGTTGCGGGCCGCAAGCTCTTCGGGGGTCAGTCGGCGCATGGGGGTCATAGTCCAGGCAGGGCGGTGACGCTCTCGACCAGCAGGGCCGCGAACAAAGCCATCAGATACAGGATCGAGAAGGCGAACAGGTTGCGCGCCGGTTTGGCCTCGGCGCGGACATCATACAATGCGGCCTCTCGTCCCACGGCCTCCGCCTTGTCGGGCTGATCGCCGGCGCGGCTGCGCCACAGGCGGAAGGCCAGGAACAGGAAGCCCGCGCCGCCCGCCATCGAGACGGCCAGATAGATCATTCCGCCCAGACCCAGCAGACCCGGCGCGATCGCCACGGGCACGAAGACCAGGCTGTAGATCAGGATCTGCAGCCGGGTGCTCTTCGCCCCGCGCGCCACCGGCATCATCGGAATGCCCGCGCGGGCGTAGTCGCCGGCCGAATACAGGGCCAGGGCCCAGCTGTGCGGCGGGGTCCACAGGAAGATGATGGCGAACAGCAGCCAGGCCTGCCACGGCGCCGTGCCCGTCGCCGCCGCCCAGCCGATCACCGGCGGAAAGGCGCCCGCCGCGCCGCCGATGACGATGTTCTGGGGCGTCCGCCGCTTGAGCAACAGGGTGTAGAAGACCGCGTAATACAGGATGGTCATGGCCAGCAGGCCGCCGGCCAGCCAGTTGGTCGTCATCCCCAGCAGCATGACCGAGAACGCCGACAGGATGACGCCGAAGGTCATGGCGTCGTTCTTGTTGACCCGTCCGGCCGCCACGGGCCGTCCGCGCGTGCGCCGCATCAGGGCGTCGGTCTCGCCCTCCAGCGCCATGTTCAGCGCCCCCGCCGCGCCGGCGCCGACGGCGATGCACAGGATGGCGATGGCCGCCGACAGCCAGCCGAGCTCGCCGCCCGCCACGACCAGGCCGGTCACGGCGGTGAAGATCACCAGCGACATCACGCGCGGCTTCAACAGCTGGAAGAAGTCGTCCGGCTGGGCGGTGGAGATCGTGGCTGGCGTGGTTTCGGCGCGCATCCGCTACCTTCTGCTCCGTCATCCTCGGGCTTGTCCCGAGGACCCATTTGTCCGTTGCAACGGACGAGGGCCCAGACGCACTGACGTCTGAGCCCCCTCTCATTCGATCTCGCCAGCCCCGCCATGGGTCCTCGGGACAAGCCCGAGGATGACGGGTCCGGAAAGTCCCTAGTGTTCGTCACCCTTGACCACCGGCAGCTCGTTGAACTGGTGGTGCGGCGGCGGCGAGGACAGGGTCCACTCCAGGGTCGTGGCGCCTTCGCCCCACGGATTGTCGACGCCCGGACGGCGGCGGACGGCGGCCTCGACCAGCTTGATCAGGAACACCAGCACGCCGGCGGCGGTGATGACGTAGCCGATCGAGGAGATCTCGTTCCAGAAGGCATAGCCGTCGGCGTAGTCGACGATCCGGCGCGGCATGCCCTGAAGACCGAGGAAATGCTGCGGGAAGAACACCAGGTTCACGCCCACGAACATCAGCCAGAAATGCAGGCAGCCCAGGAACTCGTTGTACTTCACGCCGAACATCTTCTCGAACCAGTAGTACCAGCCCGCGAAGATGGCGAAGACCGCGCCCAGCGACAGGACGTAGTGGAAGTGGGCCACGACGTAATAGGTGTCGTGCAGGCTGTAATCGATGCCCGCGTTGGACAGGACCACGCCGGTCACGCCGCCGAGGGTGAACAGGAAGATGAAGCCGATGGCCCACAGCATGGGCGTCTTGAAGCTGATCGAGCCGCCCCACATGGTCGCGATCCAGCTGAAGATCTTCACCCCCGTGGGCACGGCGATGATCATGGTCGCGGCGATGAAATAGGCGCGCAGGTTCACGCCCATGCCCACGGTGTACATGTGGTGGGCCCAGACGATGAAGCCGACGAAGCCGATGGCGACCATCGCATAGGCCATGGCCAGATAGCCGAAGATCGGCTTCTTCGAGAAGGTCGAGACGATATGGCTGATGATGCCGAAGCCCGGCAGGATCAGGATGTAGACCTCCGGGTGGCCGAAAAACCAGAACAGGTGCTGGAACATGACGGGGTCGCCGCCGCCGGCCGGGTCGAAGAAGCTGGTGCCGAAATTGCGGTCGGCCAGCAGCATGGTGATGGCGCCGGCCAGGACGGGCAGGGACAGCAGCAGCAGGAAGGCGGTGATCAGCACCGACCAGGCGAACAGGGGCATCCGGTGGATGGTCATCCCCGGCGCGCGCATGTTGAAGATGGTGGTGATGAAGTTGACGGCGCCCAGTATCGAGGAGGCGCCCGCCACGTGCAGCGAGAAGATGGCCAGGTCCATGGCCGGTCCGGGATGGCCCATGGTCGACAGGGGCGGATAGATGGTCCAGCCGCCGCCGAAGCCGAGGCCGCCGCCGGGCTCTCCGGGCACGAACATCGACAGGATCAGCAGCACCCAGGCCGCCACCAGCAGCCAGAACGAGATGTTGTTCATGCGCGGGAAGGCCATGTCCGGCGCGCCGATCATGATCGGGACGAACCAGTTGCCGAAGCCGCCGATCATCGCCGGCATGACCATGAAGAAGATCATGATCAGGGCGTGGCCGGTGACGACGACGTTGTAGCCGTGGTTGGAGGCCTCAACGAGGCCGGTCGTGGCCAGCCAGCTGCCTTCGGTGAACACCTGGATGCCGGGCTCGGCCAGCTCCCAGCGGATCAGGCCCGACAGGGCGCCGCCGACCAGGCCCGCCATGATGGCGAACAGCAGGTAGAGGGTGCCGATGTCCTTGTGGTTGGTCGACAGGAACCAGCGGGTGAAGAAGCCCGGCTTGTGGTCGTGATGCCCGTCGTGGTCGTGGGCGAGGTTTTCGGCTGCGGTGGCCATATCGTTGGGGCTCTCGCGGATCGTTATTGGGCGGCCGGCGCGACGGCGGAAGCCGTGGCCGGAGCAGCGGGTTGGACGGCGGGAGCGCCGACGGTCGGGACGGAGGCCGGCGCGGCCAGGGCGCCGTCGGCGACGGTCAGGGCGCCGGTGGTGCCGGCGGCAACCTGGGCCGCGGTGCCGCCCGGGGCCTGTTCCGGCGTGCGCGGCGTCATGGAGCCGCCTTTGGAGGCGACCCATTCCGCGAACCTCGCCTCGCTGACGACGCGGATTTCTATAGGCATGAAGGCATGGTCGACACCGCACAACTCGGAGCACTGGCCGTAGAAGGTGCCTTCGCGGTCGGCGCGGAACCAGGTCTCGTTGACCCGGCCGGGGACGGCGTCGGTCTTCAGGCCGAAGGCCGGCAGGGCGAAGGCGTGGATCACGTCGGTCGCGGTGACCAGCACCCGCACCGTCTTGCCGACCGGCACGACGATCGGCTCGTCGGCGGCCAGACGGTACAGGCTGTGCGGCATGCCGCGCTCGGCGATCTCTTCCTCCGACAGCATGTTGGAGACGTATTCCGGCACGCCCTGGTCCGGATACTCATAGGACCAGTTCCACTGGTTGCCCGTGGCCTTCACCGTCAGATCCGGCGTCGGCATGTCGTGATAGGAGAACAGCAGGCGGAACGAGAACAGCGAGATGAACACGAGGATCAGCACGGGCAGCACCGTCCAGATGATCTCGACCAGCGTGTTGTGGCTCCACTTGGCGGGAACCGGATTGGCCTTCTTGTTGTAGCGGATGCAGATCCACACGATCAGGCCCAGCACCAGCAGGGTGATGCCGCCGATGATCGGCATCAGGATGATGTCGTGGAACCAGGTCGCCTCGACCTTCAGCGGCGAGGCCGAGGGCTGCAGCCCCAGGCCGCCGTCCGTCGGCTGGCCCATCAACGGCCTGGCCCACGTCGGTGTGGCGGAGAAAACGGCCAGGCACAGGGCGGTGAATCCACCGCCGACGATCGCCCGGGCCCGCGTGCCCATCCCCATGCGAGATATCCTCATTAAACCGTTTCGCCGCAAACGCTTGCGAGTGAATCGCAGAAAATCGCCCGGACCCGACGGCCCGCGGCGGTGCTTCGCGCGGTCCATATCGCCCCCTCCGACGCTTGCCAAGCGATTGCCGCCGGATTGAACGCCGCAGGGCCTCCCGTCCCCGGATTAATTCTTCGTCATGTTATGACAGCTACCTTGTGTGACCAGATACCTTGCGATACGTCTTGGTCATCACAAGGAGGCCCACGGTGCCTGAAACGATCGAGATACAGCTGAAGAAGGGGGTTCTGACGCTCTGCGTCCTGGCGCTTCTGAACCGGCGCGACAGCTATGCCTATGAGATCGCCTCGACCCTGTCGGACGCGATCGACATGGGCGAGGGCACCATCTACCCGCTGATGCGGCGGATGCAGTCCGACGGACAGGTGGAGACCTATCTGGTCGAATCGCCCTCCGGGCCGTCGCGCAAATATTACCGTCTGACCGACGCCGGGCGCCGGGCGCTCGACGCCCAGACGACCGAGTGGCGCGCCTTCGCCCGCGCGGTCGAATCCGTCCTGGACGGCCCGGCGCCAGCCGCCGCGCCCAGCGGGACCACAGAAGATGTGACAGCCGAAAGGGGAGCTGAACAATGACCCGCGCCGAATTCATGGGCCGTTTGAGGCGAGGACTGGTCGGCATGCCGACCGCCGCCGCCGCCGAGATCGCCTCGGACTACGAAACCCATTTCGAGGACGGCCTCGCCGCCGGCCGCTCCGAGGCCGAGGTGGCCGCGGCCCTGGGCGACCCGGACCGCCTGTCCCGCGAACTGCGCGCCGAGGCCGGCGCCCAGCGCTGGCATCAGGAGAAGAACCCGTCGGCCGCCGCCGGCGCCGTGTTCGCGGTGCTGGGGCTGGGGGCGATCGACCTGCTGATCCTGCTGCCTATCTTCCTGAGCGTGGTCGGCGTCCTGTTCGGCTTCTTCATGGCCGCGATCGGCCTGTTCATCGGCGGGGGCGTGGTCATGGTCGCCGGTCCCTTCGCCGGCCTGCCCGGTGGGGTGGCCGCAGCCATTCTCGGCGGCCTGGGCATGATGGCTGGAGCCACGGCGCTCGGCACGCTGACGGCCATCGCCACCATCCTGTTGGTCAATGCCACCATCTGGTTCGCGCGCCTGCACTACCGCCTGCTGAAGCCGGCCCTCGGGGAACAAGCCCCCGCCGACGGCAAGTTCTGAGGGAGGAACTGACATGATCCGCACGCTTCTCATCATCACCGGCGCGAGCCTGGTGCTCTGCGTCGCCACCCTGTCCGGAGCCGCCGCCCTCGGCGGGAACGACCTGGCCCGCCACGGCTGGGAGTGGACCTTCCGCGACGGCGAGGAACGGCACACGGTCAGCTTCGCCGACCGTGAAGACGACAGCCCCATCGTCACCCGCAACCTCGCCTGGGCCGGCGGCGATCGTCTCCAGATCGACGCCCCGGCCGAGGTCGTCTTTACCCAGGGGACCGAGGTCGAGGTTCGCGCGACCGGTCGCCAATCTCTGGTCGAGCGCCTCCGGTTCGTGGACGGGCGCCTGACTCTCGAAGACCTGCCGCTCGACAGCGATGGCGCACAAAGCGTCAGGCAGGGCTCGGTGTCGATGCGCTGGAACTCCAGGACCTATGGGCCGTCAGACACGCTTCAGGTCTTCATCACCGCCCCGTCAGTCCGCAGCTTTGAGCTGGACAGCGGCACCAACCTGTCCATCCGAGGCTATAACCAGCCGTCCCTGGCCCTGCGGGTGACCGGCTCGGGCGACATCGACGCGGCCGGTGAGACCCGGGCGGTCACCGTTGATCTGAGCGGTTCGGGAGAGGTCGACCTGACATCCTTGCGCACAACGGACGCCACCGTGGACGTGAGCGGCTCTGGCGATGTCCGCGTCGGTCCCACCGGAACCGCCCGGATCGACATCTTCGGCTCCGGTGACGTCGACCTGACCCGCCGCCCAGCCAATCTTGAGCAGTCGATCTCCGGCTCGGGCGACATCAACCAGAACTGACCCGGTGACGCGGGGACGGTCTGCCCCTACTTAGGCCGGATGACCGTCCCCGTTTCCCTCCCCGCCATTCTCGATTCCGCCGACGTCGGCTCCGACGAGGCGCTGACCATCCTGCGGGGCGCCCTGGCCGGGGCCGATGACGGGGAACTGTTCCTCGAACGGTCCGAGCTTGAATCGCTGGTGTTCGACGACGGGCGGCTGAAATCGGCCGCCTATGACGCTTCCGAAGGCTTCGGCCTGCGGGTCGTGGCGGGCGAGACCGCCGGCTATGCCCACGCCAATGAGATCAGCGGCCCAGCGATCCGCCGCGCCGCCGACAGCGCCGGCCTGGCCCGATCCGGCCACGCGGGCGTCGCCGCCGAGGCCCCGCGCGCCACCAACCAGCAGCTCTACGAACCGGTCGACCCCCTCGCCTCGCCCGCCTTCTCCGACAAGATCGCCCTGCTCAGCGAGATCGACGCCTGGGCCCGGGCCCGCGATCCGCGCGTGGTGCAGGTGTCCGCCACCCTGGTCGGCGAGCGGCGCCATATCGAGATCCTGCGCGGCGACGGCCGCCGCGTCACCGACATCCGTCCGCTGGTCCGGCTCAACGTCTCGGTCACCGTCGAGAAGGACGGCCGGCGCGAGAGCGCCTCGTCCGGCGCCGGCGGCCGCGCCGGGTTCGAGACCTGGATCGCCCCCGACCGCTGGCGGTGGCAGGTGGACGACGCCCTGCGCCAGGCCATGGTCAATCTCGACGCCGTCGACTGCCCGGCGGGCGAGATGGATGTGGTGCTGGGCGCCGGCTGGCCCGGCGTGCTTCTGCACGAGGCCATCGGCCACGGCTTCGAGGGCGATTTCCACCGCAAGGGCAGTTCGGTCTTCACCGGCATGATGGGCAAGCGCGTCGCCGCCCCGGGCGTCACCGTCGTCGATGACGGCTCCATCGCGGGCCGCCGCGGTTCCCTGTCGGTCGACGACGAGGGCACCCCGACCTCCCGCACCGTCCTGATCGAGGACGGGATCATGGTCGGGCTGATGCACGACCGGCTTTCGGCGCGTCAGCTGGGGGCCCGCGCCACCGGCAACGGCCGGCGCCAGTCCTTCGCCCACATGCCGATGCCGCGCATGACCAACACCTTCATGGAAGGCGGCAAGGACTCGCAGGCCGACATGATCGCCTCGACGAAACGCGGCCTCTACGCCGCCAATTTCGGCGGCGGCCAGGTCGACATCACCAACGGCAAATTCGTCTTCCAGTGCACAGAGGCCTACCTCATCGAGGACGGCCGGATCACCGCCCCGGTGCGCGGCGCGACCCTGATCGGCGACGGGGCCACGGCCCTCCAGCGCGTCGAGATGATCGGCGACGACTTCGCCTTCGACCCCGGCGTCGGCGTCTGCGGCAAGGGCGGCCAGGGCGTCCCGGTCGGCATCGGCCAGCCGTCGCTGAAGATCACGGGGCTGACGGTGGGGGGAACGGCGGTCTGAGGGTCGAGGGGCGAGGGGCGAGGGGCGAGGGAGACTGTCGTTCGCGGACCGCATCTCCCTAGAAATTCAGGTCCAACCCCTCGACCCTCGACCCTCGCCCCTCACCCCTCGACCCTACTTCCACTCCGGCCCGACCACCTCGAAGCCGCGGGCCTCCAGCCCGTCCAGCACGCCGCCTTCGTCGGCCAGCAGGCGGATCGGGGCGACGCCCATGGTCACGCCGGGCGAGATCATCGCCGTCTCGATCGCCGCGGACCATTGTTGTCTGAGCTGTGGCGCGACCTCGGGATCGCCCCACGGCCAGCACTCGTGCAGCGCCTTGTCGATCGGCGAGGCCACCACGTCGGCGACCCGCAAGGCGCGCCAGTCCTCGGCCCGTTCGCGCGCGGCGTCGGGACCCAGTTCGGCGGCCGCGATGGCGGCCTCGACGCAGGGCACATGGGCCGTTTGGGGCGCGGTGATCAGGCTGTCGATCAGTTCGTCGCCGCGCACCGTGCCGACGGGCCGAACCGGAACGCGCGCCCTGCGCGCGGCGCGGCGGATCACGTCCATGGCGTCGTCGCCGCCCCGACGACGGTAACCGGCCTTGTCCTGCATCAGATCGAAACCGACGAACAGCAGGCTCTGGGTGCGCCAGGCCTGATCGCGTTCGCCGGCCATGATCGTCTCCAGGCGGGCCTGGTATTCCGGCGTCAGATAGTCGGCCGTCGTCCGGCCCTCGGGCATCAGGGCGATAGTTCGGGCGCGCCAGATCATCCGGAAAATGTCGGAGGCCGACACCCGTCCCTCCTGCGGAAACAGTATCTGGTCCGAACGCGCCGCCGCCGCCTCGAGGTCGTCTGGACGCCATCGCAGATCGCGCGGAATGCCGGTGATGGCGCCGACCAGGATCAGGGTCGTGTCGTCCCGGGTCACCGTCCACATCGGCGCGCCGGAACGGCGGGCCAGCACCACGACCTCGTCCAGTTCCGCCACCTGCAGTTCTGAGGACTGGGTCGTGGGCGATTGGGCATGGACCGGGTGTCCCGCGCCCACTCCAGCCAGCAACGCCAATACCGAAGCGGCGATAACACATCTTTTCACGTCTATACCTCCTTCCGTTGAACAAAGTTAGAGCAACCAAACGCCCCGATCAGAACGCAAGCGTGACAACCTCGTAATGATGACTGCGATTTAATCCACCTGTCCGTCTTGTAACTGGAGAGCGGCGCGACGGCGCGCCACAGCTTCGTCACACGACGAGGGGAATCCTGCAATGACCAAGACCATCCTGCTGGCCACGAGCGCCATCCTGCTGACCGCCGGGGGGGCCTTCGCCCAGACCCCCGCGCCGGCGCCCGCGCCCCAAGCCGACTCGACCCAGCAGGGCGTACTGGTCTTCACCCCCGACTTCTTCGCCGACCAGCGTCCGAACACCGCCCTGGACATGGTCAACCGGGTGCCCGGCTTCTCGGTCCAGGACGGCGACGGCTCGCGCGGCTTCGAGGGCGCGGTCGGCAACATCCTGATCAACGGCTCTCGACCGGCGTCCAAGAACGACACCGGCTCCTCGGTCCTGTCGCGGACCCTGGTTCCCCAGGTCGAGCGTATCGAACTGATCCGCGGCGGCGCGCCGGGCATCGACATGCAGGGCTATGCCGTCGTCGTGAACGTCATCACCAAAACCCAGGCCAGCACCGAGCAGATCCTGACGGGCAACATGGCCTTCTTCGAAGGCGGCACGGATCGCGGCTTCGGCCAGTACCAGTTCACGCGCCGCGAGGGCGAACGCGTCTGGGGCTTCACCCTGGCCGACGGCGTGGCCATCGACGATTCCCACGGGGTCGGCAGGGTCATCCGCCGCGACGCCAACGGCGTCGTCCTGCGCGACGAGGGCTATTACAGCGACCAGACCGGCGGCGGCCAGTCAGCGCGGGTCAATTTCGCCGACGCCTTCATGGGCGGCAAGATCGACCTGACCGCCCGGCTGGGTCTCAATGACTACAGCCAGTACAGCCTCCAGGACGGGCCGGGCGTCCTGCGCGACAACCGCTTCTCCGAAGAAGGCACGAGCGGCGAGGTCGGCGCCGTCTTCACCCGTCCGATGCGCCAGGGCCTCGTCTCCGAGACGCGCTTCATCCGCACATGGAGGGATTTCGAAACCGTCTCGGTGTCCAGGAACACGGCGGGCGGCGTCGTCAGCCCGGAGAATCAGTTCGAGTCCGAAGGCAATGCGTCCGAGACCATCCTGCGCTCGCTGCTGCGCTGGGAGCGGACGCCGTCCATGACCGTCGAGGGGGGCGGCGAAGTGGCCTACAACATGCTGGAAACCGACCAGGTCTTCCTGGTGGGCGGCGTGGCGGTGCCCCTGCCCTCGGACCAGATCAAGGTCGAGGAAACGCGCGGCGAGGTCTTCGCCAAGACCACCTGGCGGGTGCGGCCCAACCTTGCCGTCGAGGGCGGGGTGCGGCTGGAGGCCTCGACCATCACCCAGTCCGGCGATGCGGATCAGGAGAAAAGCTTCTTCTTCGCAAAGCCGCGCGTGCAGGTGACCTGGACGCCCGGACCGCAGAACCAGCTGCGTTTCCGCTTCGAGCGCTTGCTGGGGCAGCTCAACTTCGGGGACTTCGCCGCCAGCGCGAACCTGCAAGACGGACAGTTGTTCGGTGGCAATGTCAACCTCGAGCCCGAGGAGCGCTGGATCTCCGAACTCACCTATGAGCGCCGGTTCCTTGGCGACGGCATCGTCTCCATCGGCTACCGCCACGACGAGATCATCGGCGTCATCGACCGCCTGCCGTTGCCGATGGGCTTGTCGGCGGTCGGCAACATCGGCGACGGGACGCTGGATCAGCTGGCCGTCAACGTCCTTGTGCCGCTGGACTGGACCGGCTTCTCGGGCGGCCAGTTCCAGTTCAGGAACACCTGGAACGACACGGCCGTGACCGACCCGACCTCGGGTCAGGAACGACCCATCTCGGGTGTGCGGCCTTCGCAACCCGCCTTCACCATTGCCCAGGACATCACCACCTGGAAGATCAACTGGGCGGTGACCTACCTCGAGAGTTTGCGCCAGTTCCGCTTCGATCCGGACCAGGTCTCGGGCTTCACCGGCAGCGACTATTTCGAGGCCAATATCGAGTACAAGCCGACGCCGACGCTGGCCATCCGCGCCCAGGTCAACGTCTGGAACGACTTCCAGGTCGAGCGGACGGTCTTCGCCGACCGGACGCCCGCCCGCCCCATCGCCTTCACCGAGCTGCGCCCCACCGATCCGCGCACCTTCTGGCAGATCCGGATCCGGAAGACGTTCTGATCGACCCGCCCGCCTCCACGTCCGACACCAGGGTCGGGCGGCCTCCGCGCCGCCCAAAGCCTGTCGGCGATTTAACCCACCTGTCCCGCTTGTAACTGTAAGCGCGCCCGGTCGCGGGGCACCGTTCGACCAACAGGGAGAGGGACGAATGAACAAAGCGATCTGGCTGACCGGAGCGGCCGTGTGCGTGCTGGCGGGACCGGCAATGGCACAAGGCGCCACGCCCCAGTCCGCGGCCCAGGCCCCCGTCGCCACCGGTCCGGTGCAGACCGCCCCGGCCGTCGACGCCGCCCAGCAGGGCGTTCTGGTCTTCGAGCCCGCCTTCTTCGCCGACGCCCGGCCCGACACGGCCCTGGACATGATCGGCCGCCTGCCCGGCTTCGCGTTCGACTCCGGCGACAGCGGCACCCGGGGCCTGGCCGGCACCGCCGGCAACGTCCTGATCGACGGACAGCGCCCCTCGACCAAGAGCGACAGTCTGGACCAGATCCTGCGCCGTATCTCGGCCAGCGGCGTCGCCCGCGTCGAACTGATCCGCGGCGGCGCCCCCGGCATCGACATGCAGGGCCGCTCGGTCGTCGCCAATGTCATCCTGATCCGCACCGTGACCGTCGAGCGGGTGATCGAGGCCAACACCTATGTCTATCCCGACGGCTATCTCGGCCCGGTGCTCTCGGCCCGCTATTCCCGGCGCGAGGGCGACAACCAGATCGAGGGCTCGATCAGCGGCTTCACCGACCGCACCGACGGCACCGGCGACGGCTTCCGCCGCCGGTACGACGCCGCCGGAAACCTGATCCAGGACGCCGATCTGGAACTGTGGGACCGCATCCGCAATGTGCGCGCGACCGGCGCGGTCCAGCGCCGCGTCGGCGGCGGCCTGCTGCGCGTCAACGGCCTGCTGGGCTGGTTCGGCAACGAGAACGCCCAGGACCTGCTGATCCGCTCGGGTCCCGGCGTCGACAGCTTCAACGATGAGGAAGCGAACAACGTCAACAGCGAGCTGGGCGTCAACTGGAGCTACGATCTGGGGCCTCGCACCGGCCTGGAGCTGACCGGCCTGCAACGCTATTCGACCGAGGAATACACGGGGGTTTCGCAGAGCAGCGGCGACAGTTCGACCTTCACCGCCGACGGGACCTCGGGCGAAACCATCGGCCGCGCCATCCTGCGCTTCCGGCCCACCGACCGCTGGTCCTTCGAGGGCGGCGGCGAGGCGGCGTACAACTTCCTGGACAGCGCCACCGCCTACGAAGAGAACGGCGTGCCGATCCCGCTGCCGTCGTCCTCGGTCAAGGTCGAGGAGTTGCGCGGCGAGGTGTTCGGCCAGATGACCTGGCGGCCCGGCCCGACCCTGACGGTCGAGGGCGGGATGCGCGTCGAGGTGTCGGAAATCAGCCAGTCCGGCGACAGCGATCTGACCAAGTCGTTCGTCTATGTGAAGCCCCGGGTCCAGGCGACCTGGACGCCCGTGACCGGCCATCAGTTCCGCGTCCGCGCCGAGCGCGAGGTGGGCCAGCTGGACTTCGGCGACTTCATCGCCTCGGCCGATATCGACATCGGCCAGGTCGAGGGCGGCAACCCCGATCTGGAGCCGCAGAAGCAGACGGTGGTGGAAGCCATCTACGAGCGCCGCTTCTGGGGTCAGGGCGTGTTCGACGCGACCTACCAGTACGCCGAGGTCGAGGATGTGGTGGACGTCATCCCCCTGACCGGCGGTTTCGACGGCGTGGGCAACATCGGCGACGGCACGGCCAGCTTCTTCCAGCTCCGCCTGACCCTGCCGACCGATCGGCTGGGCATCCCCAATGGACGCTTCCAGACACGCGGCAGCTGGTCCTCGACCTCGGTGCTCGATCCGGTCACGGGCGAGGAGCGGCGCTTCCAGGGCAACCAAGCCTTCGGCTGCGGCGTGTCCTTCAATCAGGATCTGAGGGGCGGCCGCTGGGCCTGGGGCTTCAACCACGGCTGCAACGTCGACAAGGGCCGGAGCTTCCGGGTGCGCGAGGTCCGCGCCTTCTACGCCGAGCCCGAGGTCAGCGCCTTCGTACAGTGGAAGCCCGAGCGCGACCTGACCATCAAGGTCGACTTGGGCAACGCCAGCAACCGGGCCATCGGCTACGACCGCGAAATCTACACCGGCCCGCGCGATACCGCGCCCCTGTCCTTCCGCGAGACCCGGCGCACCCGGATGAGCCCCTGGCTGTTCGTCCAGATAAGAAAGACCTTTTGAAGAAGGCGTCCCCACACCCCGGAAACTGACGGCGCGCCCACCCTCGACGCGCCAAAAAGGGGCGGAACCGCAAGGTTCCGCCCTTCCTGTGTTCAGCCGTCGTCAGCCGGGATCAGCCCGCAGTGCCGGCTTCCGGCTTGGCGACGTTGCCGTCTTCCTGGCCCCGGTCGGTCGCGGTCGGACCGGGATGGTTGCCGGCGTCATTGGCCCCGTGGGACCAGCCCTTGATCAGGAAGCTGATCAGGATGAAGCCGATGCCGATGCCGACGCCCCATTTGCCGAGGGTGTCGAAGCCGGCCAGCGAAGTCTGCAGCGCGCCGGCCGGGTCAAGGACCTGGCCGCCGACCGTCTCGGTGCCCATCAGACCGGCGATACGTCCGCCGACGAACTGGGCGATCGAGCTGGCCAGGAACCACACCGCCATCATGAAGCTGACCACGGAGGGCAGCGACAGTTTGGTGATCTCCGACAGGCCCACCGGCGACAGGAACAACTCACCCGTCGTGTGCAGCATGTAGAGCAGGGCCAGCATGATCAGCGGCATCTGGAAGGCGCTGTCGACCATGCCCGAACCGGCGGCCCAGACCACCACCAGGAAGCCCAGCCCGACCTGCAACAGGCCGAGACCGAACTTCATGGTCGGGTTGGGGTCCCTCTTCCGCGCGGCCAACCAGGCCCACATAGCCGCGAAGATCGGCGCGAAGATGAGGATGAAGCCGGCGTTGAACGACTGCACCTGCGCGGCCGTGATGGTCGCGTCGATCCAGAAGCCCGAGGGCGTGACGCCCGCCGCTTCCAGCTGGGCCGGCGTTCCCACCGGGGTACCGAGGAAGTTCATGGCCTGGGGGACAACCGTCAGGTCCACGTTGCGGTCGGCGAACAGGTTCAGCGAGGTGCCGGCCTGTTCGAACAGGGTGAAGAAGACCACGGCGCCGAAGATCAGGACCACGGCCAGCATCATCCGCTGTCGCTGCACCCAGGTCTTGCAGACGGCCACGATGATCCAGAGGATCGCCGCCAGCGACAGCAGGGTCGAGAAGGTCAGCACCGTGCCCACCAGGGCGTTGCGCTGAACCATGAACCAGACCACGCCGACGCCGAGGATGGCGGAGATGTAGATCAACCATTCGCGGTTCAGCGGCCCGATCAGGGGCTGTTTGATCAGCTCAGGATTCGGCGGCTCGCCCTTGCCCTGAAGCAGCGGTTTGCCGAGCACGAAGACGACCCAGCCCAAGGCCATGCCGACGCCGGCGAGGCCGAAGCCGGCCCACCAGCCCACGGTCTGTCCCAGCAGGCCGCACAACACGGCGGCCCAGAAAGCCCCCAGGTTGATGCCGTAATAGTAGAGGGTGAAGCCGGAATCCCGCCGCGGGTCGCCCTGCGGATACAGCTGCCCGACGATGGTGGAGATGTTAGGCTTCAGGAAGCCGACCCCCATGATGATCAGCGAAACCGCCAGATAGAAGATGTTGACCCCGTTCGTGTCGCGGGTCTGTTCCATCGCATAGGACCCTTTCGCCAGGGTGGCGGGCAGGGGCGATCCGGCGGGCAGGCCCGCGATGGCGATGCCGCCGCCCTCGGCCGGGCCGAAGGCGTAGTTCTGGCCGCCGACGACGATATTGACCTCACGCGTGGCCCCGCGGCCCTCGGCCGCGATCTCGTAGGTCTGACCGGCATAGGTCAGGGTCTCGGTCGCGGGCCGGCCTTCGAAGGCCATCATGCCGTGACCGGCCACCAGCAGCAGGGCGCCGAAGGCGATGGCCTTGCGGGTGCCGATATAGCGGTCGGCCATGATGCCGCCGAGCAGCGGCAGCAGATAGACCAGCGAGGTGTAGGAGCCGTAGGTCGCGCTCGCCGTCTCGTCGTCGAACAGGAAATGCTGGGTCAGGAAGAAGATCAGGATGCCGCGCATGCCGTAGTAGGAAAACCGCTCCCACATCTCGGCGAAGAACAGGATGATCAGTCCGCGCGGGTGGTTCTTCAGCATCTGCATCAGCACGGGAATGCCCGTGACCAGGGTGATGATGATGCCGGCTATGATGACGATATTGTTCATGCCCGGTCTCCCCGGATGCGCCGGGTTTCGAACCCGCCGGGCGTTATGACCGCCCCTCCAATGTCCGTTCTACTCAACGGCCCACTCCCATATGGCTGCGCCCCACCTGACGCGCGAGAGCGCATAAGCAGCACGGGCGGGAAGACCGGACAAGGGTTAAGGGTAAATTGGCTGTGAGGTGGCGTATCGCCCGCCGGCGCGGCAGGATGGCCCGGAACGGTCTTGACGGGGATTCGATGACCACCACGCGGCGGTCGGCGTTGATCGGGGCGGGCTCGGCGATGACGCTGGCGGCCTGCGGTCCCGTCTCGCCCCGCGCGGCCGGGGATGTGGTCGCGGCGGGCGCTCCGGCGGCCCTGCTGATCTGGGCCGTGGCGCGCGCGCGGCTGGCCGGATGGCCGCGCAGGCCCTCGCCCGAGGCCCTCGCCGCCCTTCCCGCATGGGCCGCCGACCTGCCCGAACTGGGCGCCTTGGGCGGCGGCGGGCGGCCCGCCAATCTGGAGGCGATGGCGGCGCTCAAGCCCCGGCTGGTGATCGACTATGGCGACACCGATGCGGAGAATCAGGCGCTCGGCGAGCGGATGCGGACGCGACTGGGCGTCGAATGGCGCCTGATCGACGGCGCCCTGACCCGGATTCCCGACGCCATCCGCGAGGCCGCCGTCCTTTTGGATGCCCAACGCGCCGCCGGGGGACTGGCGGACGAGGCCGAGGCCGTGCTCGACCGCTGGCGACGCGCGCCCGCCGGACCGGCCTTCTACTATGCGCGCGACGCCGACGGGCTGGAGACCGGCTTCCGCGGCGCCCTGGCCACCGAGGTGCTGGAGGGCGCGGGCTGGACCAATGTCGCGGTCGGTTCGCGCGACATCGGCCGCGTCGCCCGCGAACAGGTCGCCGCCTGGGACCCCGAGG
This sequence comes from Brevundimonas vancanneytii, assembly GCA_943373195.1. Classification (GTDB taxonomy): domain Bacteria; phylum Pseudomonadota; class Alphaproteobacteria; order Caulobacterales; family Caulobacteraceae; genus Brevundimonas; species Brevundimonas vancanneytii_B. The sequence goes on from CALSBO010000003.1 coordinate 63,051, forward strand.
TCATCGTCACCCTGGACCGGACCTTCGCCGCCGCCGTCCAGCGCGATCCGGTCTGGCGCACCCGACGCGACGGCCGCCGGCGGCGGTTGCTGCTGCTGCCGGACCGGCCGTTCGGCTGGATCGATCGGCCGCCGTCCGTGAACCGCCTGCTGGGCTGCGCCTGGCTGGCCGATCCGTCGGGGTCGCCGCTGGCGCTGGCCGCCCTGACCCGGCGGCTCTACGGCATGGCGCCGGTCGAGACGCCCCTGCCGCGATGGCTCTGGTGACCGGACCGAGGGGGGCGCCGGCTCCCGCGGCGCTTGTTCTTCTGACCTTGACCGGAACGCTGGCGGTGCTGGCGACGGGGCCGCTGGGCGTGGCGCCCGACGCCCTGCTGGCCGCCGCCTTCGGACGCGGATCGCCCGAGGCCGAACTGGCCCTGGCCCTGCGCGGCCCCCGGCTGCTGGCGGCGCTGACGGCGGGCGCGGCCCTGGCCGGAGCGGGGGCCGGGTTCCAGATCCTGTTCCGCAATCCGCTGGCGGCGCCCGACCTGCTCGGCGTCTCGTCCGGCGCCGGCCTCGGCGCGGCCCTGGCCCTGCTGCTGGGCGCGGGCGCGGCCCTGGTGCAGGGCGCCGCCTTCGCGGGAGGCCTCGCCGCCGGGGCGCTCGCCCTCGTCTGCGCCGCGATGACCCGCAGCGGCGACGGGCGGCTGGCCCTGATCCTGTGCGGCGTGGTGGCCGGAGCCCTGGCCACCGCCGGGCTCGGTCTCGTCGTCGTGGTCGCCGAGCCCTATTCCCAGCTACCCTCGATCACCTACTGGCTTCTGGGCTCGTTCACCCGCGCGACCTCGGCCGAAGCCCTCGTCGCCCTGATCCCCGTCGCCGTCGGCGCTGCGGTGCTGACGGGACTGGGTTTCCGGCTCGACATTCTTTCATTGGGCGACGAGCAGGCGCGGTCGCTGGGCCTGCCCGCGCGGCCCTTGCGCCTGCTGGCGCTCGCCGCCGCCGCCCTGATGACCTCCTCGGCCGTGGCCGTGGCCGGCGTGGTCGGCTGGATCGGCCTGCTCGCGCCCCACGCCGCCCGGCTGATCGTCGGCGAGCGCGCCGGGCGGCTGATCCCGGCGGCCATGGCGCTCGGCGCCCTGTTCGCCCTGGTCATCGACCGGCTGGCCACCGCCTTCGGCCCGGCCGAAATCCCCGTCGGCCTCCTGTCCGCCGCCATCGGCGCGCCCGCCTTCCTGATCCTGTTCGTCGCTGCATCGAGGCGGTCATGAGCGCGGTCGTTCTCGAAGGACTCGTCGCGGGCAGACGCGGCTTCCGTCTGCCGGCGCTCGACCTCGCCGTCGCCCCCGGCGAGGTGCTGGCCCTGATCGGCCCGAACGGCTCCGGCAAGACCACCCTGCTCAAGACCCTCGCCGGCCTGCTGCCGCCGCTGGCGGGGTCGGTCAAGCGTCCCACTGCGGCCTGGCTGCCCCCGCCCGGCGGCGTATCGGCCGGCTTCTCGGCCCTGCACCTGACCGCCCTCGGCCGCGCCCATCTGCGCCGCTGGTCGGCCGGCCTGACCCCCGCCGACCTCGACGCCGCCCGCGCGGCGCTGGACCGGCTCGGCATCGGCGACCTGGCCGACCGCCCGTTCGACCGCCTGTCCAGCGGCCAGCAGCAGCTGGTCCTGATCGCCCGCCTGTTCGTGCAGGACGCGCCGCTCTGCCTGCTCGACGAGCCGCTGGCCCTGCTCGACCCCGCCCACGCCCGCGATGTCGAGGCGGCGATCCGCGCGCTGGCCGCCGAGGGCCGGGTGGTTATCGCCTCGACCCACCACCTGCCCTTCGCCGCCCGCGCCGACCGGGTGCTGGCCATCGGACCGCTCGGGATCGCGGTCGCGCGGTCCGTCGAGGCGCTCGCGCCCGACCGCATCCGCGCCCTGTTCGGCGTCGAGCCGTCCGGCTGCCCGTGCTGCGGTCAGGCCTTGTAGACCGGACCAGATCCCGACTCCTTGTCATCCCGGACGAGCGAAGCGAGATCCGGGACGCCAAGCTCCATCAAACTCGCACTCCCGGAAGCTGCGCCAGCAGCTATCCGGGAGACAGGTCACGCCCAGCGCGGCGGCCGCCCGTCTCCCGGACAATCGCGCCGCGATTTCCGGGAGGCCCATTTCGATGGCGCACTCCGTCCCGGATCGCCGCTTCGCGTCGTCCGGGATGACAAGCGCTCAACCTCGGCGACCGCGCCAGATGCTCAGACGTGGATCGCATCGAGACGACGTTCGATTCTCTCCAGCCTCTGGCCGAAATGCTCCATGCGCCGGTTCAGGCTGCTCATGTTGGCGTCGAGCGAGGTCATCCGCACCTTGATGTGGCGGGTGTCTTCCTTGATGTTGGCCAGATCGGTTTCGATGCGGGCGATCAGGGCATGAACGCCCTCCAGCTCCGGGACCAGAATGTCGGTCACGTCTGACATGCTTCAAACATCGCGCGAAACGAGGATACCGGCAATGAACCCGATCAGGCTGGCCATCGCCACCATCGTCCTCGCCCTGTTCGCCGACCCCGCCGCCGCGCAGGAGACCCCGCGCTGGTCGTTCGCCATTCATGGCGGCGCGGGGGTGATCGAGCGCGCCGGCCTGACGCCGGAACAGGACGCCGCTTATCGCGCGGCGCTGCACCGCGCGCTCGAGGCCGGACAGGCCGTGCTGGCCGGGGGCGGTTCAGCGCTGGACGCGGTGCAGGCCGCGATCGAGCTGATGGAGGACGATCCGCTGTTCAACGCCGGGCGCGGCGCCGTCTTCACCGCCGCCGGGCGCAACGAGCTGGACGCCGCCGTGATGAACGGCTCGGACCTGACCGCCGGGGCCGTGGCCGGCCTGACCACCACCCGCCACCCGATCGCCGCCGCCCGGGCGGTGATGGAGCGGTCGCCGCACGTCATGCTGATCGGCGAGGGGGCCGACACGTTCGCCGCCTCGGTCGGGCTGGAGCAGGTCGACCCGGCCTTCTTCTTCACCGAACGCCGCTGGCGCGGGCTGGAGGCCGAGCTGCGCCGCCAGAACCTGCCGATCCCCGAACGCCCCGCCGGCGCCCCCGCCGCCCCCGCGCCCGGCGCCATGGCCGAGGTCGCCGCGCCGCTGAACGAACGGAAGTTCGGCACGGTCGGCGCCGTGGCGCTGGACAGCCAGGGCCGGCTCGCGGCCGGCACCTCGACCGGCGGCATGACCGCCAAACGCTGGGGCCGCGTCGGCGACGTGCCGGTGTTGGGGGCGGGGACTTATGCGTCGAACGCCGACGGCTGCGCCGTCTCGGCGACGGGCTCGGGCGAGTATTTCATCCGGGCCAGCGTCGCGCGGGATATCTGTGCGCGCATTGGCGCGTGGAACGCGATGACCGCCGAGGAGCAATCCGCCATCGCCGAGGCGGCCTACCTGAGGGCCTGCGGCGGAATGAATCCTCAGGAAGACGTCTGCGTTTGGCATCCTCGCCGCGCAGAGGTCCAGGCGGCCCAGGTCGAGATCGCCCAGGTCGGCGAACTGGGCGGCGAAGGTGGGGTGATCGTCATGCCTCGGGGAGGTCGCCCGGTCTTCGAGATGAACTCCTCCGGCATGTATCGCGGCGCTGTCTCCAGCACCGAACCCGCCGCCGTCGCCATCTATGGCGACGAGGCCCTCCGCCCGTGACCGACCGCGACATCCCCGGCGTCATCGCCCCGCCGCCGCTGATCTACCTCGGCGTCCTGTTCGTCGGCTGGGGGCTGACCGAGCTCGGCGCCCGGCCGGAAGCCATCGACGCCGGGTTCGGCTGGCTGGCGGCCGATTTCGGGCTGTCGGTCGAGGTCCGCCGCGGCGTGGCCCTGACGCTGATCGTCGGCGGCCTGCTGCTCGACGGCATGGCGGCGGGCCTGTTCCGGCGTCGGGGCACGGCGGTCGAGCCATGGAAGCCGACCACCGTCCTGATCGACGAAGGCCCCTACCGGTTCAGCCGCAACCCCATCTATCTCGGTTTCGCCATCACCTATGTCGGCCTGGCGATCGCCATGGACAGCTGGGTCGCCCTGCTGCTGCTCCTGCCCTGCCTCGCCGTTGTCGACCGCTTCGTGATCGCCCGCGAGGAACGCTACCTCTCGGCCAAATTCGGCGCCCCCTACGACGCCTATCGCCAGAGGGTGCGGCGGTGGCTGTGAGCGACGACGAACTTTCGGCCATGGCCATCGAGGAGCTGGACCAGGCCTGCTCCCTGATCTGGCCGGAACTGGTCAAGATCACGCCCTGGGGCGACAGCTACATCGGCCTGGCCCCCTCGGGCCGGGAGGTCGAGATCGAGCGCCGCTATCTGTGGGCGCACGAACCCGCCGGCGCCGTGGCCGTCGAGATCGAGGTCCGCGACGTGGGCGCCCGCACCGGCGCGGAAGCGCGCGCCCTGATCACCCCGCCGCGCTGAACAACTCTCCTCTGGCGGGAATCGGTCGCGCCGTTAACCTTTGTCGTTGCCAAGCGGAGCGGTCGGGGCAAGATGCGCGCCGAACGGTTCACGGCCTTGGAGGGAGAGCAGCATGTCCTACGGCGCGGATTTCGCCAATGCCGACCCGGCCAACGCCCCGCTGGACCCGCCGATCTTCATCGGCGCCGACGCCTTCTTCTGGGGCGCGATCCTGCTGGCCCTCGCCGCCGCCCTGCTGCTGGGCTGGTTTTTCGGCTCCCAGTCCGGAAACAAGGGCAAGGACGCCGCCCCCGCCATCTGGGAGGCGATCAATGACGCCGCCCGGGCCGCCATGGGCTCCAACGACGACGCCCTGAGGGGCCGCGCCCAGACCCTGCTCAAGGTGATCGAGGCCCGCCTGGGCAAGACCCTGGTCCTGGCCAAGGGCGTGTCCGGCAATATCGGCAAGCTGAAGGACGCGGTCGACGGCAAGGGGCCGGGCGAGGCGCACGGTCACGGGCCTGGGCACGGACCCGGTCACGGCGGCCACGGTCCGGGCGGCCATGGCGAGCCCGCCGCCCCCAGCGGCGGCGGCGGAGGCGGCGGCGGCGGCGGCGCGGCGACCGCCAACATCACGATCGTGACCAGCGCCCCGGCCGACCACACGCATTCCAGCGGCGGCGGCCATGGCCCCGCCAAGGACGCCAAGCCCGAGAAGCGCGACCTCAATCACCGCGAACAGACCGACGCCCTGCGCCTGGCCGTCGCCCATTTCGCCGAACACTGGCGCGACGAGACCGCGCGCGTCCGCGAACTGCGTCAGGCCCGCGCCGAACTGTCCGATCCCGGCCCGCCGCGCCCGCCGCGTCCGGCCGGTTCCAACCGCCCGCCCGCCGGCCGCATCAGCGGGACCCGCGCGAAACACTGAGAAGCCGGTTTCGCCTCCGGGAGAAACCGCATAAGCCTTGAGCCATGAAACTCGCCTCGCTCAAGCACGGCCGTGACGGTCGCCTCGTCCTCGTCTCCAACGACCTCGCCTGGTTCACTGACGCCTTCCTGATCGCCCCGACGCTGCAGGCGGCGCTGGATGACTGGGATCGGCTGGAGCCCGACCTGCGGGCCCTGGCCGAAAGCCTCGAACACGGCGGCGTGCCGCGCGGCCGGTTCCACGAGCGCGAGGCCGCGGCGCCCCTGCCCCGCGCCTATCAATGGGCCGACGGCTCGGCCTATGTGAACCACGTCGCCCTGGTGCGGCAGGCGCGCAACGCCGAAATGCCCGACAGCTTCTGGACCGACCCCCTGATGTACCAGGGCGGCTCTGACAATTTCCTTCCCCCGCGCGACCCGATTCCGCTCGCCGACGAAAGCTGGGGCTGCGATCTGGAGGCCGAGGTCGTGGTGGTCACCGGCGACGTGCCCCAGGGCGTCAGCCGCGAGGAGGCCTTGGGCCACATCCGCCTGGTCGGCCTGGTCAATGACGTCTCCCTGCGCAATCTGATCCCGGCCGAACTGGCCAAGGGGTTCGGCTTCGTCCAGTCCAAGCCCGCCTCGGCCCTGTCGCCGGTGTTCGTCACGCCCGACGCCCTGGGCGACCGCTGGGCCGACGGCAAGCTCAAGGGCGAACTTTCGGTTCAGCTGAACGGCGCCGATTTCGGCAAGGCCGACGCCGGGGTCGACATGACCTTCGACTTCGGGACCCTGATCGCCCACCTGGCCAAGACCCGCAGCCTGTGCGCCGGGACCATCATCGGTTCGGGCACCGTCTCCAACCGCGATACCGACGGCGGCCCGGGCAAGCCGGTCAGCGAGGGCGGCCTCGGTTATTCCTGCATCGCCGAGGTCCGCACGGTCGAGACCATCCTGCGCGGCAAGGCCGAGACGCCCTTCCTCAAGGCCGGCGACACGGTCCGCATCGAAATGCTGGACGACCACCACCACTCCATCTTCGGGGCCATCGAGCAGGTGGTGGCGGGGGTTTAGCGGGCTTGTCATCCCGGACGCCGCAACGCGGCGATCCGGGACGTGGGAGGCTGGATTTCCATCTCCCGGAAGCGGCGCCAGCCGCTATCCAGGAGAAAGGTCAGGCCATACTGCGGCGGCAACCTGTCTCCCGGACAATCGCGCTGCGATTTCCGGGAGGCTCACAGGCGCGGCAGGCCGTCCCGGATCGCCGCTTTCGCGGCGTCCGGGATGACAACGGGCGCAGCAAACGTGTCCGCCGCCATCACCGCCGCCGGTCCCTGACAGGACAGGACCAGCCCGCCCAGCAGCACGGTCAGCAATCGTCTCATCGGGGCCTCCTTTCCGTTTCAGGGACCAGAGGCCGCGGCGGCGCTTTACGGATGCGCGGGACGGATTAAGCTTTCGCCACGTCCGAGGCCCGAACGGGAGGGGCGGGGATGGAATCCCCCCATCCGCATTGACCTGATCGGACCCCCCACGCTACCTAGCGCGCCAGCCGAAGCGAGCAACCGGCCTGTGCGGGCGTGGTGGAACTGGTAGACGCGCCGGACTCAAAATCCGGTTCCGAAAGGAGTGTCGGTTCGAGCCCGACCGCCCGCACCATCAACAGAACATCATGGCCGGAACGGCGACGCCTATCGCCGCCCTTCGCACGACCCGGTGTGAAAACCGCTTGCTTGTGCCACTGTTACAGCATAGTGGAACAACGCAATGACCGACTCCCTGCCCCGCAACGCCGCCGCCACGGCCCGCAGCCGCCTGGCGCTGTCCGACGCCCTGCTGTCGCTCAAGACGCGCGACGAGGTCGACGCCTTCCTGGCCGACCTGTGCACGCCGTCCGAGGTGCGGGCCTTCGCCGAGCGGTGGGAGGTGGCCCGCCTGCTCGACGCCGGCGGCAAGTCGTACCGCGAGATCGCCGCCGAGGCCCAGGCCAGTCCGACCACCGTCGTGCGGGTCGCCCGCTTCCTCAAGGAAATGCCGCACCAGGGCTATCGTCTGGTGCTGGACCGTCTGAAAGTCTGAGTACCCGTCATGAGCACTGTCCAGGGGCGGCTGCGTATCGCCGTCCAGAAATCCGGCCGTCTGGCCGAACGCAGCCTCGACCTCGTCCGCGACGCAGGCCTGCGCGTGATCAAGGGGAACAACGACCTGCTCTATCGGGTCGAGAACTATCCCATCGATCTGCTGCGGGTGCGCGACGACGACATTCCCACCTTCGTCGCCGACGGCGTCTGCGACCTCGGCATCGTCGGCGAGAATGTGCTGGAGGAGGTCCGCAACGGCGGACCGGTCGCGGAGGTGCTGATGCCGCTCGGCTTCGGCCGCTGCACCCTGAAGATCGCCGTGCCGCCGACGCTCGACTACGACGGTCCGGCCTCGCTGAACGGCCTGCGCATCGCCACCTCCTATCCGAAGGTGCTTCGGCGGTTCCTCGACGCCCAGGGCGTGGCCGCCGACATCGTCGTCATGCGCGGCGCGGTCGAGGTCGCGCCCCGGCTCAAGCTCGCGTCGGCGATCTGCGATCTGGTCTCGACCGGGGCGACGCTGGAGGCCAACGGCCTGGCGGCGAAGGAGACGGTGCTGGACAGTCAGGCGGTGCTGATCCGTTCGCCCGTCGCGCCCGAACCCGGCCTCCAGCACCTGCTGGACAGTGTCATCGAGCGGATGGCGGGCGTGGTGTCCTCGCAGGGCGCCAAATACGTGATGCTGAACGCGCCCCGTTCGGCGCTGGAGGAGATCACCGCCATCCTGCCCGGCGCGGGCGCGCCGACGGTCATGCCGCTGGCTGGCCGCGACGACGCCGTGGCCGTGCACGCCGTCTGTCAGGAGGCGGTGTTCTGGGAGACGCTGGAACGGCTCAAGGCCGCCGGCGCCTCGGCCATCCTGGTCCTGCCTGTCGAGAAGATGATGTGATGCGCCGGATCGACTGGAACGCCCTGGACGCCGCCGGCCGCATCGAGGCCCTGGCCCGGCCCCGCCGCCGCACCGAGGCGCGGGTCGTCGAGACGGTGCGCGAGATCATGGACGACGTCCGGGACCGGGGCGGGGCGGCGGTCGCGGACTGGAGCCTGAAGCTGGACGGCGCGCCGCCGCGCCGTGTGGTTCTGACGCCGGACCGGGTCGCCGCGGCGCGCGACGCCCTGCGCCCCGCCGACACCCGCGCTATCCGCATGGCCGCCGAGAACATCCGCATCTTCCACGAGGCGACGCGGCCCGAGGACACGCCCGATGTGGAGATCATCCCCGGCGTCCGCTCGCGCATGGTCTGGCGGCCGCTGCGCTCGGCGGGGCTCTATGTCCCCGGCGGATCGGCCCCCCTGTTCTCGTCCCTGCTGATGTTGGCCATCCCGGCCGCCGTGGCCGGGGTCGGGCGAAGGGTCGTGGTGACCCCTCCCTCGCCCTCTGGAGAGCCGCACCCGGCCATGATCTTCGCCGCCGCCGAGGCCGGGCTCGAGGCCCTGTGGCTGATCGGCGGCGCCCAGGCCATCGCCGCCCTGACCTTCGGCGCCGAACTGGACGACGGGGTCATCGAACCTTGCGACAAGCTATTCGGACCCGGAAGCGCCTGGGTGGCCGAGGCCAAGAAACAGGCGGCGGCCCTGCCGGGCGGCCCCGCCGTCGACATGCCCGCCGGGCCGTCGGAACTGCTGGTCATCGCCGACCGCGACGCCGACCCCGAAATCGCCGCCGCCGACCTGCTCAGTCAGGCCGAGCACGACGCCGACGCCCAGGTCATCCTCGTCTCGGAAAGCCGGGCCAATATCGACGCCATCCTCGCCGAGGTGGACCGCCAGCTTGAGACCCTGCCCCGCGCCGACATCGCCCGCGCCCCCCTGGCCGAGGGCCGCGCCATCCGGGTCCGCGACATGGCCGAGGCCTGCGAGGTGGCTGATCTCTACGCCCCTGAACACCTCGCGCTGCAGACCGTGGACGCGGAGAGCCTCATCGACCGCATCACCGCCGCGGGCGCCGTCTTCGTCGGAGCCTTCGCCGCCGAGACCCTGGGCGACTACGCCGCCGGCCCCAGCCACGTCCTGCCCACCGACGGCGCGGCCCGCACCCTGGGCGGCGTCACGACCGCCGGCTTCATGACCTCCATGTCGATCCAGAGGGTGTCCGAGGCCGGAGCGCGGGCGCTGGCTCCGATCGCCGCCCGACTGGCTCGCCTCGAAGGGCTCGAAGCCCACGCCCGCGCCGCCGATCGGAGGAGCGGCGGATGAACAACCTCCCCGCGCCCTTCGCGCCTATGGTCTCCGGCGGCGAGGGCCTCGACCGCTATCCGGCCGAGCCCCGCGCGCTCGCCGACCGCATGGCCGAGGTCTATGGCGTCGCCGCCGTCAGCGTGCTGCCGGTGCGCGGCCTGACCCATGGGCTGGAGCTGGTGTTCCGCCTCGCCGCCCGCGAGGGTCTGCGGGTCGAGGCGCCGGACGCCGAGCCCTACCGCGCCCTCGCCGCCCTCTACGCCGCGCCGCCCGCCGACGCCCTGACCGCCGCCGTCATCATTCGCGCTCTGGGCTCGCCCGAGGCCGTGGCCGAGACGGCCGAGCGGGTCGCCCCCGCCCTGCTGGTCATCGACGAGGGCCTGGCGGAGTTCGCCGACGCCTCCTCCGCCGCGAGCATCATCGCCGATCACGCCAACCTGATCGTCCTGCGCAGCCTGTCGCTGGCCTACGGACTCGCCGGCGCTCGCGTCGGCGCCGCCTTGGCCCAGCCCACGACCTTGGCCCGCCTCGCCTCGGCGCTGGAGCCGTACGCCCTGCCAGAGGTCTCGGTCCGCCTCGCCCTTCAGGCCCTCGATCCCTCGCGGATGCTGGAGACAACGGCCCGCATCGCCCTGGTCCGAACCGAGCGCGAGCGGCTGATCGAGGCCCTGTCGCGCGAGATGGCGATCGAGCCCGGCTTCGGCCCAGTGATCATGGCCCGCCCCTCGGACCCGGTCGCAGTCCTCGCCGGCCTCGCCCGCTTCGGTCTCGCCGCCGACAGCGCGGGGGACCGCCTCCGCCTGCCGGTTTCAGCAAAGGCGGAGATCAACGACCGGCTTCTTGCCGCCCTCGGCCTCGGCGCCACGCCCGGCCGCGTCCACCGCACCGGCGAGGCGGTCCGCGACACGAAGGAAACCCGCATCGTCTGCACTGTCGATCTCGACGCCACCGGTCCCGTCTCCATCGCCACCGGCGTCGGTTTCTTCGATCACATGCTCGAACAGGTCGCCGCCCACGGCGGCTTCTCGCTGCGCCTGTCGTGCGAGGGCGATCTGCACACCGACCCGCACCACACCATCGAGGACTCGGCCATCGCTCTGGGACAGGCGCTGAGACAGGCGCTGGGCGAGCGTCGCGGCATCGCCCGCTACGGCTTCGTCCTGCCCATGGACGAGGCCAACGCCAGCGTCTCCATCGACCTGTCCGGCCGCCCGTACCCGGTGTTCGAGGGCGTGTTCGCCACCCCCTTCATCGGCGATTACCGCACTGACCTGACGGCGCACGTGTTCCGCTCACTGGCCGAACACCTCGGCGCGGCGATCCATGTCTCGGTCACCGGTGACGACGACCACCACAAGACCGAGGCCGTCTACAAGGCCTTCGGCCGCGCCCTGCGTCAGGCCATCCGCATCGAGGGCGACGCCGTGCCCAGCACCAAGGGGGTGCTGTGATGGCCACAATCCTCCCCCACGGGGGGAGGGGGACCGCGAAGCGGTGGA
>CALSBO010000004.1:0-72286 GCA_943373195.1 Brevundimonas vancanneytii
CGTCAGATCGCTTGAATACCGCAGGCCCTTTCGGGCATGCTTGCGCCGGGTGATCTCAGTCCACATGTCGATATCCGTTGATGGCTCGCACCTTCAACAGAATCACAAACGACTGATTTCACCCAACTTCATTTCCGGTCAGCCTCTTATGGCGATCGACGCCATCATGTTGGGAATCTTCGGTGCACTGGCTTGGAAGAGCCGCCGCGCTTGGCCCGTCTGGGCCTCCGCTCTTCAATCCCTGATCGTCATGAGCCACATCCTGACCCTCGTGGACATCCGCCCGCCACTCTGGGCCTTCTATGCGGTCATCAATCTGGCCAGCGCCGGAGTCCTTCTGGTCATCGCCATCGGCACCTTCTGGGCCTGGCAGGAACGACGCGCCGCAGGGCTGGAATAGGCATTCCTCGCGCCTCGCCCAGATGCCGGCTCGGTGATAGGTGGATATTCCTATCCGCCTCCGCTAAACTGCCGCCGAATCGGCTCTCACGGCCGCGGCGGACGCCATGCCCCTGTCCCACGCCCAGCTCTGGAAGGCGATCGACGGCCTGGCCCGGCGCGAGGGGATCAGCGTCTCGGCCCTGGCCCGGCAGGCCGGACTGGACGCGACCAGTTTCAATCCCTCCAAGCGATTCGGGCCGGGCGAGCGGCCGCGCTGGCCCTCGACCGAAAGCCTGACGCGGATCCTGACGGCGACCGGTCTGTCGCTCGGCGAGTTCGCGGCCTTGGCCCGGGACGCGACCGAACGGCCCCTGACCGTGCCGATGCTGGGCATGGCCCAGGCCGGGCAGGACGGGTTTTTCGACGATGCGGGCCTGCCGACGGGCGACGGCTGGGAGCAGACCGACCTGCCCCGGCCGCGCGACAGCCTGCTGAGCCTGCGTATCGCCGGAGACTCCATGGCGCCGGTGTACCGCGACGGCGACCGGATCCTGGTCGACCGCGAGGGGCCGGAGCCGCGCAAGGGCGACCGGGTGGTGGTGCGGACCACCGGCGGCGAGACCCTGGCCAAGGCGTTGGCGGCCCTCACGCCGAAGACGGTGACCCTCGCCTCGATCAATCCGGCCTATCCGCCCCGGGTCGTGCCGCGCAGCGACATCGTCTGGATGGGGCGGATCCTGTGGGTCAGCCAGTAGACTTGGGCCGCGGTCAGAAGGCTCCGCCTTCTCGACCCAGAGCCTGTCCTCGGGCCGACCGGAGGTCGGACCCGGGGGCGGCCTGGCGCTTCGCGCATGCCCCCGCGCTCAAGCAGCGAGCCGCCGCGCGGCGAGCGATGGCGCCCAAAAGAAAAGGCCGCCCCCTTGCAGGAGCGGCCTCTTCGTTAGTCAGTTTCGCCGGGGTTAGTTGGCGGCGACGTAGCGGGCGTTGACCCAGCCGCCGCCGGCGATCTGGACCCATTCGCCCTGCGAGCCGACGGCGCTGAACGACTGGCCCGCGCGCAGGCTGCCGGCCTGGCGATAGTTGGTGCCGGGACCCGAGCGGATGCGCAGGTTGGACGTGGCGCGATAGGCGCCGCCCTGGCTCATGGCGCGGTCCTGTCGGACGCGCTGCTGGTTGCAGCCGATATAGGAACCGGCGGCGGCGCCGGCCGCCCCGCCGGCTACGGCGCCGAGGGTGCGTTCATTGTCCGAAATCTGGCTGCCGGCGAGGGCGCCGAGCACGCCGCCGATCACGGCGCCGGTGCGCTGGCGTCCGCCCGGAGCGTCGCAGTTGGTGACGCCGTTGGCCTGCTGGGCCATCGACACGGTCGGGACCGCGGTGACCAGGGCCGCCAGGGCGGCGGCGGTGGCCAGGGTGGTGTTCATGATCTTCGACATGGCTCTCTCCATTCATCGAGGTTGGTCGATGGCAGGGAGAATGCACGGCGGCGGATGAAGGCTCCCGGAGGGCCGCCGTTATATTCGGTTCATCTTCGTTAGCGCGCTAACGCTCGCCGCGCGGCGGCTCGCTGCTTGAGCGCGAGGCATGCGCGAAGCGCCAGCCGCCCCGGGGTCCGACCTCCGGTCGGCCCGAGGACAGGCTCTGGGTCGGGAGGTCCCGAAGGGCCGACGACCGCGGCCCACTAGGACGCGAGGTTTCCGTTCGCGCCGGCCTCGATCAGTTCGATGGTCTGCGGCAGGCCATAGATGGCGGCGAACGACCCGAAGCGCGGGCCCTGCGACGCGCCCAGCAGAACCTCGTACAGGGCGCCGAACCAGCCGCGCAGCGGCTCGAAGGCATGCTCCTTGCCGACGGCGTAGACCTCGCCCTGGATCAGTTCGCCGTCGGTGGTGTCGGCCGGCAGGGCCTTCAGGCGTGCGGCCAGATCGAGCAGCGCCGCCTTCTCCCTGTCGTCGGGCAGACGATACGACTTCGCCGGCTTCACGAAGTCCTCGTAGTAGTTCAGCGCATGGCCCATCAGCCGGTCGAGCAGCGGCTCGTTGTCGGGCGTGGCGTTCGGGAGATATTTCGCGAAATAGGCCCAGAGCTGCGCCTTGGACGAGGCGTTGGCCACGCCGACGAGGTTCAGCAGCAGGGCGAAAGACACCGGCGAGGTGTGCTCGGGCGGCGCTCCGGCGTGGATCGACCAGACGGCGTTGTCGATCCGCTTGGCCGGCTCCTGCGTCTTGAAGGCCTCGATCGCCGCCAGATAGTCGTCGATCGCCCGCGGGATGACGTTGAAATGCAGGCTCTTGGCCGATTTCGGCGACTGGAACATGTACCAGCTCAGCGACTCCGGCGTGCCGTAGCGCAGCCACTCGTCCATGGTCAGGCCATTGCCCTTGGACTTGGAGATTTTCTTGCCCTCGATGTCGAGGAAGAGCTCGAAATTGAAGCCTTCGGGCGGCGTGCCTCCCAGGGCGCGACAGATCTTGCCGCTCTCGCGCACGCTCTCGATCAGGTCCTTGCCCGACATCTCATAGTCGACGTCCAGCGCCGTCCAGCGCATGGCCCAGTCGGGCTTCCACTGCAGCTTCACATGACCGCCGGTGACGGGCAGTTCGGTGCGTCCGCCGGCCGGGTCGTCGAAGGCGATCGTCCCCTTCCCCACGTTCCGCTCGAGCGTCGGCACCTGCAGCACATGGCCGGTGACCGGGCTGACCGGCAGGAAGGGCGAATAGGTGGCGCGCCGCTCCTCGCCGAGCGTCGGCAGCATGATCGCCTGGATCGCCTCGAACCGCTCCAGCAGGGTCAGCAGCACCGCGTCGAACCGCCCGGCCCTGTACTGTTCGGTCGAGGACAGAAATTCATAGTCGAAGCCGAAGCCGTCGAGGAAGGCGCGCAGGCGGGCGTTGTTGTGGGCGCCGAAACTGTCGTGCGTGCCGAACGGGTCTCGCACCACGGTCAGGGGTTTGTGCAGGTCCTCGGTCAGCATCTCCGGATTGGGAATGCCCTCAGGGACTTTGCGCAGCCCGTCCATGTCGTCGCTGAAGGCGATCAGCCGCGTCGGCCAGTGGTCGCCGGTCAGGGCGCGGAAGGCGTTGCGCACCATGGTCGTGCGCGCCACCTCGCCGAAGGTCCCCATGTGCGGCAGGCCGGACGGGCCGTAGCCGGTCTCGAAGATGACGGGCTTCCGCAGCGCCTCGAAAGTCGCCAGCGCCTCGTCCGCCTTGCCGGCGTCGATCAGCAGTCTGGCGGCGTTCCGCTCGGCCTCGCCGAGCCGCTTCTTCAGCACATGGGCCAGAAGATTGCGGGCCTGTTCGAACGGCCACGATTTGGCGTCACGCGCGAGGGCTTCGAGGGAGTGCAGCATGGGCGGGGTTTGCCGCTTCCCGGCTGTCCGGTCAACGCAGACGCAGGCTGGGCCTGCTGGCGGTCGCGGATCGTCAGCCTTCGGCCGACCCGCCCGGGATCGGAATGCATCGCTGACGCGTACCCCCGCCCGCAACGGCCTCGACCCGCGGCGCGACCGAGCTCACCGTCCTGCCGTCGGCGGCATAGGTGGCGAGGAACTGGCAGCCCGTCTGCAGGTCGGTCAGGACGTAGATGCCCGGCTGGTCCGTCGGGACCCGCGAAAGCTTGGCCGTGACCGCGCCCCGCACGGCGCCGAGGGGATCATCGACGGCCTGCTGGATCTGCTCGGACCGGCTGTTGATCTCGACCGCCGTGGCCTGGGCCTGGGCGGCGGTGTCCTCGATCTCCTTCAGGGCCGAGGTGTCGATGTCGCAGGCGGCGACGAACAGGGCGAAGGCGGATACGGCGAGGCCGGTCAGGATTTTCATGCCGCCATCGTACCCGATCCCTCGCGCCGGGTCTGCCGGGCAAATGGTCCCATCGCCGCGCCGACGCCGGCGCCCTTGACCCCGTCCCGCCCCCATGGCCTTTGCGCCGCCTGATGAAGACCGCCGATTTCGACTTCGACCTGCCCGACGACCACATCGCGCTGCGCCCCGCCGAGCCGAGGGATTCCGCACGCCTGCTGGTGGTTCGGGACGGCGCGCTTGAGGACCGGATCATCCGGGACCTGCCGGATTTCCTGCGACCCGGCGACGCCCTGGTGTTCAATGACACGCGGGTGATCCCGGCGCGGCTGTCGGGGGTGCGCGAGAGGGTCGGGCCGGACGACGAGACCCTCTCTGTCGCCGTCGAGGCCACCCTGCATCACCGCGACGCGCCCGACATCTGGTCGGCCTTCATGAAGCCGGGCAAGCGGATCAAGGCGGGGGACCGGATCCGGTTCGGCGCGGCGAGCGACGGGGCCTGCCTGCTCGGCCGGCTGGACGCCACGGTCTTCGACAAGGGCGAGGACGGCCTGGTGACCCTGCGCTTCGACCTGGCCGGCCCCGCGCTGGACGAGGCCATCCGCGACGTCGGTGTCATGCCCCTGCCCCCCTATATCGCCGCCAGGCGGGCCGAGGACGACCGCGACCGGTCGGACTATCAGACCCTGTTCGCGAAATGGGACGGCTCGGTCGCGGCGCCGACGGCGGGGCTGCATTTCACCCCGTCCCTGATGGCGGCGATCGAGGCCAGGGGCGTCTCGACCCATGCGGTGACCCTGCACGTCGGGGCCGGGACCTTCCTGCCGGTCAAGGCCGACGACACCGCCGACCACAGGATGCACAGCGAATGGGGCGAGGTCTCCGCCGAAACCGCCGCCGCCCTGAACGCCGTCCGCGCCGCCGGCGGCCGGATCGTCTGCGTCGGCACCACCAGCCTGCGGCTGCTGGAGAGCGCGACGACGCCCGAGGGCGAGGTCCGTCCCTTCCACGGCGACACGGCCATCTTCATCACGCCCGGCTACCGCTTCCGCGCCGCCGACGTGCTGATGACCAATTTCCATCTGCCGAAATCGACCCTGTTCATGCTGGTCTCGGCCTTCGCCGGGCTGGAGACGATGAAGGCCGCCTATGCCCATGCGGTGATGGACGGATACCGGTTCTATTCCTACGGGGACGGCAGCCTGCTGTTCCGCCAGCGCGCACAACTCGCCGAAAATTCTTTAGGTCTTTCAGGTATTTGAAAAATCTTCAGCGCGAATCTCTGGCGCCCTGTCAGGTCCGCCTACAATGGTCGCACGCGCAACTCCGCGCGTTGCGACCCGAGGAAAAGAGTCCGATGAGTCCGAATTGTCCGCTGGTTTTCCGTCCCGAGCGGACTCTGTGACCCGCTGATGCCCTTCCCCTTCGACATCTCCACCACCGAAGGCCGCGCCCGCACCGGGGTGCTCAGGACCCCGCGCGGCGACATCCGCACGCCCGCCTTTATGCCGGTGGGCACCGCCGCCACGGTCAAGGCCATGACGGTCGATCAGGTCGCCCAGACGGGCGCGGATATCCTTCTGGGCAACACCTATCACCTGATGCTGCGCCCCGGGCCCGAGCGGATGGAGCGGCTGGGCGGTCTGCACAAATTCATGGGCTGGACGAAGCCGATCCTCACGGACAGCGGCGGCTTCCAGGTCATGTCGCTGGCCGGGATTTCGAAGGTGAAGGAGGAGGCCGTGACCTTCTCCAGCCATATCGACGGCTCCAAACATGTGCTGACGCCCGAACGCTCGATCGAGATCCAGGCCGACCGGATCGGCGCCGACATCTCGATGCAACTGGACCAGTGCGTCGCCTGGCCCGCCGAGGAGCCTGCCGCCCGCGCCGCCATGGAGCTGTCGGCCCGCTGGGGCGCGCGCTCGAAGGCCGCCTTCGGCGTGCGCGAAACCCAGGCGCTGTTCGGCATCCAGCAGGGTTCCACCTTCGAAAACCTGCGCCGCGAGTCCTCGGACCGGCTGCAGGAGATCGGCTTTGACGGCTACGCCATCGGCGGCCTTGCCGTCGGCGAAGGCCACCAGGCCATGTGCGAGGTGCTGGACTACGCCCCCGACATGCTGCCCGCCGACCGGCCCCGCTATCTGATGGGCGTCGGCAAGCCGGTCGATCTGGTCGAGGCGGTGTGGCGCGGGGTCGACATGTTCGACTGCGTCCTGCCCACCCGCGCCGGCCGCCACGGCCAGGCCTGGACCTGGGACGGGCCGATCAACCTCAAGAACGCCCGGTTCGCCGAGGACCAGGACCCGCTGGAGCCCTCGGTCCCCTGCCCGGCCTCACAGAGCTATTCGAAGGCCTATCTGCATCACCTGATCCGGGCCGATGAGATTCTCGGCAAGGTGCTGCTCAGCTGGCACAATATCGCCTTCTTCCAGGCCCTGACGGCCGCGATGCGCGAGGCCATCGCCGCGGGCCGGTTCGAAGCCTTCCGCCGCGACTTCAACACCCGGCATACGTCGAACGGCTAGCGCTGGCTGCGACCCCTGGGCCGGAACCAGGCCGGGGCGGCCGGCGGGGCGCAGTTGCGCTGCATGCCCGTGCCTTTCAGGAACGCCCGGCGCATCCGGCCGGCCTGGATGGCGGACTGGACGCGGCGGCCGTGCCGCGCGGCGCCCGACAGGCTGCGGATCCAGCCTCGGCCCGGAATGAAGTCGGTCGTCGCATCGCGGATGGCGGCCAGGGCCGCGGCGGCCGCCGCATCGGCGGCCCGTTCGCTGAGGAAGGCGCCGTCGGGAGCCGGCGGCTCGTCGGTGTCCGGCCCGAGGGCCTCGTTCAACCGCGCGATCTCGGCCCCGAGGGTGGCGCACTGGTTCAGATTGCGCAGGTCATAGGGATTGGCCTCGGCCTGCAGCAGGACGGTCGGGATGTATTCGCGGCGCAGGTTGAGGTCGTCCAGCGGCGCCGTCGCGGCGGCGCCGACGCCAGCGCCGAACTGCCGCGCCCCGTCCACGGCCGAGCGCCCGGCGTTGCAGGCGGTGAGCGGCAGGGCCAGTACAAGAACGAAGGCAAGTGGGCGCATACGTCCTTGAACCACGCCCGGCCGCCGATCGGAAGCGGCACCGCGTCGGCGCGACAACTCCACCGTAATTGCTCTTGGTCGATACGCAAATATGAGTAGGTTCGCGTGATGATCCAGGCCTTGAAGCTCTTGCTGAAGCAACTTCGTTGCGACCACGAGTACCGGTACAGCCGCAGCAAGCCGGGCTCGCTGGTCTGCAAGCGCTGCCGCAAGCGCAAACCCCGGCCCAAGGCGTAGGCTGAGCGACGTTCGTCCGAGCCTGGCTGGACTTGATCGCGGTTGCGGCGAAGATTTTGGGGCCGGGCGTTTCGAGCACGCGGCGGTTTGCGTGCTAAGGCTGACCCGAACGAGAGATCGAGATGCGTTCCGCGGGTCTGCCCCTCATCCTGTCCATTGTCGCGGTTCTCGGGTCCGCGACGCCGGCCCTGGCCCGGGCGCTGGACGCCGCCGCGATCCAGGCGGCGCCGCAGTACTATCTGATCTCCCTACCCCAGGCGCCGGTCGGCGAGATCGCCGAGGCGGTGCTGGGTCAGGCTCTGGGTCTGCCGTTCAATGTCGATGAGGACGTCGACGCCGAAATGGCTTTCCGAATCGACGGCGTCTATGCGCCCCAGGCCCTGGCCCGGGAGTTCGGCCACCGGCTCTGGAGCGTCGAGGTCGTCCTGATCGAAAAACCGTCGGACGGGCTGTGGCTGATCCCGCAGGCTGAATTGGCGACGGCCCTGGCGCAGGGCGCGACGATCGTGGCGCCGCAAGCCCCGGCGGCCGCCCCGGTCCGCAACCCGGCGACGTCCAGGCAGCCCGCGCCGCCCGCGGCCAGCCGTTCACCGTCGGGGTGGTCGTGGCTCGGCTGGTTGATCGCCGGCTGGATCGGCGGCGCCGTCACCCTGACCGGTTGGCGGGCCTTTCGGCGACGCATGCCGGTCGCGTCGATCTCGCCGGTCTCCGAACCACCTGTAAGCGACCCGGTGTCGGACGACCTGATCATCCCCGCCTTCACCTCCGAAGCCGATCCGGCGATCCAGCCAAAGCCGCCTCACGACTCATCTGAACCGGACGCCGGCGCCGGTCAGAACAGCCGCTCGACCTCCGGGTGCAGCCGGGGCGCCGCGGTGTCGGGGCGCTCGAGCTGCGGGGCCGGCGCCACGGCCTCCTCGCGGCGCAGCAGATCATAGTTTTCCTGGGCCTCGATCCGCACATCCTCGGCGTCGCGAAGGATGGTGGCGCGCAGGAAGATGAAGAGCGTGCGCCGGGTCTGGTTTTCGCGGCGCGAGCGGAACAGGCTGCCCAGCACAGGGATGTCGC
This sequence comes from Brevundimonas vancanneytii, assembly GCA_943373195.1. GTDB lineage: Bacteria > Pseudomonadota > Alphaproteobacteria > Caulobacterales > Caulobacteraceae > Brevundimonas > Brevundimonas vancanneytii_B. Next base: position 8,566 of record CALSBO010000004.1, read on the forward strand.
CCAGCACCGGCACCCTGCTGTCGCCGGCCTGCCGGTCGTCGGTGATCAGCCCGCCCAGGGTGATGACTTCGCCATTGTCGGCCAGGACGGTGGTCTGCACGCTGCGGCGGTTGGTGATCAGGTCGGCCGCCCCCGTCACATTGGTCGCGACCAGGGAGGACACCTCCTGGCTGACCTCGAGCCGCACCACGTCGCCGTCATGCACGCGAGGGATCACTTTCAGCGTCACCCCCACATCCTCGCGAGAGATGGTGGTGAAAGGATTGACCGTATTGCCGGCGGTGGAGAAGGCGCCCGTGCGGAACGGGACGTTCTGGCCGACCACGATCTCGGCGACCTCGTTGTCCAGAACCGTGACGCTGGGCGTCGACAACAGATTGGCGCTGGACGTGCGCGACAGGGCCTGCAGCAGCACACCGAAATCCCCGTCACTGCCGCCGGCGAGGGTCAGTCCCTCGGAGAAGGCCGAGGCGCCCGGAACGCCCAGGGCCGACAGGATGGCGCTGAGCGGCGCGCCCGCCTGGGTGAACGACGTGCCCCCAATGACGCCAGAGGCCGGAACGGCGCCCCCTGTGGCCAGTTGAATGCCGAGTTGCTCGCCCAGTTCGCCGGTGATCTCGACGATGGCGGCCTCGATGACGACCTGCGGGCGGCGGACGTCCAGTTCAACGATCAGGTCCTGGATCATCTGCACCGTGGTCGGCGAGCCGCGCAGAACCACGGCGTTCAGTTCGCTGGCCGACTGCACGGTGACATCGGCCAGGGCGAAGCCGGCCGGGGCCGACGACCGTTCGTCCGCGCCTGTCGCCGCGGGCGGCGTCACGGCCCCGGCCAGGGCGGCGGTCTCCGCCTGGCGTGAGGCGCTGAGGCTGGCCAGGCCGGTCGACCCGGAGCGCAGGCTGCGCGTGACCGGATTGGTGGCGGTCGCCTCTTCGCCCATCAGGCCCCGGACGATCTCCACGACCCCTTCGGCATCGGCGTTGCGTAGGCGAACCACGCGAGTCACGGGCGACGCGCCGCCCGGCTGGTCCAGGGCGGCGACGACGTTGCGCGCCTGGATGATGTCCTGCGGCGAGCCGCGCACCAGCACGGTGTTGCTGCGCGCGTCGGCTGAAACCCGGGGTCCCCCGGCGTCCTCGCCGAACAGTTGGCGCATCGCCTCGGCGACCTCTTCAGCCGTGGCGTGCTGAAGGCTCAGGCTCTCGAAACTGTCTCCGCCGCCACCGTCCAGCGCCTGGGCGACCTGCTGGATGCGGCGCACATTGTCGGCATAGTCGGTGACCACCACGGCGTTGGGACTGGCCACCGGCTCCAGCGAGCCGAACTGGGTGACCAGGGGCCTCAGCGCCCGCGCGGCCTGATCGGACGGCAGGTTGCGCAGACGGATCAGGCGGGTGACCACCTGCTGCCCGGACTCGCCGGAGGTCGGGGCGCTGTTCTGAATGACGGTCGACTGGGGCACCACGCGCCAGACGGCGCCGCTGCGCACCGCCGCGAAGCCATAGGTCCGCAGCACCGACTGGTACAGTTCCCAGACGCCGGCGGCCGACAGGGGCTGGGCGGACACGACGGTGACGACGCCGGATACATTGGGATCCAGCACGATGGTGCGGCCGGTGATCCGGGCGATCTGTTCGCTGACATCGCGGATGTCGACGCCGCGCATATTGACCACAACCTCGCCCTGGACCGGGCCGGACGGCGGGGTCTGGCCGATGACGGCCGTCGGCGACGCCGCCATCAACAGGGACATCAGGCAAACCAGGCCGGCGCGGGAAAGTCTGGACACGGGCGTCGCCTATCTGAGCGGAACGGTGAGGGTCAGGGTGCGGCCATCGCGGACGACCTCCACACGGGCGCGTCCGCCGGCGGCGGCGCGTTGGAATATCCGTCGATCGCGGGCCGGATCGCCCAGCGCCTGGCCGTTCAGGCTCTTGATCACATCGCCGGGACGCAGTCCCGCGCGCAAGAGCTGGGGGGCGCTGTCGTCGCCGACGACATAGCCCTGCGGCGACGGCGCGACCCCGAGGGAATCGACGACGGCGGCGGGCGTCACGACCGGTTGCGGCGCCGGATCGGAACTGCGGGCCGGCGAGGCCGAGGCCGGGGCCGCCTGTGCGTCCGGAGCCGGCGCGGCGGCGGGGGGAGTCGCCATAGGCGCGGCGACGCCGGCGGATGGCGGGGGGGCGGACGTCCCCGCCGCCTCGGGCAGGATCAGGGCTTCTCGCCGGCCGCCGACGTTGAGGATCACGAAGTCGACCTCGATCGCCTCGATCACCGCATTGCCGACCGGCGCCTCACCGACCGTGAATATCTGCACCGGTCCCTGACCGTTCGAGATCAGGGCCGTGGAGCCTCCGCCGGGCGCATAGACCACGCCCCTGAGGATCATTCCCATGTTGGAGACGGGCAAACCGCCCACGCCGCCCGAACCGCCGCCGAAGGGCGCCCAGGTCAGGATCGCCGCCAGATCGCCGCCCCCGAGGCCGCCGACCGGCGCCAGCGCGGCGGGAGTCCATACCGCTTCGCGTCCGTCGTCCCAGCCGGCCAATCGCCAGGTCAGGCGCGCCACGCCCAGGGCCAGGCTGACGACCACGACCAGGCTGACCAGCCTGAACCAGAACACGGGCGAACGGAGCAGGGCGGCGGTCATGCGCGTGCTCCCGCGTCCACGAAACCGCTGAGCCGCGCCGCCGCCGATGCGGAGCCCGCGCGCGATACGAAGATATCCACCGCCTGCAGGTCCGGATCGCTGGTCGGGCGCCGCTCGGCGCGGACGGTCCAGTCGGTGTTCATCATCCGCACCGTATCCGGCGGGGTCTCGCCGATGGCCAGTTCCGCCAGGCGGTTCTCGGCGATCCACTGCGCCACGATCCGGTCCTCCAGACCGCGGACGCCGTCGATATGGGCCTGGGTCGCCATCAGCAGGCCCGTCGAGGCGACCGCCAGCACGAACAGGGCGACGATCGACTCCATCAGCGAATAGCCGCCGCGGATGATCCGGGACGCGGGCATCAGGCCGATCCGGCCGGGGTCGCGACGCCCACGTGCGCGTTCAGGCCGTCGAACGTCACCGCCCAGGCGGTGTCGCGGTCGCGCACCGTCATGGTCGCGGGGGGCGCCGCGCCGTCCGGATCGATCAGCAGATCGGCCTGACGGGCCGAGAGCCGCACGCCTCGCGGCAGTTCGTGTCGCTCGGCCCACTCGCCCGCCGGCGAACCGGCGGTCGTGAAGGCATAGCCGGTCGGGTTCATCGTCAGCGTCACGGGTCGCCCGGCGATCAGGGCCTCGTCCGCCGCCAGGCGAAGACGGTCAGCGAACCGGTTCGCCTCGGTCTGAGCGTCCGCGCCGGCTCCCGCGCCGCCGACGGCCAGAACCACCATGCCGGCCGAAACGCCGACGATGGTCAGAACCACCAGCATCTCGACCAGGGTCATCCCTGATCGGCCGTGTTCCTGTCTGGCTGTCGGGCGCGCTCGCATGGCCTAGCGCGATCGATCCGTCAGGTCGGCGTCCAGGCCTTCGCCGCCTTCCTCGCCGTCCTTGCCGTAGGACATCAGGTCGAAACCGCCCGACTGGCCGGGACTGCGATACACATAGTCTCGGTTCCACGGATCCTTGGGCATTTCGGGCAGATAGCCCTCGCTGTTCCAGTTGGCCGGCTCCGGCGCGCTCGTCGGCCGCACGGCCAGCGCCGCCAGACCCTGGTCCGTCGTCGGATAGTCGCCGTTGTCGAGCCGGTACATGCGCAGGGCCGCGGCGATGGTTTTCAGGTCGGTCTTGGCCACCGTGACCCGCGCCTGATCCGGACGTCCGATGACATTGGGCACGATCATGACCGCGACCAGGGCGATGATGGCCAGTACGACGATCATCTCGACCAGGGTCAATCCCTGCCGCCGACGACGCCGGCGCAAACGCGCTTGCGAAAACATCATGTCTCTCTGCTAGCGATGAAGCGCCCCCCGCTGCTATAGACCGGCCCCAGTCGGGGAACCAAGCCCAATGCGGACTGCTGCCAAGAGCCATGGACCCGCGCGGACGACAATCGCCGCACAAGGACTATGGCGAATTCAATCAGATGCCGTGATTCCGGTGGATCGGGCGTGGCCCGGCCCGCTGACTGTCTTGGTTCCGTCAGAAAAAATTCTAACCGCTGTAATCGACCTCCCGTTCGCTTCGCGCCGTCAGCGAATTCAGGCCGCGCCCTATGCCGTCGAAGGCGTGGTCGCCGAACCGCTGGACCAGGTCCACGTCGCGCTGGGCACGGAGGTCTCGCCGCGCCGTCACCTGTGCGCCGTCGTGCGCCACAGCCTGATGCGCGACTGGGTGGACCGGCTGACCGAGGCCGGCCTCGAACACTACATTCTGCTGCCGGACGCCCTGGCGTTGCCCGAGCCGCCGCAGGGGTCTTGGCGGGTGGCGATCGAACAAGGACGCGCCGTCGTGCGCACCGACGAGGGGGGCGGCTTCGCCGTGGAGGCCGACAGCCTGCCCGCCGCCTGGGAGGCCGGCGGTCGACCGACCCTGATCGCCGAGGGCGACCCCCTTCCCGGGGTCATGCGCGAGGGCCTGCGCGACGTGTCGCTGGACATGGACGGCGCGGCGCGGCCGTCGGTCGTCGCCCCGCCTGTCGATTTGAGGCAGGGCCTCTACGCCGCCCGGCGTGCCGAGGCGGGATCGCCGTGGCGGCTGGTCGGCCTGGCCGCCGCCGCCGGCGTCGCCGCCCACCTGGCGCTGGTCGCGGTCGACACCGTGGCGCTGCACGGCATGGCCGAACGGCGCGAGGCCGAAACGCGCCGCCTGATCGCCGAGCGCCAGCCGGGGCTTGAGACCGCGCCGGATCTCGTCGCGGCCGTGGACCAGATCGCGCCCTCGGCGGCGGCGGGCGACGGGCCGTTCGTGCGCCTGCTGGGCCGGACATCTCGCGCCCTGACCGGACAGCCCTTGGCCTACCGGGCCATCAGCTATGGCTCGGCCGGCCCGATGACGCTGGCGGTGACCGCCGCCGACACCGTCGCCGTGGACCGGGCGGTGGCGGCCCTGACGCGCGCGGCCATCCCCGCGCGCTCGGCCCTGGATCCCGTCGCGGCGGGAACGGTCGCCGCCACAGGCGTCAACGCCATGATCACCCTCCAGCCCGCCGGCGCGGCCCGATGATCGTCGCCGTCGTCCGCGCCCGCGCGGCGCCCGCCGTCGAGCGCGCCCAGGAATGGCTGGCCGGTCGGTCCCGGCGGGAGCGTGCGCTTCTGACGGTCCTGGCCGTGCTGGGCGTCGCCATCATCGGCTGGTACGGGGTGATCCAGCCCCTGTTGGTCGCGCGCCAGACAGCGGTCGCGCGCATCGAACTGTACGAAGGCCTGCAGGCCCGCCTGCGCGCCGCGCCCATCGGCGCCGCGCCGACACCGGCGGGCGCGGTCGCGATCTCGGGTCCGCTGGACGAGGCCGTACGGCAGGCGGCGGCGGCCCAGGGCCTCGCCGCCGATGTCACCGGCGACGGCGACCGGGTCGATATCACGGTCGCGGGCGCCCGCTTCGACAGCGCCGTGCCTTTCCTGCGCGCGCTCGAAGGCGGCGGCGTGGTCGTGGACGATCTGCGCATGGAGACCGCCGGACAACCCGGCCTGATCAATCTGACCCTGACGGCCAGCCGCCCATGACCGCCCAATTCTTCCAAGACCGGGTGATCGAAACGCCTCCCGCGCCCGGATCCGAGCCTGGGCCGACGCGGTTGAGCTACGGCTATGCGCGACGCAACGGGGTGATGCTCCAAGCGCGTCCGGAGGGCCTGGTCTGCATCCACCGCCGAAGCGCTCCACTGGCGGCCCTGCTGGAGGTGCGCCGCCTGCATGACGGCGCGATCGCCTTTGAGGCGGTCGAGGACGCGGCCTTCGACAACCTGCTGCGCGAACAGACCGGCGATGCCGCCGACGCCGCCGCGGACATCACCGTGGATGGAACCGATCTGGCCACCCTCGCCGAGGACGCCGCCGCCATCGACGACCTGCTGGACAGTCGCGACGACGCGCCGGTGGTGCGCCTGATCAACGCCATCCTGCTGCAGGCCGTGCGCGAAGGGGTGTCGGACGTCCACATCGAGACCGAGGAGCGCCGCCTGGTCGTGCGCTACCGGGTCGACGGCGTGTTGCGCGAGGTTCTGTCGCCGCCGCGCTCGCTGGCGCCGCTTCTGGTCAGCCGCATCAAGGTCATGGCGCGGCTGGACATCGCCGAAAAGCGCGCCCCCCACGACGGCCGCGTGACCCTTCGCATCGGCGGCATGGATGTGGACGTGCGCGTCTCCACCATTCCCACCCAGCATGGCGAACGGGTGGTGCTGCGCCTGCTCGACCGCAACACCTCGGGGCTCGACCTCGGCCATCTGGGCATGGAGCCCCGCGATCTGGCCGCCCTGCGTCGGATGATCCAGCGGCCCCACGGCATCGTCCTGGTCACCGGCCCGACCGGCTCGGGCAAGACCACGACCCTCTATGCCGCCCTGACCGAGCTTAACGACCGCAAGCGCAACATCATGACGGTCGAGGACCCGGTCGAATACGCCCTGGAAGGCGTCGGCCAGATGCAGGTCAATTCGCGCATCGATCTGACGTTCGCGCGGGGCCTCCGGGCCATCCTGCGTCAGGACCCCGACGTGATCATGGTCGGCGAAATCCGCGACCAAGAGACGGCCGAAGTGGCTGTGCGCTCGTCGATGACCGGCCATCTGGTCCTGTCGACCCTGCACACCAACTCGGCCGTCGGCAGCGTGACCCGACTGGTCGACATGGGAGTCGAACGCTATCTGCTGGCGCCCATGCTGACCGGCCTGATCGCCCAGCGGCTGGTGCGCCGGCTGTGTCCGGAGTGCCGACAGGAAGAGGTGGCGACCGCGATCGACGCCGAACTGACCTCGGGCGCCGTGCCGTTCGGTTCCCGCGTGTTCCGCCCTGTCGGCTGTTCCGTCTGCCGTTCCGACGGCTATCGCGGCCGGACCGGCCTGTATGAGGTCATTGAAATCGATCCCGCCTTCCAGGCCATGGTCCACGACGGGGCCTCGGAGGCCGACCTGGTCCGGCGCGCCCGCACATCGAGCCGTTCGATCCTCGAGGACGGCGCCGCCAAGATCGCGAACGGCCAGACGTCGGTGGCCGAGGTCGTCCGCGTCGTGCGCGAGGACGGGTGACCGTGGCGACCTGGCGCTATCAGGCCGTCGACGCCTCCGGTCGCGCCTCCACCGGCGTGATCGAGGCGGCCAGCGAGGTCGCCGCCCGCGGCATGGTCCGCGACCTGGGCCTGTTGCCCATGCAGGTGCAGGCGCAGGCAAGGCCCGGCGGCAAGCCCGCCGGCTTCTCCCTGCCCGGCTTCCGTCCCCGTGTTTCAGCGCGAAGCCTGGCCGCCGCCACGCGCCAGCTTTCCACCATGATCGGCAGCGACATCCGCATCGAGGAGGCCGTCCGCATCGTCGGACAGGAGCACGAAAACCAGCCGATCGGCCCGGTGCTCGACGATGTCGCCCTGGCCATCGTCGAGGGCCAGAGCTTCGCCGCCGCGCTGGAGCGCCACCCCAGGGTCTTCCCGCAATACTATCGCGCCTCGATCGCGGCCGGCGAACAGTCGGGCAAGCTGTCCGAAGTGCTGGCCCATCTGACCGATTTCGTCGCCGCTCGCGAACGGGCCGGACGCAAGATCCAGCTGGCCCTGCTCTACCCCGCCCTGTTGGCCGGGGTGTCGATGCTGATGATCACCCTGCTGCTGGTCTATGTGGTGCCCGATATCGTCAAGGTGTTCGTGTCGCGCGGCGCGGCCCTGCCGCTGCTGACCCGCGCCCTGATCGGCCTGAGCGGCTTCGTGCAAAGCTTCGGCCTGCCGCTGGCGGTCATTCTGGCGGCGGCCGGCCTGATCTGGAATCGCTGGCTGGCCAATCCCGTCAACGCGCGCAAATTCGCACGCTTCCGTCTGGTGACGCCGCCGTTCGCCGGCTTCACGCGCCAGCTCAACGCCGCCCGCTTCGCCGGCAGCCTGGCCACCCTGGTGCGCAGCGACGTGCCGCTGGTCGACGCCCTGCGCGCCGCAGCCGCCGTGACGCCGAACGCCTATGTCCGCGAACGGGCGCTGGCCGCCGCGCAGAGGGTCCGCGAAGGCGCCTCGCTGCGCCGCGCCCTGTCCGAGGCCGAGGTCTTTCCGCGCATGCTTCTGGCCGTCGTGGCGTCGGGAGAGCAGAGCGGGCGACTGGGCCCGGGCCTGGAACGCGCCGCCAAGGACCTGGAACAGGATCTCGAGCAGCTGGTGACCGCCATGGTGGCCCTCGTCGAACCGGCGGTTCTGCTGATCATGGGCGGGATCGTGCTGTTGATGGTGCTGGCCATCCTCATGCCCATCGTCAACCTGAACAATCTGGCCGGGCTGTGAGCCCTCAGCGGATTTCCAGCGTGGAGGCCGCCATTCCGGGCAGGACGGCCGCGCCCGCCGGGGTGACGGTCAGGCTCAGGACCCGGTCCCGCGTCACGCGCGCCCGCACCAGTTCGGCGTCGTCCGGTCCACGCAGCGCCAGGCTTGCGCCGTCCGCGTCCGAGACCAGGTCTCCGGTCATCGGCGGCGGCGTGGTCACCAGTCCCGCGCCGGCGCAGGTCGCCGGTCCGGTGCGCAGACGCCCCTGCCCCGTCCTGCCGCCGCCGATGGCCAGATCGGTCGCGCTGAGGGTCATTTCGCCGTCGCAGGCGAACGGCAGGCCCGGCGCCATGGCGCTGATCAGTCGCAGCGATCCGGCGCCCTCGGCCTGTTCCAGCACCAGCGCGCCCGACCGCCACAGGGCGTCGCCGGCGATGGCCGTGTCGGGTCCACGCACCGTTACCGCTCCGGCCGGGGCCAGCGACACGACCGACCGCAGCGGATGCACCGTCCAGCCCAACGCGAACCCCGGCTCAAGCGCCGCCTCGCCCTTCCATACCGTCCCCACGGCCTGGCGGTCCCGTCCGACGGCCGCCTCGGCCGGCAGGTACAGGATCAGGCCCAGCAGATACGCCCCGACCGCGGACGCGGCCAGGACCGCCCGCCAGCGCGCGACGCGCACAAACAGGCGCTCGTACTGAAATGCGCCGTCGCCATGCAACCGGTCGCCGTCCCGGGTTCGCCAAACGCCGAACATGGTCCCTCCGCGCGGCCTCACAGGCCTTTCCCCTGATCGCCGGTCCAAGGTCCGACGGCAAGCCCCGATCGGCGCGTCGTGGTTTCACCCTCGTCGAAGTGATCGTTGCGCTGGGCCTGTTCGCCCTGATCGCCCTGGCCGGCTTCAGCCTGCTTCAGACCGTGCTGGACACCCAGGCGCGCACCGAGGCCCGTCTGCGCCGCCTGTCCGAAATTCAGCGCGCCCTGTTCGTCGTCGCCGCGGATCTGGATCAGGTCAGCGGCCGGATCGAGGGCTCGGGCGACGCCATCGTCTTCCAGAAGACCGACGCTTCCGGCCGTCCGTTCGTGGTGCGCTACAGCCGCGCCGCCGACGAACTGATCCGGACCATTTCAGGTCCCACGGGCGAACGCGCCCAGCCGCTGCTCAGGGGCGTCAGCGCCGCGCGCTGGTCCTATCGTCTCACCGGCCTGGGCTGGGCGCCGGCCACGGCGCCTGATCCGACGGCCGTGATCGCCGTCCGCGCCGTCGCCCTCGACCTGACCGTGACCGGTCCCGACGGCCGACCCGCCACGGTCCGGCGCCTGATCGCCACCCCGGAAATCGCGCCATGATCCGGCGGCGACGTCACCGGCCCCACCGGCAGGGCATGATCCTGCTCCATGTGCTCGTCGTGGTGGCCATCGCCGCGGCCGCGGTCACGGTGATGATCGTAGCCCAGGACATCGAGGTGCGGCGCTCGATCCGCCTGCACGACGCCGCCCAGGCCCAGGCCTATGCGCGCGCCGGCGAACTCTCGGCCGTGGTCGCCCTGCGTCGGGACGCGCTGACGGCTCCGACGATCGACGTCCTGTCGGAGCCCTGGGGCCAGATCGGCCAGCAGGCCATCGTCATTCCCGGCGGCGCCTTCGCCCTGTCGATCGCTGACGAACAGGCACGCTTCAACGTCAACGCCGTGGCCCGGGGCGACGCGATCTCGTCCTTCGCGCTCGTCAACATCGGACAAGCGGCGGGCGTCCCGCGCGAGACGATCGGCTTCATCGCCGCGACGATTTTGACCCTGGGGCCCCTGCGCGACGACGGCCCCTTGCGCACGGCGGGCGTCGATCCGGCGGAACTGGACCGGCTGGCGCCCTATATCGTCTTTCTGCCGGAGGACGCGACCTTGAACCTGAACACCGCCGATCCCGTCCTGCTCCAGATCATCCTGCGGGACGAGACGGTGGTCCGGCGGGTTCTGGCGCGGCGTGGACAGGGCGGCCTCTCACAAGACGAGGTGGCGGCCCTCGGCGCGACGGGTCTGGTCGGCGCGAGCTCACGCCATTTTCGCGTCGAGACCACGGTGCGTGTCGGCGAGGTCGTCCGCCGCACGTCCAGCCGGATCGAACGGGTCGCCACGCCGACCGGACCGCGCGTGACGGTCATCGCCCGCCGCCGCCTGGCCGCGGACTGACATCACTGGCAGGAAACGAGGTGGTACGTCCTCTCGGGCTCGAACCGAGGACCCTCTGATTAAAAGTCAGATGCTCTAACCAACTGAGCTAAGGACGCACACCGGACGGATCGCGCTCGCGACCCGGCGACGCGCCTTCTGTTGCAAACCGCAGTCCGGGTCAAGGGCCGCCTCGACGCGCGGGCGGCCTCCGGCTAGGCATGGACCATGAAACCACTGTCCGGTCTGCGCTTCCTCGAGTTCGACGGTCTGGGGCCGGTGACCTTCGCGGGCATGGTGCTGGCGGACTTGGGGGCCGACGTCTTGCGGCTGAGCCGGAGCGCCGAGGCGGGTGCAGCCTCCTTCAGCGAGGTCGGCGGCGAGGTGCTGCACCGGGGCCGCGCGGCGGTCGGGGTCAATCTGAAGGATCCGGAAGACCTCGCCGGCGTGTTGGAGTTGATCGACGGCGCCGACGCCCTGATCGAGGGCTTCCGGCCCGGCGTGATGGAGCGGCTGGGGCTGGGGCCGGAGGCCTGCGCCGCGCGCAATCCGCGGCTGGTCTATGGCCGGATCACCGGTTGGGGCCAGACCGGGCCGATGGCGCATCAGGTCGGGCACGACATCAACTACATCGCCCTGAGCGGGGCCCTGCACGCCATGGGCGAGCCCGACCGGCCGCCGCGCCCGCCGCTGAATCTGGTCGGCGACTATGGCGGCGGGGCGATGATGCTGGTCACCGGCGTTCTGGCGGCCCTGATCGAGGCCAGGACCACCGGCAGAGGCCGGGTGATCGACGCAGCCATGACCGACGGCTCGGCCCTGCTGATGAGCCTGTTCCAGGCGCTGGGCGCATGCGGCCTGTGGAGCGAGACACGCGGGGCCAATCTGCTGGACGGCGGCGCGCCCTTCTATCGCTGCTACGCCTGCCGGGACGGCCGGTTCGTCGCCGTGGGCGCGATGGAGCCGCGGTTCTACGCCGCCCTGATGACCGGACTGGGGCTGGAGCCGGCGTCGCAGTACGACATCACCGCCTGGCCGGCGCAGCACGCGCGGCTGGAGGCGGCGTTCGCTGCGCGCGACCGTGACGACTGGGCCTCGCATTTCGAAGGGACGGACGCGTGCGTCACCCCGGTGCTGACGATGACCGAGGCGGTGCGACATCCCCACAACGCCGCGCGCGGGACATTCGCCGATCAGGGCGTGACGCAGGCCGCGCCCGCGCCGCGATTCGCGGGAACGCCCGCGGAGCCTCCGCCGCAGATCGAGGCGTTGTCGCTGGTGGACGCCCGGTCGCGGTGGCGCTGACCCGTCAGGCGACCGCGATCTCTGCGTCACCCGTGGTCTGGGCGACGGCGCAGGCCTGGGCCAGGGTCGCGGCCAGCATCACGGGGTCGATCGGCTTGGTCAGGAAGGCGTGGACGCCCGCAGCGTCCCATGCGGCGCGGTGCACGTCCAGCGCATTGGCGGTCAGGGCGATGACCGGCGTTGCGCCGTTGACCTTCCCCGCGCGAATGCGGCGGGTCGCCTCCAGCCCGTCCATGACCGGCATCTGCATATCCATCAGGATGGCGTCGAACCGTTGACCCGAGGCCGCCTCCAGCGCTTCCGCTCCGTTCTCGACCAGGGTCAGGCGGCAGCCGTGCGGCTCCAGCAGCAGTTGCAGGATGCGGCGATTGACCTCGTGATCGTCGGCGGCGAGGATCGATCGGCCCGCGAGCGAGCCGTGGATCTTCACCGGCCGCGCCGGCTTGGCCGCCGCGCCTTCGATGGCCGCCACAGGCAGACTGAGGGTGAAGGTCGAGCCCTGGCCGACCACGCTTTCGGCGGACAGCGAGCCGCCCATCAACTCGGCCAATTTGCGGCTGATCGACAGGCCCAGACCGGTCCCGCCGTAGCGCCGCGTCGTGCCCACGTCGGCCTGTTCGAAACTGTTGAATATCTGGCCCAGGCGGTCGGCGGGGATGCCGCAGCCCGTATCGGAGACGGCCACGACCAACCGGGCGCCGTCCCAGTCGACGGCGAGGACGATCTCGCCGTCGTGGGTGAATTTCACGGCGTTGGACAGCAGGTTGAACAGGATCTGCTGGACCCGGAGCGGATCGGTCCGCACGGCGGCGGGGACCTCCGGCCCGATCCGCACCTTGAGCCGCACGCCGTTGGACAGAGCGCGCGGCTCCCACAGGCGCACCACGGTCGACAGCCGGTCGCGCACGATCATGTCGGCGCTTTCCAGCTCCATCTTGCCCGCCTCGATCTTGGAGAAGTCGAGCACGTCGTTGAGCAGGCCCATCAGCACGTCGCCCGCGTCGATCAGCATCGAGACGTGTTCGCGCTGCTGGCCGTCCAGCCGGGTGCGGCGCAGCAGGTTGGCGGCGGAGATCACCGCGTTCATCGGTGTGCGGATCTCGTGACTGACCACGGCCAGAAAGTCCGACTTGGCGGCGCTGGCGACCTCCGCCTTGCGGCGGGCGCTCTGCTCGGCGTCGCGGGCGGCCTGAAGCGCGGTCGTCGTCGAATTGCTTTGCCGCACCGCCACGACGAGGTGGCTCATGTAGAGCAGGCAGCCGATGGCGATCAGCAATTCGTGCCAGTTCCGGGTGGCGACGGCGCTGATCACCGGCAGGCCGAAGAAATAGGTCGCGTGCGGCGCGACCGCCGAAATCAGCAGCGGCCGGGCATGGTGCATATGCAGGCTGACGTGCAGCAGGCCGCCGGCGCACTGGACCATGGCGAACAACCGCCCGACCTCGCCGCCCTCGAACCACATGAAGGCGCTGATCGCGCCATAGACGGCGACGCAGAGCACGGTGGTGGCGCAGGACAGGACCAGATACGCCCGGTCCGGCTCCCAGTCCGGGCGACGCCGGAACCGGCTGAACACCAGACTGTCGATGCCTTGTGTGACCAGGACGGCCGCGAACCAGACCGCCGGCCAGATCGAGGGGATCACGAACCAGGCCACGGCGCCGATGAAGGCCGCCAATCCGATCCGTGTCTTGAGCTCCCGGTATCGCACCTGCGACACCATGGCGTAGGCCGTGGTCGTCATTCGCGCGCCTCCGAATGCCAAGGTGGGGTAAAATCTGAAAGGATTGGTTGCCGTGCTTGGTGACCGGGCGCGCGTTCAAGGTTATGGAACGGGGAAACCGGCCGCGCGTTGGAAGGCCGATCCGGGGGAGACGCTGACTATGAAACGCCTGATTGCCCTTCTGGCCCTGACGACCGCCTTTGGCGTGGCCGCCTGCGATGGACCGGACTCAAACGAGCCGGAGGTCGCGGACGCGCCGATGGACCTGCCGATGGCGCCCGCCGCCGAAGAGGCGGGGGCGCCCGCCGCCGCGCCCAGCGCCGTCGATACGCCGCCCGTCGATTCGACCACCCTGCCCTCCGAGAAACGATCGTCCGAGGAATCGGTCCGGCCGGAAAGCGAAACCCTCTTCTATTGACCCCGGCCGCCGCCGCATCGGCGCCACAGACGGGTGCGACGGCGTCGACCTCCGCGCCCTGACGAAGGTTCCAGATTGACGCCAAGGCCCGCCCTGTTTCTCATCGGCACGGCGGGCTTCCTGTTGCTGGCCTCCGCCGCGGCGGCGGACCCGCGCGCACAGATTCGCGGCGACATGCCCGACGACCTGAGGGCCCAGCTTGTTCGGGCCGTGGGCGAAGTCGACGCGCCCGCGTCCAACCGGTTCGAGGCCCGAAGACGCGCCCGCGGCGCCTTGGAGGCGGCCGAGGCGCTGTTGCGGTCCGAGGGCTATTACCAGCCGGTGCTGGAAGACATCGTCGAGGGCGAGGAAACGCCGGTCGCCATCGTCAACGTCGTTCCCGGCCGCCGCTTCGAACTGGCCCAGGTGCAGGTGCTCTGGGCCGAACCCGCGCCCGGCCTGGAAACCGAGACGGCGGTGCGGGGCGAGATCGGGCTGAGACCGGGCGACCCCGGCCGGGCCGGCGACGTCATCGCCGCCGAAGGCCGGATCGTCGCCGGCCTCACCCGCCGGGGCTATGCCGACGCCGCGGCCCGGCCGCGCCGGGTGGTTGTCGATCACGCGGCCTATACGGTTCAGCCCAACTACCGGATAGCCTCCGGTCCCTTGGTGCGTCTGGACGGAATTCGGCTTGAAACGCGCGGGCCGACCAATCCGGCCTGGGTGAACGGCCTTGCGCCGTGGCGCGAGGGCGAGGTCTATGATCCCGAGGACGTGGCCGAACTGGAGCGTCGGCTGCTGGAAACCGGCGTCTATGACGGCGTCGGAGTGGCCCTGGCGCCGACCGACCAGACCAACGCCGCCGGGCACAGGCCCGTCATCGTCACCCTGACGGACCGCCCGCGCCGCATTCTCGCGGCGGGGGCCACCTTCTCGACCGCGCAAGGGTCGGGCGTGGACCTGATCTGGACCTGGCACAACCGGTTCGGCCGCGCCGACACCCTCGTCTGGCAGGCCCGGGCCGCCAATGTCGACAGCCGGCTTGGCGTTTCGCTGAGCCTTCCGCACTGGCGCCGCCCGGGCGAGACGCTGAGACTGTCGAGCGCCTTGCTGAACGAGGACACCGCCGCCTACCGCCGCACCGCCGTGGCCCTGGCCGCGGACCTGCAGCAGCGCATCGGCAGAACCTCCTGGATCAGCTACGGCGTCGGCCTGGACGCGGGCCAGTACGACGAGAACCGGTTCGATCCGATCACCCAGCTGCCGGTCAATTTCGACCGCGATCTGGTCCTCCTGACCGGTCGGGCCGGGGCCTATCTGGACCGGTCGAACGATCCGCTGAACCCGACCACCGGCTGGCGGCTGTCGGTCTCGGCCCAGCCCACGGCGGTGGCGGGCGAGGACACGGTGCTGTTCCTGCGCACCGAGGCCCAAGCCACCGCCTATCTGCCGCTTCAGGATGGGGCGAAGACGGTGCTGGCGGGACGGGTGCGGATCGGCTCGATCTTCGGCGGCGAGGAACTGACCGTGCCGTCGGACCGGCTGTTCTATTCCGGCGGCGGCGGATCGGTGCGCGGCTTTGAATACCAGGGCGTCGGCCCCCGCCTGCCCGACAACACCCCGCGCGGCGGCCTGAGCCTGTTCGAGACCTCGGTGGAGGTGCGGCGCGACGTCTGGCGCGACTTCCAGGCGGTAGCCTTTGTCGACGCCGGGGCTATCGGCTTTCAGGAGACGCCGAATTTCAACAATCTGCGCTACGGCGCCGGGGTCGGCGTGCGGTACAAATTGCCCTTCGGGCCGATCCGGGCCGACATCGCCTTCCCGCTCGACCGGCGCGCCGGCGACGCCGATTTCCAGATCTATGTCAGCATCGGACAGGCGTTTTGACCGACGCCGCCTCCCCCGCCCCTGGCCCCGAAGACGCGCCCGACACGCCCGTGGAGGCCGCGAAGAAGAAACGTACGCGGCTGCAGGCCCTGGCCTTCTTCGGCGGCATGGTGGCGGCTGTCCTTGCGGCACTGTCGATCGTCGTCGCGGTCGGCGGGCGAATGTATCTGTTGTCGGACTCAGGCCGCGGGCTGGTGACCAGCTTCGTCGCCGGCAAGAAGCTGGGCCGCTATGGCCGGATCAATGTCGAGGGCGTGCGCGGCGATCTGTTCGACGACTTCACCATCGACCGCGTCACGGTCACCGACGCCGAGGGAGTCTGGCTCGACGCCCGCAAGGTCCGGGTCGACTGGGACTGGTGGCCGCTGATCGGACGGAAATTCCACGCCACCGAGGTCGAGGCCGAGGTGATTCGCCTGATCCGGCGCCCCGAGCTCGAGCCCACGACCGAGCCGCCCGGACCTCAGCCGCTGTCGATCGACATCGACAAATTCTCCGCCGACGTCGAACTGCTCGAGGGATTCAGCCGCGAGTACGGACGCTGGCGTCTCACGGGCGAGGCCGACGCGCCCCGCCGCGGAACGAAAAGCGCCATCGTCAATGCGGTCAGCAACACCCGCCCGGGCGACTATCTGCGGCTCAATGCGACGGTTGGCGACAAGCTGTCCGACCTGCGTCTGAACCTGAGGGCCTATGAGGCCCAGGGCGGACCGCTGGCCGGGGCGCTCGGCTATTCGCCGGCCCGGCCCTTCTTCGCCACCGCGGTGGTCAATGGCGAGGTCGTCGACGCGGTGGTGCGCACGGGCGATTTCGTG
The DNA here is from genome assembly GCA_943373195.1 of Brevundimonas vancanneytii. Taxonomy (GTDB): domain Bacteria; phylum Pseudomonadota; class Alphaproteobacteria; order Caulobacterales; family Caulobacteraceae; genus Brevundimonas; species Brevundimonas vancanneytii_B. The sequence goes on from CALSBO010000004.1 coordinate 25,246, forward strand.
CCGCTGGTGATCAAGGGCCGTTATGGCGAGACACGCACGCGGATCTCGGGTTTCGTGGACTTGTCGGGATCGGACCTTCTGGCGCCGTTCGCCGAGCGGATCGGACGCATGGCCCGGTTCGGCTTCGCCACCTCGACCGACAGCGACGACGACGGCCGGATCGGCATCGGCTGGCGGCTGATGGCCGAAAACCTCGATTCCAGCGCTCAGGGCGAAATCCGGCTCGACGACCAGAGCAGTCCGGACGGAATAACCATCGACGTCTCGACCCGGTCGCTGTCTCGGCTGGCGGGTCAGGACGTAGCGGGGCCGGCGGCCTATCGCGGGGTGTTCCGGGGCGATTCGAAGACGTGGCGGCTGGACGGCTCGGTCGATCTGATCGGCGCCGATGTCTCCAGCTATCGAGCCGAGCGCGTCCGCGGGCCGCTGAATATCCAGATGCGGCTCGGCCGGATCGACGTCGACGGCGACATCCGCGCCGCCGGCGGGTCCGGGGCGGGCATTGTCGGCGGCCTGATGGGCGCGACGCCGCGCCTGTCGTTCGAAGCCACGCGCCAGTTGGACGGCGCGGTCCTGCTGGAGCGGATCGACCTGACCGGCCAGGCCCTGACCTTGACCGGAACGGGCGGGCGAAACCTGGTCGGCGCCCTGGGTTTCCGGGGAAGGGTCGAAATCACCGACGCGTCGCGCCTGTACCCTGGCGCGCGGGGCGCGTTCGGCGGCCCGATCTCGGCCTCTACGGCGCGAACCGGGACCCCGTGGCGGCTGACCTTCGACGGTCGGGGTCGCGGTCTGGCGACAAGCATGGACGAACTGGACCGGCTGCTGGGCGCGACGCCGCGGTTTCAACTGACCGGAGCCCTGGATGGCGGGCGGATCGCGGTCGAGCGAGCGCAGTTGACCGGAGCGCAGGGGTCTGCCGCCGCGCGGGGGGTGATCGAGGGCGACGGCCGGATGCGGCTGGCGCTGAACTGGGACGCGCGCGGGCCGTTCGGGGTCGGCCCCGTGGCCATCGACGGCGCCACGACCGGCGAAGGCGCCCTGACCGGCTCCTTGGCGGAGCCGCGCGCCGATCTGACCGCCGCCTTCGGCCGGGTCACCGCAGGGGCCCTGACCCTCACAGACGCGCAAATGGTGCTGAGCTTCCGGCGGGGGGCGGACGCCTCGGACGGACGGATCGTGGTGACCTCGGGCTCCAACTACGGTCCGGCGCGGGCCAGCGGGAACTTCTTCCTCGGCGGCGACCGTCTGCGCCTGACCGACGTGAACCTGGACGCCGGCGGGATAACGGCCCAGGGGGCGATCGCCCTGTCGAACGATGTGCCGTCCAGCGCCGACCTGACCTTCACCGCCCGCGCCGGCGCCTTCCTGGCCTCTGGAACCGCAGACGGCCGCATCCGCCTGACCGAAGGCGCGGGGGCCGAGACGGCGATCCTCGACGTCACCGGCCGCAATGTCCGGTTCGCGGGCTCGACCTGGGTGATCCGGACGCTCGACCTGAACGGCCGCGGCACGCTGGAGCGGCTGCCCTTCACCCTATTGGCCGACGTCGGCGGCGCCACGCCCGTGTCGTTCGACGGAACCGGCGTCTATTCGCGCACCGGCCCGTCCCAGTCGGTGGTGCTGGAAGGCGCGGGCCGGGTACGCGAGATCGCCTTCACCACCCGCAACCCGGCCGTCATCGCCCTGTCCGGCGACGGACGGGTGGCACGCGTCGATCTGGGCGTGGGTGGCGGCGTGCTGCTGGGCGAACTGCGTCAGGATTCCCGCGCCGCCATCATCGAGGCCAATCTGACCAGCGTCGACCTCGGTTCCCTGATGCAGGACATGCGAGGGCGGGTCACCGGCCGGCTGTCGCTGCGCGGCGCCGGGGACGATCTGTCCGGCTCGGCCAATATCACCCTGGACGACATCCGCAGCATCGACGCCCCGCGCGGTCTCGCGGTCGACGGGACGCTGAACGCCCTGCTGGTGAATCAGACCCTGCGCATCCAGGCCAATGCCGCCGACGGCGACCAGGTCCGGGCCGTGGCCGACGTCACCCTGCCGGTCGAGGCGTCGGCGGCGCCGCTGCGGCTGGCCATCGTGCGGACGCGCGAGATGTCGGGCGACATCTCCATCCAGGGCCAGATCCAGCCGATCTGGGACCTTCTGGCGGGCGGCGAACGGTCGCTGTCCGGTCAGATCGACGCCCGCGCCACCCTGGCCGGCTCCATGGCCGAGCCGCGCATCAACGGGCGGCTGAACCTGCAGCAGGGCAGTTTCCGCGACAGCGCGACCGGCATTCGGCTCGACAACGTCACCCTGGCCAGCCGGTTCGACGACACCACAGGCCTGGTCGAGACCTTCAGCGCCGTCGACGGCGCCGGCGGCTCGGTGGCCGGCAATGGCCGCATCGGCCTGACGCAAGGGTCCGGCTCCAGCTTCCAGCTGCAGTTCACCCGCTTCCGCATCATCGACAACGACATCGCAGAGGCCAGGGCCTCCGGCCCCCTGACCGTGACCCGGGGCGAGGACGGCAACATCACCCTGACCGGCCGGCTGGATATCGACGAGGCGGTCATCCAGGCCAATCCCCCGGGATCGACCGGCATCGTCCGCATGGATGTGATCGAGATAAACCGGCCGGGCGGCGACGTGCCCGAGGACGAGCAGAACCGGCAACGCGGGCTCCAGTTCGGCCTCGACATTGGCCTGCGCTCGCCGGGCGGGGATGTGCGGGTGGTCGGGCGCGGGCTGAACGTCGAAATGACCCTGGACGCCCAGGTGGGCGGCACCATCGCCGAGCCGGTGCTCAGCGGCACGGCGGGGGTGGTGCGAGGCGACTATGATTTCGCGGGCAAGCGGTTCGTGTTCGACGAGCGCGGCACGGTCAGCCTGTCGACCAATCCCGAACAGATCCGGCTGAACCTGACCGCCACGCGCGAGGATCCGGCCCTGACCGCCACCATCCGCGTTACCGGCACGGCGGCACGTCCCGAGATCGCCCTGACCTCGACCCCGGCCCTGCCGCAGGACGAAATCCTGTCCCAGGTGCTGTTCGGGCGGTCGGCCTCCCAGCTGTCGGCCTTCGAGGCGGCGCAACTGGCCGCGGGCGTCGCGGCCCTGGCCGGCGGCGGCGGTTTCGATGTGATCGGGAACCTGAGGGAGCTGGCCGGTCTGGACCGGCTGTCGTTCGGCGGCGAGGCCTCGAGCCTGACGGTCGCGGGCGGGCGCTACATCACGGACGACGTCTATCTGGAGATCATCGGCGGCGGCGCGAACGGCGCGGCGGTCAACGTCGAATGGCGGGTGCGCCGCAATCTGACGGTCAGCTCGAAATTCGGCGGACAGGGCGAGGCCAGCCTGTCGATCCGCTGGCGCCGTCAGTCGCGCGAGCCGGGCGCCGGCCGCGAGGACCGGCGCCCGAACCGTTAGACAGTCAGTAGTTCTGCGCGGCGGCCATGCGCAGTTGGTCCAGCTTGCGCGCGCCGCGGATGCCCGCGATGTGCATGATCAGCTGGACGATCAGGAGGACCAGGCCGCCCCAGGTCTGCCAGGCGGGCGTCTGCGCGGCCGCCGGCACATCGGCCTGGCCCAGGCCCATGAGGGCCGGAACTGCGCTCAGCAGGCCGAACGCCACCAGAATGACGAAGATGATCGGAATGACGATGTTGGGTTTGGCCCATTGAACCAGGCCCAGCACCAGTTGGCAGGCGACGAAGAACACCGACATCCACAGGATGCCCTGCGCCATCATCCCGGCCATTCCGGCTACTTCGGGCGAATCGGCCGAGGCCTGCGTCACCGCCGCGTCGATGATGGCCTGGCCCGCCGTCATCAGATAGACGATGCCGACGATGCCCCAGAGCACGCCGAGGAAGATGGCCACGGCGCTGGCGCGCGCGGCGCCCAGGGCTTCGGCCTCGGTGGTGATCGACGCCGTCGGATTCGACGCCTTGATCCAGTCAGTCATGGAATGGTCCCTCCCTTGAAGATGAGCGAGCCTAGCCCGCTCGCGCCCGGGGCGAAACCCATGCCTCGCCTTCACCTTTGCCGTCGGCCCCGCTAGGGTCCGCCCGCATGCGGATTCTTCCTCCCGACCAGATCGTGCTCGACCATGTCGCGGCGCGCGAGACCGCCATCGTCGGTCGCGCGATCGACTGGGCGAACCTCAATTCCGGCAGCCGCAACGCGGGGGGCCTGAATGCCATGCTGGCTCTGCTTGAGGCCGAGGCGCAGCGGCTGCCGGCCGACGTTGTGCGCATCCCGACTCAGGGCTCGACCACGATCGGCGACGACGGCGCGGTGCGGACCGAGGCCCATGCCGACGCCCTGACGATCACGGTCCGGCCCGAGGCCCCGATCCAGGTCGTCCTGACCGGCCACTATGACACCGTCTTCCCGGCCGGGAGCCCGTTCCAGACTGTGGCCACCCGCGCCGACGGAGCCCTGAACGGCCCCGGCATCGCCGACATGAAGGGCGGCATTTCGGTCCTGCTGGCGGCGCTCGAAGCCTTCGAGACCCATCCGGACCGCGACCGCGTCGGCTGGACCGTGCTGCTCTCGCCCGACGAGGAGATCGGCTCCCCCGCCTCCGCTCCCCTGCTGGCCGAACTCGGTGCGCGCGGTCATATCGGCCTGACCTATGAGCCCGCGCTGGCCGATGGCACCCTGGCCGGGGCGCGCAAGGGCAGCGGCAACTACCATCTGATCGTCACAGGCAAGGCCGCCCACGCCGGTCGCGCCTTCCACGAGGGCGCCAATGCCGTCGCCGGCGCCGCCATGATCGCCGCCAGGCTGCACGCCCTGAACGGCCAGCGCGACGGCGTCACGGTCAATGTGGCGAAGATCAGCGGCGGCGGCGCCCTGAACGTCGTGGCTGACAACGCCGTGGTGCGGTTCAACGTCCGGGTTCCCGACGCCCAGTCCTCCGCATGGATCGCTGAGACGGTGCGCGCCATCGCCGCCGTCGCCCCCTTCCCCGGCCTGACGCTCGACCTGCACGGCGGCATGACCCGCGCGCCCAAGCCGATGGACGCCGGCCAGACCGCCCTGTTCGAGGCCGTGCGCCAGACCGGCGCCCTTCTGGACCAGACCCTCGCCTGGAAGCCTTCCGGCGGCGTCTGCGAGGGCAACAATCTGCACGCCGCTGGCCTGCCCAATATCGACACCCTCGGCGTGCTGGGCGGCGACATTCATTCGGATCAGGAGTTCGCCTGGCCCGCCAGCTTCGTCGAGCGGGCGCAGCTGAGCGCCCTGATCCTGTGCAAGATCGCCTCGGGCGAGATCGATGCGCTGAAACTGAAACAGCTAAGATTGGAGACGATGGCTTGACCCCCATTCCACAATCTCCGTCATCCTCGGGCTTGTCCCGAGGACCCATTCAACCGCCGCGTGACCGGCGAATGATGTCGCAAGCGCCGCGCGCCGATCCGGCGCGGTCGGCGTTCGCTCTCGCCATAGGCCCTCGGGACAAGCCCGAGGGTGACGGAGTCTGTTAAGTGCTCGTCGTCCGACCCGCCGGCCCCGCCGACCTCGATCACCTGCTGGAACTGGCCATCCTCAGCGGTCCCGGCTTCACCAGCCTGCCCGAAGACCCGGACCAGCTGGCCGAACGGCTCGACCTCAGCCGCGACAGTTTCGCGGGCGCCGTGCCGGCGAAGCAGCGCTGGTACACCCTGATGCTGGAAGAAACCGAGACCGGCGACGTGGACGGCATCGGTTCGGTCAAGGCGGCAGTGGGATTGAACCGGCCCTTCTTCTCGTTCCGGATCGTGACCAACACTCAGTCCTCGCCCTCGCTCGGCGTCAAGCTGGAGCAGAAGACGCTGGTGCTGGTCAATGAATGCACCGGCTGGACCGAGGTGGGGTCGCTGTTCCTCAAGGCCGACCGGCGCAAGGGCGGGGCCGGTCGGCTGCTCAGCCAGTCGCGCTATATGCTGATCGGGGCCGAACCGGACCTGTTCGCCGAGACCGTGCTGGCCGAGTTGCGCGGGGTGTTCACGCCCGACGGCGCCTGTCCGTTCTGGGACCATGTGGCGCACAAATTCTTCCCGATGGAGTTCGACGAGGCCGACCGGATGACCGGCTCGACCGACAAACAGTTCATCGTCGACCTGGCCCCGCGTCACCCGATCTATATCGACCTGCTGCCCGAGCCGGCGCGAGCGGTCATCGGCAAGGTTCATCCGCAGGGCGTGCCGGCCATGGCGCTGCTGGAGAGCGAAGGCTTCCGCCCCAATGACCTGGTCGACATCTTCGACGCCGGGCCGACGGTGACCTGCGCCCGCGACAGCATCCGCACCGTCCGCGACGCGCGGCGGCTGAAGGTCGCCGTGGCCGCAGAGGTCGAGGCCGAACTGCCCGCCCTGATCTCGACCGACAGCGCCGCGAACTTCCGCTCGGTGCGCCAGCGGGCGGTGATCGAGGGCGATGTCGCGACCCTGACCGCCGAGACCGCCGACGCGCTGAGGGTGAAGGCGGGCGATACGGTGCGGGTGAAGACGTGAGTTCCAGCATGACCCAATTCAAATCCATCGACCCCGCCACCGGCGAAACCGTCTGGGAGGGCGCCGCCGCCTCGGCCGCCGAGGTCCAGGCCGCCGCCGACCGCGCCCGCGCCGCCTTCCCCGACTGGGCCGATCGGCCACGGCAGGACCGGATCGACGCCGTCAAACGCTATCAGGCCGTGCTGAAAGCCCGCGCGCCGGCGATGGCCGAGACGATCAGCCGTGAGACCGGCAAGGCCCTGTGGGAGACCACGACCGAGCTCGGGGCCATGGCGGGCAAGGTCGACATCTCGATCCGCGCCTATGACGAGCGCACCGGCGAGCGCACGACGGAAACCGCCTTCGGGCAGGCTGCGCTGCGCCATCGGCCGCACGGCGTGGCGGCGGTGCTGGGGCCGTTCAACTTCCCCGGCCACCTGCCCAACGGCCATATCGTTCCCGCCCTGCTGGCGGGCGACACCGTGGTGTTCAAACCCTCTGAAGAGACCCCCTTCATCGGCCAGCTGATGGCGGAGGCTTTCGCGGAGGCCGATCTGCCCGACGGCGTGGTCAATGTCGTCCAGGGCGGGCGCGAAACCGGCGCGGCCCTGCTGGACGCCGGCATCGACGCCCTGATGTTCACCGGTTCGGGCGCGGCGGGCGCTCATTTCCGGCGCAAATTCGCCGACGACCCGCATGTGATCCTCGCCCTCGAACTGGGCGGCAACAATCCGCTGGTGGTGTGGGACGCCGCCGACGCCGAGGCGGTCGCCGGGATCGTGGTCCAGTCGGCCTTCGTCACCACGGGCCAGCGCTGCTCCTGCGCCCGCCGTCTGATCGTGCCGGAAGGCCCCAAGGGCGACGCCATCGTCGAGGCGGTCAACGCCATGGTCGACCGGCTGATCTTCGCCCCGTGGAATTCCGCGCCAGAACCCTATGCCGGGCCGCTGATTTCGGTGAAGGCGGCGGAGGCCGCACTGAAGGCTCTGCAGGACCGGATCGACATGGGCGCCGAGGTCATCCGCGCCTCCGGCCCCGTCGGCAATCTGCCCGGCGCCTTCGTCAGCCCGGCGATCATCGACGTCACCGGCGTGGACGTGCCCGACGAGGAGATGTTCGCCCCCTTCCTGTCGGTGACCCGCGTCGGCTCGTTCGACGCCGCCGTCGTCGCCGCCAACGCCACCCGCTACGGCCTCAGCGCCGGCCTGGTTTCGGACGACCCGGCGAACTGGGACCGGTTCATCCGCCGCATCCGCGCGGGCGTCGTCAACTTCAACCGGCCGACCACCGGCGCCGCCGGCGACATGCCCTTCGGCGGCCTCGGCGCTTCAGGCAACCACCGGCCGTCGGCCTATTACGCCGCCGACTACTGCGCCTATCCGGTGGCCAGTTTCGAGGCCGGGGCGATGAAGAACATCGAAAGCGAGATCAAAGGCTTGAGGGCATGAGCTTCGCCGTCGAAGCCAACGCCGACGGCCTGATCGGCCCCACCCACTCCTATGCGGGCCTGTCGCCGGGCAATCTGGCGTCCAGCCTGAACAAGGGCGAGGCATCCAACCCGCGCGCGGCGGTGCTGCAGGGGCTCGACAAGATGAAGCGGCTGGCCGACCTGGGCCTGCCGCAATACGTCCTGCCGCCGCATGAGCGGCCCAACATTCCCTTCCTGCGCCGCCTCGGCTTCACCGGCTCGGACGCCCGCGTGCTGGAACAGGCGTGGAAGGAGGCGCCGTCGTTCGCCGCCGCCGCCTGTTCGGCCTCGCCGATGTGGGCCGCCAACGCCGCGACGGTGACGCCGAGCGCCGATAGCGCCGACGGCCGGGTCCACTTCACCCCCGCCAACCTGATCACCAACCTGCACCGCTCGCTCGAGCACCAGCAGACGAAACGGGCGCTGGACGCCCTGTTCCCCGACCCGGCGCGGTTCGCGGTCCATGACGCCCTGCCCTCCGTCGCCCACCTCGCCGACGAGGGCGCGGCCAATCACGTCCGCCTGTGCGCCGATCACGGCGCGCCGGGCGTCAATCTGCTGGTCTGGGGCCGCGAGGCCTATGAGCCCTGGGCCGACGCCTTCCCCGCCCGCCAGACCCGCGAGGCCTCCGAGGCCGTCGCCCGACGGCATGGGGCGAGCGGCGCGGTGCTGGCCCGGCAGTCGAGGGCCGCCATCGCCGGCGGGACCTTCCACAATGACGTGGTCTGTGTCGGAGCGCTGCAGACCCTGTTCTTCCACGAGCTGGCTTTCGAGGACACAGCGGGAACCAAGGCCGCCATCCGCGCCGCCGCCCAAGGCCTGTTCGAGCCGGTCTTCGTGGAGGTCTCCGCCGCCGACCTGCCGTTGGCCGACGCCATCTCCAGCTATCTGTTCAACTCCATGCTCGTGTCCCTGCCCGGCGAGAACCGCCTGACCCTGATCTGTCCGACCGAGACGCGCGACAACGCCCGCAGCCACGCCGTCGCCGAGCGGCTCGCGGCCTCCAACGGTCCCATCGGCCGGGTCGAATATGTCGATGTGCGCCAGTCGATGCGCAACGGCGGGGGGCCCGCCTGTTTGCGCCTGCGCGTGGTCCTGACCGAGGCGGAGCAGGCGGCGACCAACCCGGCCATGCGGCTGACCGACGCCCTGCACGACCGCCTCTCGGCCTGGGGCGCGGCGCGCTATCGCGACCGCCTGATCCCCGCCGAACTGGCCGATCCGGCCCTGCTGGACGAGAGCCGGGTCGCGCTGGACGAACTGACCTCCATCCTCGAACTCGGCACGCGCTTCTATCCGTTCCAGAGGAACTAGGACCCCATGCCCGTAATCCTCCGCAGGGCCGTGGAGGCAGACGCCGGGGAGCTCCTGACGCTACAGCGGGCCGCCTATGTGACCACGGCCCAGTTGTATCGCGATCCTTTCCTGCCGCCGCTTCTGGAAACCCTGGAGGAAGTCGCCGAAGCCATCCGGTCGGAGATCGTTCTGGCGGCGGTCGACGGACATCGTATCGTGGGATCCGCACGTTGCCGCGTCGAAGGATCCGTGGGCCATATGGGGCGGTTGGTGGTCGCTCCGGACCGGGAGGGTACGGGGTTCGGCGTCCGGCTGGTCAAGGCGGTGCAGGACCATGCGCCGCCGTCGGTGCGGCGTTTCGAGCTTTTCACCGGCGCCCTGAGCGAGCGCCATATCGCCCTGTACTGGGTTCTCGGATTCGAGGAGTTCGACCGGCGGTTCTCGGACGAGGGAATCGAACTGGTCTATATGTGCCGCGAGCGCGACGGGTGACCGGCTTCACCCATCGCATCGCGGCCGAGGCCGACATTCCGGCGCTGGTCGCCCTGATGGACCGGTCGATCACCGGCCCGCTCGCCGCCTTCCTGACCCCGGAGCAGATCATCGCCAGCCGCAATCTGATGGGGCTGGACAGCCAGATCATCGCCGACCGCACCTATTTCATCGTCGAGGCGGACGGAGTGCTCGCCGGTTGCGGCGGCTGGAGCGGGCGGATCACCGAATACGGCGGCGACCACACGCCGGGGCGGATTCCGGCGCCGCTTACGCCCGGTGTCGACGCAGCGCGCATCCGCGCTATGTACACGGCCCCGGAGTTCGTACGACGCGGCGTCGGGCGGCTGATTCTGGACCTGTGCGAGACCGCCGCGCGGGCCGCCGGCTACGACCGCGCCGAACTGGTCGCCACCATGGGCGGGGAGCCGCTGTACCTCGCCGCCGGCTATGCCGAGATCGAGCGGTTCGAGGACGATCGCGGCGGCGCGGCCGTGCCGCTGGTCCGGATGGGCAAGCGGCTGGTTGGCGCTGCGGACGAACCCGGTTAGCGTCGGCGCGTCAGCGTTCGGGGGAGCCGCTCTTGGTCAGACATATCGCCTTCGGATGCGGCGTCCTCAGCCTGCTGGTGCTGGCCGCCGCCACGGTCTGGGGCGGCCTGGCCTGGTCCGGCTATGACCATCTCACGCAGTATATCAGCGAACTCGGCGCGACCGGGGCCCCGACCAGCGATGTGGTCGGCCTGGCCTTCATTGTCTCCGGCGGACTGCTCGTCGTCTTCTGGCTGCTGTGCGCGGGCCTGTTTCCGAAAAGCGTGCTGTCGATCCTGGGCTTCGGGTTCAGCGCCCTGAACGGCCTCGGTCTGCTGCTGGGCGGAGTGTTCCGCTGCGACACCGGATGTTCGACGGTGGACCCCAGCCTGTCCGGCCTGCTGCATGAGGTGTTCGGCGGGATCGGCTATCTGGCGGGCATCGCCGGGGTGTTTCTGGTCGGGATCGCGGCGCGGCGCTGGCCGGACGGCCGGGGGCTGTTTCCGTTGAGCCTGATGTGCGCGGTCCCGGCGGCGCTGGCCATCGGCCTGACCCACCCGGGCTTCGAATGGCTCGGCGTGGCCCAGCGGGTGCTCGAGATCGCCCTGGCCGTCTGGACCTTGGCCGTGGCGCTGCGTGTGCGGCGGAAAACCGGAGTGACAGCATGACACCGAAGCGCAACCTCGCCCTGATCCTCGGCGGCTGGCTCAGCGTCGCCGCCTCCCTGCTGCACATCGGCTGCATCATCGGCGGACCCGCCTGGTACCGCTTCTTCGGCGCCGGCGAGCAGATGGCGACGATGGCGGAACAGGGCTCGATGACACCGGCGCTGCTGACCGCCGGGATCGCCGCCATTCTCGCCGTCTGGGCCGCCTACGCCTTCTCCGGCGCGGGTCTGCTGCCGCGCCTGCCGCTGCTGCGCACGGGCCTGGTGACGATCAGCGCCATCTATCTGCTGCGCGGCCTGGCCCTGATCCCGGCGCTGGCAGTCAACGGAGCCGGGGTCGATCCCTTCGTGCTGTGGAGTTCGTTGATTGTGCTGGCCTATGGCCTCGCCTATGCGATCGGGACCTGGACCGCCTGGCCCCATCTGAGGCCCCGCTGATGAGCGCCGCCCCATCCGGCGACGCCATGACCCCCGCCCGGCGCCTGCGCAACATCATCGGCGGTTCGGCCGGCAATCTGGTCGAATGGTTCGACTGGTTCGCCTACACCGCCTTCTCGCTGTATTTCGCCCCGGTCTTCTTCCCCAAGGGTGACGATACCGCCCAGCTGCTGAGCGCGGCGGCGGTGTTCGCCGTCGGTTTCCTGATGCGGCCGGTCGGGGCCTGGGTCATGGGGGTCTATTCGGACCGGCGCGGGCGCAAGGCGGGCCTGACCCTGTCGGTGACTTTGATGTGCACCGGCAGTCTGATCATCGCCTGCACGCCCGGCTATGCCGCCATCGGCCTGGCGGCGCCGGCCCTGCTGCTGTTCGCCCGCATGCTGCAGGGGCTCAGCGTCGGCGGGGAATACGGCTCGTCGGCCACCTATCTGTCGGAAATGGCGACGGCGAAGCACCGCGGCTTCTGGTCCAGCTTCCAGTACGTCACCCTGATCTCGGGCCAGCTGCTGGCCCTGCTGCTGCTGATCGTGCTGCAGAAGACCATGGCCGAGGCCGATCTGGCGGCCTGGGGCTGGCGCATTCCGTTCTTCGTCGGGGCGGCCCTGGCGGTGGTGGTGTTCTGGCTGCGGCGCCGGCTGGACGAGACCTCGGCCTTCATCGCCACGGATGCGAGCGAGGCGCCGAAATCCAGCGCCCTGCTGCTGATCCTGAAGCATCCGAAGGAGGCGTTGATGGTGATCGGCCTCACCGCCGGCGGGACCCTCGCCTTCTATACCTACACGACCTACCTCCAGAAATTCCTCGTCAACACGACCGGCTTCTCCAAGGCCACGGCGACGGAGGTCAGCGCCGCGGCCCTGTTCGTCTTCATGCTGCTTCAGCCCGCGGTGGGCGCCCTGTCGGACCGGATCGGACGGCGGCCGGTGATGATCGCCTTCGGGGTTCTGGGGGTGCTGTTCACCGTGCCGATCATGACGGCCCTGTCCGGCGTCGACAGCCCGTTCATGGCCTTCCTGCTGGCCATGACGGCCCTGATCATCGTCAGCGGCTACACCTCGATCAACGCCGTGGTGAAGGCCGAGCTGTTCCCGGCCCATATCCGGGCGCTCGGCGTCGCCCTGCCCTATGCCATCGCCAACGCCCTGTTCGGCGGCACGGCGGAATACGCGGCCCTGTGGTTCAAGGACGCCGGCAGGGAGAGCACCTATTTCTGGTACGTCACCGGCCTGATCGGCGTGTCGCTGCTGACCTATATCCGGATGCGCGATACGGGCCGCAACAGCCTGATCGGCCACGCGGACTGATCAGTCCGGCGCCTTCAGCCGGTCCAGCGCCTTCGGATAGCGGCGCGACAACGGGACCTCGACAGTCCCGAGTTCAACGGTCCAGTCGCCCGAGCCGTCGGGAGACAGACCCGTGACCCGCGCTGTGTTGACCAGCCAGGACCGGTGCGCCCGCACGAAGCCGTATGCCTCCAGCTCCACCTCGATGGCGGCCAGGGTGGCGCGCATCAGCGGCCGCCGCCCGTCGGCCAGCGAGAACTCGACGTAGTTCCCGGCCGAGGACACGGCGAGAATCTCCCCCACCGGCGCGCGGATGATGCGGGCGCCGTCGCGAATGTCGAAACTGACGGGCCGCAGCGGCGTCTCGGCCGTCCGGCGCAGGCGGCGGATCACCCAGAACAGCAGGACAAAGGCGGTGTAGCTGATCAGGTCCTTGCGAAACTCATACAGATAGACCTCGCCCGCGGGACCGGGCTCATAGGGACCCGCGCCGATCGAGGCATAGACGGCCACCCGCAGGCTCATCATCCCGACCACGTGCAGCGCACTCCAGATCGCGGCGAAGGCCAGATGAACGCCCGCGAACAGGGTCCGGGCGCGCCAGCCCTCGCGCACCATGTCCGGCGGCGCCGCGGCGGAGCTGAGCCAGGGCAGCCAAGCCAGCAGCATCACGACCAGGGCGCTGGTGCCCTCCCAGACCCAGGGCTCCCAGACGTCGATCTCAGGGTTGTCGACCTGGACGGTGAGGGAATTGACCACGGTGACCGCCGCCGCACCGACGGCGATGGCCAGGGCGCCGATCATCAGGTCGCGCGGCCGGGTCCCGCGCAGCCGCTCCAGCGCGCCCTCCAGCAGGCCGCCCGTCCCGCGATCCGCGCCGCCCGTCCCTGACCGGTCGAGACCATCCCGCGCGGGAGGCCGCCCGCCCCCGCGATCTTGCAGGACCGGGCCGGGCGCCGACGATCCGGAAACGCCGCGCTCGCTCATGGAGTTTCCCGCCGTGTCATCCGTCCCCGTCGCCCCTTCGCCGGACCGCCGCCACGACCTCGACTGGATCCGGGTCGGGGCCTTCCTGCTGCTGATTCTTTACCACGTCGGCATGTTCTATGTGCCGTGGGACTGGCACGTGAAGTCCAGCCATGAGGTTCCGGGGCTGGAGCCGGTCATGCTGCTGACCAATCCCTGGCGGCTGACCCTGCTTTTTCTGGTATCGGGCGCCGCGACCCGTTTCCTGGCCGACGGTCTGGCGCGGGACGGGCGGATCGGGGCCGGACGGCTGGCGGGCTCGCGCACCCTTCGCCTGCTGCCGCCCCTGCTGTTCGCCATGTTCGTGGTCGTGCCGCCGCAGAGCTATTACGAGATCGTCGAGGCTGTGGGCCGACTGGCGCCCCAGGCCGATCCCTATCACAACGCCTTCACCGCCGACTTCTGGGTTCGCTACGCCACCGCCTCGGGCAACTGGTGCGACAGCGACGGCTGTCTGGTCACCCCGACCTGGAACCACATGTGGTTCGTGGCCTATCTACTGGTCTACAGCCTGATCCTGGCCGGATTGCTGACGCTGAGCTTCGGCCGCCTGCGCGGCCTCGGCGGACTGCTGGAGCGCGGGCTGAAAGGCTGGGGTCTGCTGGTCTGGCCGATCGTCTTCCTGACGGCGATCCGCTGGGGACTGGCCTACCGGTTCGAGATCACTCACGACCTGATCAACGACTGGTACAATCACGCCCTGTCGTTCAGCGCCTTCCTGTTCGGCTTCCTGACCGCCCGGTCCGAGGCCTTGCGAGAGGGCTTCATCCGCCTGCGCTGGCCGGCCCTGATCCTGGCCCTGACCGCCTGGGCGGCCTGGGCCGGCTATGCTTGGGAATACCGGGCCGAGGAGGCCATTCCGCCGGAAGCCCTGCGCGCGGTCATGCGGGCAGTGTACGCCGCCGACCAGTGGGCCTTCATCGCCGCCGTTCTCGGCTTCGGCGGGAAACATCTGAACCGGGGCGGGCCGGTACTGCGCTATCTGACGGTCGGGGTGTTCCCGTTCTACATCGTGCACCAGACCGTGATCGTGGTCGTCGGCCACCATCTGGCGCGGTTGCGCCTGCCGCTGGCGGCCGAGGCCGGTGTGCTGATCGCCGTGACCTTCGCCGCCTGCTTCCTGGCCTATGAGGTCGCGCGGCGGCTGGGTTGGCTGGGTCTGCTGCTGGGCGTCCGCCCTCAGGCGGCGAAGCGCCCGCCCCGGGCCGCATAGGCCTGGGTGCCGCGGGTGAAGACCCGGTCGCCCGGCAGGATGGCGTCGATGACGATCTCGTCGGCGCCCTTCAGCCGGTCATAGATGGGGCCGAAATCCTGCAGGGTGTCGCGCTTCAGCTGTTCGATGGTGTCGATGACGAAATAGACCTGTTGGAAGTCGTCGATCCTGTAGAGCGTCTTCATCACCCGCTCGAGGTCGAAGCCGAGGCGGTTGGGGGACGGATCCTCCAGCGAGAAGACGCTCTCGGTCGCCGAGGAGACGATGCCCGCGCCGTAAATGCGCAAGCCGCCCGCGTCCTGCATCAGGCCGAACTCGACGGTGTACCAGTACAGGCGGGCCAGGTTCTGGAGCATGCCGAGGCCCGCCGCGCGTTGCCCCCCCTTGCCATAGGCCTCCATATAGTCGGCGAAGTCGGGATCGCTGAGCATCGGCACATGGCCGAAGACGTCGTGGAAAATGTCCGGCTCCTGCAGATAGTCCAGTTGGTCCGGCTTGCGGATGAACTGGCCCGAGGGGAAGCGGCGGTTGGCCAGATGGTCGAAGAAGACCTCGTCCGGCACCAGTCCGGGGACACAGACCACGGTCCAGCCGGTCAGGGCCTGGAGCTTGGGGTTCATGACCGCGAAATCCGGAATCCCGCCCGTGTTCAGGTCCAGCGCCGTCAGCCCCTTCATGAAGACGTCGGCGGCGCGGCCGGGCAGAATCTTCATCTGCCGGGCGTAGAGAGTGTCCCAGGTGCTGTGCTCGACCTCGGTGTAGGACGCCCAGTCCTGCGGAATGGTCCAGTCGGCGGCGGCGCCTTCCGGCGGCGCGTCGAACACATGCTCGAAGTCTGACATGGACGTCTCCTGCGACGGCGGGCTCTGACCGACCCTTGCCGGCAATCTAGGCGCGACGGCCCGGCCGCGCCAGCGCCGGTCAGTGAATGGCGCTGGCCTTGGGCGCGTGACGGCCTTGGGCGTCGACGGTGAACCAGCGGCCCTCGGCCTCCCGCGTCAGGGCGGAAAGCTCCGGATCCTGCTCCAGCGCGGTTTCGGCGGCATAGGCGATGAAGCCGCCGTCCGGACCGATGGCGAGGACCTGATAGAAGGGTTGGTCCGGCGTGACCGCGCCCGTCTCGCCCGGCAGACCGGCGTAGCAGGCGTCGATGTCGATCACCACGCCGCGAAAGGCGGCGTCGCGGTGGCGGACGATCTGGCCGAGGCCGAATTTCGCGACAGTTTCCTGGGTCATGGCGGCACTGTGCCCGACCGGACCTGAGCCCAATCCCCGCCTTGCGGTTCATTTTCGCGACAGATGCGCTTGGCGCGGACGATCGCGCAGTTCTAGAGTGTCCGGGACGGGCGCCGCTTCGGACCGCCCACCAGGAAAGTTCGGCCCATGCCGGAGACCGACGGCGCGCCAAGGCGCGGCGACCGGTCCCAGCCCCATCGGTCCAACGGAAAGGGCGCCGCGAACGGCGCCGCCGGCGAACCAGGGGCGTCTGGTCGCGACGCGCCGCTCTATGGCGCGCTCGATCTGGGGACCAACAACTGCCGTCTGCTGATCGCCAGGCCGGCGCGCGACGGCTTTCGCGTGGTCGATTCCTTCAGCCGCATCGTCCGTCTGGGCGAAGGCCTGTCGCGGACCGGGCGGCTCGATGACGCGGCCATGGAGCGGGCCTATGAGGCGCTGGTGCTGTGCGGCGAACGCGTGGCCAAAAGGGGTATCGAGTCCTCGCGCCTGATGGCCGTCGCCACCCAGGCCTGCCGCCAGGCCGAGAACGGTCCGGCCTTTATTGAACGCGTGCGGCTCGGCACGGGCCTGAAGCTGCGGATCATCGACCCGGTCGAGGAGGCCCGGCTGGCCGTCCGGGGCTGTCTGAACCTGTTCGACCATTCGGCCGAGGCGGTGCTGGTCGTCGATGTCGGGGGCGGTTCCACCGAACTGAACTGGCTGTCCCGGCGTGGCGACGGCTTTGAGCTGGACGGCTGGATGTCGGCGCCGGTCGGCGTCGTCACCCTGGCGGAACGGCATCCCGAACCCGCGACGGGTCTGGACGACTGGTATGAGGCGATGGTCGTCGACATGGGCGCCGCGATCGCCGACGCCCCGGTCGGCGCCGCCCTGCGCGAGAAATTCGTGGGCGGGCGCGCCCATTTGGTCGGGACCTCGGGTGCCATCACCAGCCTGGCCGGCATCCATCTGGGTCTGCGACGCTATCAGCGGAATCTGATCGACGGACTGTGGATGACGCGCGGCGACTGCGAGGCCGCCGCCGAAACGCTGAAGCGGCTGGGCGCCGCCGGACGCGCAGCCGAGCCCTGCATCGGACCGGACCGCGCCGATCTGGTGCTGGCCGGCGCCGCCATCATGGAGGCGGTTCAGCGGGCTTGGCCGTCCGAACGGGTCCGGGTCGCCGACCGCGGCCTGCGCGAGGGCCTGTTGCTCCAACGCATGCGCGAGGATCGGCACCCCGGCCGCGGTCGCCGCCGCCGGCGCAAATTCTAGTTGGCGACCTGAACCGGCAAGGTCACGTCGCAGACCGAGAAGTCGGCGCCGCGCGACTGCCGCGTTTCATCCACCATCGCCCGGAAGCGCGGGGAATCGGTCGCCAGCACCTGCACCCCGGGCCGTTCGCCCTCGGCGATGTCGGCGGCCACCCGGACCCGGGTCATCCGGTCGGGCTGGGTCTGCGCCATCATGCCGTTGTCTCCGTCTCCGACCTGCAGTGAACGGACCACATCGAGACCCGAAACGGTCATGCCCCAGATGGAATAGCGCTTGTCCAGCGCCGGATAGGCCTGACGCATCAGGAAGAACTGGCTGTTGGCCGTGTCGTTGCCCTCGTCGCGCGCCATGCCCGCCACGCCCGGGCAGTACAGGCCCCAGCCATGCACCTTGCCGTCGCCGCTGGTCGCGAAAACTGCGTCGGGCTGGGTCTGGATGGGCAGGGAATGCAGGAAGCCGACGCGCGCGCCCGCGGGTTCAGCGGCGGCTGCGAACGGCATGCCGGACTCGCGGCGGAAGGTGAATTCGGCCTTCAGATCGGGATAGGGGCTCTGGCCTTCGCCATTGCCCAGCGGATCGCCGGTCTGGGCCATGAACCAGTCGATGACCCGGTGCCAGGGCACATTGTCGTAGAAGCCCCGCCGGGCCAGCAGCTTGATCCGCTCGACGTGCAGCGGCGCCACCTCGGGCATCAGCTCGACCAGGATGCGGCCCCGCGTGGTGTCGATGACCAGCAGGTTCTCGGCCGGAACGGCACGCCACTCGGGGGCGGCCACGGTGGTGGCGGCGGTGGGCGCCGGAGGCGGCGGCGGCGGTCCGCCGACGTCCTGGGCCAGGGCCGGCGCGGCGCTCAGGGCCAGCAAGGCCGCCAGACTGACAAGGGTCTTCATCGCATCCTCCCGGACATGGGTCAGCCCCCGGTCACCTGGACGGTCGGCTGGACATCGCAAATGGTGAAGCGCGAACCGCGCTCGGTCCGCGCCTGGGCGACCAGGGCGGCGAAGGCCGGGCTGGAGGGCAGCATGACCCGGACCACGGGCCGTTCGCTCTCCGGCAGGGCGGCGGCGGTGCGCGCGCGGGTCATGGCGTCCGGGTCTTCGACCCGGCCGTTGGCGGCGTCCGACCCGGGCTTCAGCGCCCGAACCACATCCATCCCGGCCACGACCCGACCGAACGGAGTGTAAAGGCCGTTCAAGGCTTCGTTGGCGCCGGTCATCAGGAAGAACTGGCTGTTGGCGCTGTCGGGGTCGTCCGTGCGCGCCATCCCCGCCACACCGGGACAGAACAGGGCCTGGCCCGCGGCCTTGAAGTCGGCCGTGACCATCATCTGGGCGTCCGGCTGGGTAAAGACCGGCATCGACCCGGCGACGCCCAACTGGCCCATGGGGGCCGTGACCAGATTGACGAACCCCATGTCCCGGCCGCGTCGGAACTGGAACTCGCCGGAGACGTCCGGCAGGCTGCTGCCTCCGGCGCCCGTGCCTTCCGGATCGCCGGTCTGGGCCATGAAGCCCTCCAGCACCCGATGGAATTTCAACCCGTCATAAAAGCCCCGGTCGGCCAGGGTGCGGACCCGTTCGACCGACAACGGCGCCATGCGCGGCTCCAGCTCGACCAGGATGCGGCCCTTGGCCGTGTCGATGACCAGCAGGTTCTCGGGCGCGACGGTGCGCCATTCCGTGGTCGGCGCGGCTGTCTGGGCCGAGGCGGGCGCGTTCGCCACGAAAAGGGCCGACAAAAACGCGGCGGCGGTTATGGTCCTGAAGCGCATTCTATCCTTTGATCCCACTAACCCTTGACCCTGGCCCGCACCCGTTCGGCGACGGCGGGGCTGACGAACGTATCGATCGCGCCGTCCAGACGGGCGATCTCCTTGACCAGGCGCGAGGCGATGGCCTGATGCCGCGGGTCCGCCATCAGGAAGACCGTCTCGATGTCGGCATTGAGGCGCTGGTTCATCGCCGTCATCTGGAACTCGTATTCGAAGTCCGCCACCGCCCGCAGACCGCGCACGATGATGTGGGCGTTCAGTTCCTCGGCGAAATGCATCAGCAGGCTCGAAAAGGACCGGACCTCGACCCGGTCGCCGAGGTGGGCGACCTCGGCGCGGACCATCTCGACGCGCTCGTCGGTCGAGAACATCGGCCCCTTGTCGTCATTGCGGGCCACGCCGATGACCAGACGATCGACCAGCTTCACGGCCCGGCCGATAATGTCCATATGCCCGTTGGTGACCGGGTCGAACGTGCCCGGGTACAGGCCTATGCGCATTGCTTTCCTCCCCGCCTTTCCCGTCGTTTAGCAGGCGCCGGACGGGCGGCCTAGATCGGCTGGACCGGGTTCGACGCCCAGGCGAGCTGGAGCCGGGCGATCAGTTCGGGCCGCGAAGCGAGTTCGCGCTCGCCGATCCGCGCGACGCCGCAGGCGGGCGTGGCGCTGTTGCAGATGAAGGCGGCGTCGAAACGAGCGAGATCGGAGACATGGATGCTCTTCGTCATGCCCGTCAGTCCGACGGTCTCGAGCCCCCGGTGCACCAGCGCCTGGGCCACGCCCGCCAACATCGGCGCCTGGGGCCAGACCACCGCGTCTCCGCTGACGAAGCCGATGTTCCACAGACTGCCCTCCGAGACCCGGTCCTCGCCATCAATGAACAGGGCGTCGTCGAAACCGGCGGTCCGCGCCGCGCGCCGTGCGCGGATGAGGCCGAAGGTGGCGACATGCTTCAGATGCGCCGCCTCGCGGCCATAGGTCTGCACCTGAAGGCGCAGGCGATCGGCCAAGGGCGCCGGCGGCGTAGAGGCCGCGATCAGAACGCGGGGCGCGCCGCACCAGTCGGGCGTGCGGGGACTGATTTCCGGCGAGAACAGGCTGACGCGCAGCCAGAGGGCCTCACGCCCGGCCACGGCCTTGCGCATCAACTCCCGCAGGCAATCCTCCCCGACCGGTTCGCCGAACAGTTCGATCGCCTCGGCCTCGAGTCGCGTCAGGTGCAGGTCCAGCCCCCGCACGCCGCCCGGCTCGACCCGGAAAGAGGTGTAAGCGCCGTAGTTGACCAGGGCGACACAGGCCAGATCCGCCGGCGTGGCGGGTTGGCCGTCCACCCACAGTTCAAGCGACGCGGACATCAAGAACTCCGCTCATCCCGGCGAAAGCCGGGACCAGTTCTTTGGGTGTTCCGGCGGCGCCGGGTCCCACTGATAGTGATCTCATGCAGTCTGCCTCGCGAAAGCATGGGGTCCCGGCTTTCGCCGGGATGAGCGGATGAGAGAACCTGCGGATCAGCCTTCGCCGCCCTCACCGTCTTCGCCCCCGGCCGCATCCTCGTCGCCGCCGCCGCTGTCGGGCAGGCGCTCGACCGAGACGACCTTTTCGCCGTCGGCGGTGCGGAAGATGGTCACGCCCTGGCTGGACCGGCCGACGATGCGGACCTGATCGACCGGGGTGCGGATCATCTGGCCGCCCGAGGTGACCAGCAGCAGTTCGTCGCCCTCCTCCACCGGGAAGGAGGCGGTCAGACGGTCGCCGGCGCGGCCGCCCAGGCCGTGGGCCGTCAGTCCCTTCCCGCCCCGTCCGGTGCGGCGGTACTCATAGGCCGAGGACCGCTTGCCGAAGCCGGTGTCGGTGACCGTCAGGATGAACTGCTCGGCCGCGCCCAGGTCGGCGATGCGTTCGACCGACAGGACCGCATCGGCCGCGACCTCCTCGTCGGCGTCCGCGGGCGTCGGCTCATCCTCGCCCTCGCCGATGGCCGCGCGGCGCATGGCGTTGGCGTGTTTGACATAGGCCGCGCGCTCTTCCGGCGTGGCGTCGACCCGGCCCAGCACGGCCATGGAGATGACCTCGTCGCCCTCGGCGAGACGCACGCCCCGCACCCCCGTGGAGTCGCGCCCCTTGAACACGCGCACGTCGTCGGCCTTGAAGCGGATGGCCTGGCCCAGCGCGGTGGTCAGCAGAACGTCGTCCTCGCCGGTGCACAGGGCGACGCCGACCATGTGGTCGCCGTCCTCCAGCTTCATGGCGATCTTGCCGGCGCGGTTCACCGTGGCGAAATCGCTCAGCTTGTTGCGGCGCACGTCGCCCGACTGGGTGGCGAACATGATGTCGTAGTCGCCCCAGGTCGCCTCGTCCTCGGGAAGCGGCAGGACGTTCATGATCGAATCGCCCGGCTCGATCGGCAGCAGATTGACGAAGGCCTTTCCGCGCGACTGCGGATTGCCCAGTGGCAGGCGCCAGGTCTTGAGCTTGTAGGCCTTGCCGTTGGTGGCGAAGAACAGCACCGGCGTATGGGTCGAGGCCGAGAAGACGCCGACGACGGCGTCGTCCTCCTTCATCGCCACGCCCGACCGGCCCTTGCCGCCGCGATGCTGGGTCCGATAGGCGTTCAGCGCCACCCGCTTGACGTAGCCGCCGTGGGTGACGGTGACGACCATGTCCTCCCGCGGGATCAGGTCCTCGTCCTCGAGTTCGAAATCGCCCTCGCCGATCAGCGTCCGGCGCGGAACGGCGAACTCCTCCCGCACGACCAGCAGATCCTCGCGGATCACGGCCAGGATGTTGGCGCGGTCGCTGAGCAGGGTCAGATGGCCCTGGATGGTGTCGGCCAGACCGCGCGCCTCACCGAAGATGTCGTCGCGGCCCAGGCCGGTCAGGCGGCTCAGGGTCAGCCCCAGGATGGCGCGGGCCTGTTCGTCGGTCAGGTTCAGCTTGTCGCCGTCGACCAGCATGGAGCGCGGGTCGGCGATCAGCTCGATCAGGGCGATCATGTCGCCGACTGGCCAGCTCTGGGCCTGCAGCCGCTCGCGCGCCTCGGCCGGATCGGCCGACGAGCGGATGATGTGGATCACCTCGTCGATATTGGCCACGGCCACGGCCAGACCGACCAGCACATGGCCGCGGTCGCGGGCCTTGGCCAGTTCGAATTTGATGCGGCGGACGACCACCTCTTCCCGGAACTCCAGGAAGGCCTCCAGCAACTGGCGCAGGCCCATCTGGACCGGGCGGCCGTGGTTCAGGGCCAGCATGTTGACGCCGAACGAGCTCTGCATGGCGGTGAAGCGCCACAGCTGGTTCAGCACGACGTCGGCCGAGGCGTCGCGCTTCAATTCGATGACCATCCGCATGCCGTCGCGGTCGGATTCGTCGCGGACGTCGGAAATGCCCTCGATCCGCTTCTCGCGGACCATTTCGACGATGCGTTCGATCAGGGTCTGTTTGTTGACCTGATAGGGCAGCTGGGTGACCACGATGGCCTCGCGGTCCTTGCGGATCGTCTCGATCGTCGCCTGGCCGCGCACCATGACCGAGCCGCGACCGTCGCGCAGGGCGTTCCGCGGGGCGGTGCGGCCCATGATCTCGCCGCCGGTCGGGAAGTCGGGACCCGGGACGATGTCCAGCAGGGCGTCGTCGCCGATGCCCGGATCGTCCAGCAGGGCGACCGCCGCGTCGATGATCTCGCCCAGGTTATGCGGCGGAATGTTGGTGGCCATGCCGACGGCGATGCCGCCCGCGCCATTGACCAGCAGGTTCGGAATCCGCGCCGGCAGGACGACGGGTTCGATCTCTTTCTCGTCGTAGTTCGGCTGGAAATCGACCGTGTCCTTGTCGATATCGGTCAGCAGGGCCGCCGCGGCCGGAGCCATGCGGCATTCGGTGTATCGCATCGAGGCGGGCGTATCGCCGTCGACCGAGCCGAAATTGCCCTGTCCGTCGATCAGCATCAGCCCCATCGAGAACGGCTGGGCCATGCGCACCAGCGCCATATAGACCGAAAGGTCGCCGTGCGGATGGAACCGGCCCAGCACATCGCCGACGACGCGGGCGCATTTCGAATAGCTCCGGTCCGGCGTCATCCTGGCCTCGTGCATCGAGTACAGGATGCGGCGATGCACGGGTTTCAGCCCGTCGCGCGCGTCCGGCAGGGCGCGGGACACGATCACGCTCATGGCGTAGTCGAGGTACGACCTGCGAAGCTCGTCTTCGATGGTGATGGTGGAGATGTCGCCGCCTCCGCCGGAGCTCGGCGGAAGGGCGTTTTCGTAGCTGTCGTCAGTCAAGGAAATCAGGCTTTAAATGGCCGGAATCGGAACGTGATCCGCGAACGGGTTTTCTAGCATTGGGGAAGGACAGTGGCAAAGAAAAGCCCCGGATTCTCTCCGTCCAGACAGGGATTTCAGACCATGCGCCTGCTCCACCTCGCCGCCTGCCTCGCCGTCCCTCTGACCATCGGCTGCACGACGGCCCTCGCCCGGACGCCGCCGCCCCCGGCGACACCTCCTTCGCCCTTCGCCACGGCGGCGCTGAAGACCGTCGACGGAGCCGATGCGGGAACCGTCACGGCCTTTCGCGGCCCTCTGGGCCTGCTTTTGCGGGTCGAGGGCCGGGGCTGGCCCGAGGGCTGGCACGGGGTCCATCTGCACTCGGTCGGTCAGTGCGGCACGCCCGGCTTCACCTCGGCCGGGGGCCACGTGAACCACGCGGAGGCGCGGCCGCACGGGCTGCTCAACACCGGGGGCGGCCCCGATCTCGGCGATCTGCAGAACATCTGGGCCGCGGCCGACGGAATGGCGCGGGCCGAGGTCTATCTGGCCGGATCGGGCCTGGGCATGCGCGGCATGGACCTGCTGGATGGCGACGGCCTGTCGTTCGTGGTCCACGCCAACCCGGACGACCATGTCAGCCAGCCCATCGGCCGAGCCGGCGATCGCATCGCCTGCGGCGTGTTCGAAGCCTTCGGCGTGAGCGAAATCGGTTGATTTGGACGCAGTCCAACTCGGCTCAGATTTCGCTCCAGGATGATTCTGGCGCGCGCGCCGCGATCAGCGGCCGGGTCAGGTCGAACTCGACCCGCAGGTGGCGGTTCGCGCGGCGCAGTTCATAGGCGTAGATCCGCCCCGGATGCACCTCGACCGCCCAGACATTGGTGGTGGAGACCTGGGCGTTTCCGGCATTGAACAGATCGATGGAAAATTGGTCGACCGGGAACTCCTGCCGGTTGGCCGTGCCCGCCGAAGCGGTATCGCCGCCGTACCAGTGCAGGCCGTCGGGCTGGCCCTGCGGGTCGCGGTGGTCATGCTTCAGCGTCAGGCCGCCGTGCTCATTGCGGCTGATCACCCAAGTGCGGGATGTGTCGTCGCCGACATGAAAGGGAATGCGGACCTCATCGGCCGAACAGTCGCGGACGTGCATGATCAGGCGCTGCGCCCGGAAATCGGCGTCGGCGGCGTCGGTGGTCACCACCCGCCCCAGAAAGCTCTGCCTGCACAGGGCGTTAAGGCTGGCCATGAAGGCATCTTGCTGCGGCGCGGGCGTCCGGGGCGTGGTGGCGCAGGCGGACAGGGCGAGCGCGGCGGCGGCGAGCAGGGCGATCTGTTTCATCCGCCCAGCCTAGCCCGAAGCGGCAGCCTCGCCTAACCTCCCGCCATGGCCGAGACCGTGACACTGCGCCTCGTCATCGACGACCCGGTTCCGGGGGTGCGCTACAGCCTGCAGAAGGGCGAACTGCCGTTCGAGCCGCAAACGGCGGGCGACGGCCCGATCGCCTTCGAGGCCCCTATCACCCTGCACCCCGACGGCCGCATGACCGGACCGTTCGTCCGCCGTGAAGGGCCGCGGCGTCGTTTCGTCTACATCCGCATCGGGACCTCGGCCGGCGATCACGCCAATGGCTGGAGCCGCCGGGCCAAGATCGACATCCATGACATTCCGAAGGCCCTGCTGATCCCGGACGCCGTGCTGGAGGTGCATCTGCCGGGGCGCGGCAAGGACGGTTCGCCCGCCTGCGCCACCGTTCGGCCGGTCACCTCATGGCGCCCTGCGAAGCGGCGTTGACTTCCGGCCGCGCCTGAGTATGTTCCGCGCCTCTTATTTTAGCGGCTTTCGCCGTCGCAGAGGTAATTCCGATGGCCAAACCGGCTTCCATCAAGATCCGCCTGAACTCCACGGCCGACACCGGCTTCTTCTACGTCACCAAGAAGAACGCCCGCACCATGACCGAGAAGATGGTCGTCAAGAAATACGACCCGGTCGTGCGCAAACACGTCGAGTTCAAGGAAGGCAAGATCAAGTAGGATTCCGCCGCAGACCGATCGGTGAAACGCCCGGCCGAAAGGCCGGGCGTTTTGCTTTTCGGTCACGCCCGTAAGCGATCGCCCGCAGGAGCGCGCGCCGGGGCAACCGAAAGGGTCGATCGGCATTGCAGTCAAGGTCGAACATTCATGGGGAACAACACCTTGACCCGCCTGCACCTGATCCTCGCCACCGGCGCCGTCCTGGCCCTTCCTTCCGCCGTCTCGGCCCAGGTGGTCTGGGAGCCCTCCGTCGGCATCGACTATTCCACCGGCTCGTACGGCGCGACCGACGACACCGAGGTCCTTTACGTCCCGCTCGGTCTGCGGGCCACGACCTCGCGCTGGCGGTTCGACGCGGCCATCCCCTATCTGCGCGTCAAGGGACCGGGCGGCTCGGTGGTCGGCGGCGTCGTCATTCCAAGCGGCGGTCCGGTGACCTCGCGCTCGGGTCTCGGCGACGTCACCCTGAACGCCACCTATCAGCTCGTCGAGCCGGTGCCGGGCCAGACGCAGTGGGAACTCGGCGGCGGGGTCAAGATTCCGACCGCCGACGACGATCTCGGCACGGGCGAGGCCGACTACAATATCCAGCTCGGCGTGCGCCAGCCGCTCAGCGACAAGGTCTCCCTGCTGGGGAGCATCGGCTATCAGTGGCTCGGCGATCCTGTCGCCTTCGAGCTGGAAGACGGTCCGACCGCCATGGTCGGGGTCAACTACGCCGCCACGCCGCGGACCAATTTCGGTGTCCAGGCCACCTTCCGCTCGGCCTATCTGGACGGTTTCGACGATCAGATGATCGTGAACCCGTATTTCCGGCTCGATTCCGAAAGCGGCTGGGCCCTCACCGGTTATGGGACCGTGGGCCTGACGGACAGTACGCCCGATTTCGGCGCGGGTTTCATCGTCGGGCGGGTGTTCTAGACCGGGAACCTCGGGCCGCCGGACGTGTTTAAGGTTGCCTCGGGGGAAAACCCTAAGGAATAACAACATGAAACCCGTTCTCTTCGCCTCCATCGCTCTCGGCGCCCTTGCGCTCGCGGGCGTCGCCTCCGCCCAGGTGATCCCCAGGGTGCCGACCGTCACGACTCCGCCCGTGACCGTTCCCCGCGTGACCACGCCGCCGGTGAACGTGCCGTCGATCCGCACGCCGGCCGTCACCGTCCCGTCGATCTCGACGCCGCCGGTTGCGGCGCCGCGCGTCGATCCCAACGCCGCCGTCAGCGCCGGTGGCTCGGCCTCGGCCGCCGCGGGACGCACCGGCGCCGAGGCCTCCGCAAACGCCGAAGCCGAGATCTCCGCCTCGCGTCGCCGGGCCTCGGCCGCGGCGTCCGGCGGGGCCGACGTCAACGCCCAGGGCCGCCGCGGGCGCGAGGCCGCCGCTTCGGGCATGACCACGGCCGAACTGAACCTGCGCAGCCTGCGCGAGGCCCAGGCCGCCGTAGGCGGTTCGGCTGCGGGCGCCGCCAACTCGGCGGCCCGCAACAACGGCTCGGGCAACAACAACGCCGGCAACGGCTCCTCGGGCGCTGCCAACGCCCCGAACAGCCCGAGCACCGACAACGGCCCGGACGACAACCAGGAAAACCTCGGCAACAGCCCGCGCAGCCCGCGGCAGACCCAGACCAACGATCCGACCTGATCTGGATCGCTGATCGCTACGAAGAACGGGGTCGCCATCGGGCGGCCCCGTTTTCCGTTGTGCCGCGTGCTAGACAGCCGAAATGAGCGACCCAACCAAAGACCCGCAAGGACCCACCTCTGCCGAGGCCCCGGCCGAAAGCCCCGTTCAGCGGGCGCTGCGGCTGAAACAGGCGGCGATCGAGGCGCGGGAGAAGCCGCCCCGCGGCGGCCGCTTCCAGCGCGAACAGGCCGCGCGGATCACAACCGGCAAGTCCAAGCCCTGGATGAGCCGGTAACGGCCTCTACGCCGCCCGCGCGATGACCTGGTTCCGACCGCGCGACTTGGCCTCATAGACGCCTTCGTCGGCCCGCTTGAGCAAGGCGTCAGGCGTGTCGGAGTCTCCGGCGCTGGCGGCCACCCCCACCGAGACGGTGATGGTCAGGCTCTCGGCCCCGCCCATGATCGGGAAGGGCTGGTCGCCGACGTCGCGGCGAATCCGGTCGGCCACGCGCGCGGCGTCCTCCAGGCTGGCGCCCGGCATGACCACCACGAACTCCTCGCCGCCGAGGCGGCACGGCAGGTCGATGGCGCGGACATTGGTGGCCAGACGCACCGCGAACTCGCGCAGCACCTCGTCCCCCGCGTCGTGACCGAAGCCGTCGTTGACCAGTTTGAAATGGTCGATGTCCATGACCAGCACGGCCACCGGTTCGCCGCCCTGCCCCGCCCGGGTCATCAGCGCCTGCAGCTGCCCGGCCATGTAGCGGCGGTTGTGCAGGCCGGTCAGGGCGTCGGTGACGGCCATTTCCAGGCTGTAGTCGAGCTTCTGCTTGAGGAAGTCGGCATAGCGTTTGCGCTTGATCTGGGTGCGGGTGCGCGCCTCCAGCTCCTCCGGATCGACCGGACGCGGCAGGATGTCGTTGACGCCCAGCTCCAGCGCCTTGAGCAGGCGCGGCCGGTCGGCGGGATCGACCACCGCCAGGACGGGCATTCGCCGCGAGGCCTCGGTCGAGCGCACCTGGGCGACGAAGCGCAGGCCGTCGAACTCGGCGCTCGAGACATTGACGATCATCAGATCGACCGGTCCGCGCGCCGCGATCAGGGCCGCGGCCGGGTCGCTCTCGACCGTCGGCCGGTGCTCGGCGGCCAGGTGTTCGACCATCTTTTCGGCCTGGCGCGCATTGTCGTCGACGATCAGGATGCGCCCGCCCGAGCCGCGCAACCGGCCCGCGCCGTCGGTGTCGACACCCAGCCGGCGGCCGCTCTCCTCGCGCTCGCGCAGTTCGTCCATCACCGACTTGAGCCGCAACAGCGATCGCACCCGGGCAAACAGGATAACATCGTCGATCGGCTTGGTGACGAAGTCGTCGGCCCCGGCGTCCAGCCCCTTGATCTTGTCCTCCCGGCCGTCCAGCGCGGTCACCAGAACGACGGGGATGTGGCGGGTGACGGGGTCGGCCTTCAGGCGCCGGCAGGTTTCGAACCCGTCCATGCCGGGCATCATCACGTCCAGCAGGATGATGTCGGGGCGTTCGTCCGAAGCGATCTGCAGCGCCGTCGCGCCGTCGCAGGCGGTCAGCACCTGATAGTATTCGAGCGTCAGCTTGGCCTCGAGCAGGCGGACGTTGGGCTCGACATCGTCAACGACAAGGATACGCGCCGTCATCCGCCCCTACCCCAGATGCTTTCGAACCACGTCAAGGAAATGCATCACCGAGATGGGCTTGGAGATGTAGGCCTCGCAGCCGCCGCTGCGAATTCGCTCCTCGTCGCCCTTCATGGCGAAGGCGGTGACCGCGACGACCGGAATGTGGCTCAGTTCCTCGTCATCCTTCAGCCATTTGGTGACCTCCAGCCCGCTGATCTCGGGCAGCTGGATGTCCATCAGGATCAGGTCCGGCTTGTGCAGCCGCGCCAGGGCCAGCGCCTGCAGGCCCTCGCGGGTCTGCAGCGTCTCGTAACCCTGGGAATCGAGCAGATCATGAAAGAGCTTCATGTTCAGCTCGTTATCCTCGACGATGAGGACTTTCTTGGACATCATCACCTTGGCCTGGTTGCCTCTGGGTGCGGCTGCACGGAGGCTTTGCGCCTTCTTCGTGCACTGTGGCCCGCCGGGTCTTAAGTTGGGGTGAAGCCTCTTTCTGCTCGTCATCCTCGGGCTCGTCCCGAGGACCCATTTCTCCGTCGCGGAACAGGCGGCGCTGAGGCACAATGGCGCTGCAATGATCCGGTGTTCGCGCGCTCGCCAGCGATGGGTCCTCGGGACAAGCCCGAGGATGACGGGTGAGTAGTTGAGAGCCATTTGCCGTGACTGTCTGTGGACCGGAGACCGCAAGGTCGAGTGGTGCCCGGCGTGCGAATCGCGCCGGCTCGTCTTCCACGACGAACTGGACCGGCTGAGCCTCGCCCATCTGGACTGCGACGCCTTCTACGCCTCGGTCGAGAAGCGCGACCGGCCCGAGCTGCGCGACCGGCCGGTGATCGTCGGCGGCGGTAAGCGGGGCGTGGTCTCGACCTGCTGCTATGTCGCCCGTCAGTACGGCGTCCACTCGGCCATGCCGATGTTCAAGGCGCTGAAGGCCTGCCCCGAAGCCGTGGTCATCAAGCCGGATTTCCGCAAATACATCGCCGCCAGCGAGGCCATCTTCGGGGCGGTCGGCAGGCTGACGCCGCTGGTCCAGACCCTGTCGCTGGACGAGGCCTGGATCGACCTGGCAGGGACCGAGCGGCTGAACGGCGGATCGGCGGCGTTTCAGCTGATCCGGCTGCAGAAGCAGATCGAGGCCGAGACCGGCCTGACCGTCTCGATCGGCCTGGCCCCCAACCGCTTCCTGGCCAAGGTGGCCTCGGAACTGGACAAGCCGCGCGGGTTTTCGGTGCTCGGCTCGGAGGCGGCGTCGGTTCTGGCGCCCCGGCCCGTCGGCATCCTGCCCGGCGTCGGCCCGGTGTTCCGCAAGACGCTGCAAAGCGACGGCTTCGCCACCGTCGGCGACCTGGCCGCCGCGGACCTTCGCGATTTGGTCAGACGCTATGGCGAGACAGGCCTGCGGCTGCACGACCTGGCCCACGGCCGGGACGCCCGGCGGGTCAATCCCGAACACGACCGCAAGGGAATGAGCGCCGAGACCACCTTCAACGAGGACCTGACCTCGGCCGAGGACCTGGAGGCCGAGTTGTGGCCCTTGTGCGAGAAGCTGGCCTCCAAGGCGCGGCGCGACGGCGTGGCCAGCCGGGTGCTGGTGCTGAAACTGCGCCGCACGGATTTCAAGATCGTCACCCGGCGGATGTCTCTGCCCGAGCCGGTCCAGACCGCCCGCGCCCTGTTCGCCGCGGGCCGCGAACTGATGGCGCCGGAACTGGGACGGCCCTACCGCCTGATCGGCATCGGCATGGGCGATGTGGTCGAGGCCGTCGATGCCCCCGCCCTGTTCGAAACCGCCGAGACCCGCGCGCTGAAGACCGAGACGGCGATCGACGCCCTGCGGGCCAAATTCGGCGCCAAGGCCGTCGTGGCCGGGCGGGCGCTGAAGGATTGAGGCTTGGCCGCCCGGTCGTCACAGAACGATGATGACCACCGCGCCCTCTCCGGTCATAAGCGCCACAGCCATTCCGGAGTCCCCATGCGCCCCCATCGTCGTCAACTGATCGCCGGTTCGGCCGCCGCCTTCGCCTTCACCGGCCTGGCCCGTCACGCCCAGGCCCAGACCGCGTCGGCGGACGAGGAGACCTACGCAAACCAGGTCCAGGGCTACGGCCCCCTGGTGCGCGACCCGAATCGACTGCTCGACCTGCCCGAGGGCTTCTCCTACCAGGTCATCTCCCAGAGCGGCGACACCATGGACGACGGCCTGTTCGTGCCGGGCCAGCCGGACGGCATGGGCTGTTTCCCGCTCGACGGGCCGCGGGTCGCCCTGGTGCGCAATCATGAACTGAAGGGCTCCAGCGCCCTGCACAAGAATCTCGGTCCCGGTGGCTTCCACCAGGAGCGGATCGGTCTGCTGGACCCGGCCAAGGGCTATGACACCTACAAGGACGGTCGTCCGTTGCCGGGCGGCACGACGACCCTGATCTACGACATGGAGACCCGCCGCACCGTGCGCCAGTACCTGTCGCTGGCCGGCACCAGCACCAACTGCTCCGGCGGCCACACGCCCTGGGGCAGCTGGCTGACCTGCGAGGAATCCGAGCAGACGGCCGCCGACTCGGATGTGACCAAGGCGCACGGCTACGTCTTCGAAGTGCCGGCCGACGCTACCGGGCTGGTCGTCCCGGTTCCCCTGAAAGCCATGGGCCGGTTCGAGCATGAGGCGATCTGCGTCGATCCGCGCACGGGCATCGTCTATCTGACCGAGGACAGGGTCGACGGCCTGTTCTACCGCTTCATCCCGACCACGCCCGGCGAACTGGCCGACGGCGGTCGACTGCAGGCCATGGCGTTCAAGGGCCACCCGGGCGCCGACACGACCAATCACGACGCCCGGGAATGGGACGTCGGCGAGACCCGCGACGTCGTCTGGATCGACATGGAGGATGTCGAATCCCCCAACGGCGATCTGCGTCAGCGCGGCCATGCCGGAGGCGCGGCTCTGGTCGCGCGGGGCGAGGGCATATTCTGGGGCGACGGCGAGCTGTTCATGACCGCGACTTCGGGCGGCCCGCTCAAGCGCGGTCAAATCCTGCGCTATGTCCCGTCGCGTATCGAGGGCCGCCGCGGCGAGAGTCTTCTGCCCGGCCGGATCGAGCTGTTCTTCGAGAGCGCGGACATCCGGACCATGAACATGGGCGACAACATCGTCGTCGCCCCATGGGGCCATCTGATTGTGTGCGAGGACAACTATTCCAGCGAGTTGCGCAACCACCTGAAGGGCGTCACTCCCGACGGCAAGGTCTATACGATCGGCCGCAACGTCTTCACCGGCAACGCCGAATTCGCGGGAGCCTGTTTCTCGCCCGACGGTTCGGTGATGTTCGTCAACATCATGTACCCTGGAATCACCTTCGCGATCAGAGGCCCCTGGACCTCGGTCCGGACGTAAACAGCCGCGCCTGGGAGCGCCGCACCAGCCACAGGTTCACGGTCGCCGCCGTCAGCACCCCCACGGCCCCGGCCTGATGCAGGGCGCCCAGCCACAGGGGGGTGGCGTTCATCAGGGTCGCTATGCCCAGCAGGGCCTGCAGCCACAGGGCCGCCGCCACCACGAAAGCGGCCGCGCCCAATCCCTCGGCCAGCCGCCAGCGCCAGGCCTGCACCGCATAGGCGGTGCCGCCGATCAGCAGGCCATGGGCCCAGATGCGGTGATTGAACTGGACCAGGGCGGGATCGTGCAGGAAGGCCAGCGCGCCCCGGCTCCATTCCACGGGCGGCAGGAAATCGCCGTTCATCAGCGGCCAGTCGGTATAGACGAAGCCCGCCTTGGCCCCCGCGACCAGCCCGCCCAGCAGGCATTGCACAAAGACCGCGCCGAGCAGGACCGCCGCGCCGCGGCTCCAGCCGACCGGCGACCGCGCGTGGGCCTCGCCGTTCCAGGCCTCCAGCCCGGTCCAGACCAGCCCCATGAAGATCAGCAGCGCCAGGCCCAGATGCACCGCCAGCCGCTCGGGGGCGACATCGACCCGTTCGGACAGGCCGCTGGACACCATCCACCAGCCGATCAATCCCTGCAGACCGCCCAGCGCCAGCAGGACCCCGCAGCGCACGACCAACCGCCGGGGCATCTGGCGCAGAACCAGAAAGACCCCGAAAGGCAGGGCGAAGGCCGCCCCGATCAGCCGCCCCAAAAACCGGTGCGCCCATTCCCACCAGAAAATGCCCTGGAACTCGGCCAGGCTCATCCCGGCGTTGACCTCCCGGTACTGGGGAATGGCGCGGTATTTCTCGAAGGCCTCGTTCCAGTCCGCCGCGTTCATCGGCGGCACGGCGCCCAGGATCGGCTTCCATTCGGTGATCGACAGGCCGGAGCCCGTCAGGCGGGTGACGCCGCCGACCACGACCATGGCCAACACAAGGGCGGCGCAGACGAACAGCCAGATGGCGACCGCGCGGTTCTGATCGCCACCGATGAAACGCTTCATTCGACGCCTGCCGTCCCGACCGTTACACTGTCCCGCGACTGCGCCGGACCCAAGCGGTATGCCCGCCCGGTGCGGCGAGATCGAGTCGCTTTTCGGCGCCCCGTCGCCGCAGGTTCTGGAGAGGCCGGTTGCCATACGTCGAATTCATCGTGGCCGGCCTTGGCGCCGTCGCCCTGGCCTGGCTGGCCGATCTGCTGACCGGCCGTCGCGGCCTCTTCGCCACTTCGCTGGTGTCGGGCGTCGCCGCCGTGGCGGGCGGGTTCCTGGCGGTCCGCGTCTTCGCGGCGTCGACCATGTACGAATGGACCTGGGTGCTGTGGTCCCTCGCCGGCTCGGTCCTGGCCCTGGGCGCCTTCTTCCTGTTCCGGAGCAAGCGCTGACATGGGTCCGCGGACCCGACGTCTGATCGCCGCGATCGGCGCATTGGCCTTCCTTGCCTTCTATGTCTGGGCCGTGATCGCCATCGGCGACCGGCTGCCCGCCTCGATGTGGATCGACCTGGTCTTCTACGGCGTCGCCGGGATCGCCTGGGGCCTGCCGCTGATCCCCCTGCTGCGCTGGGCCGAGGGCGGCAAGCGATAATCCGAATTGCAAAGGGGCCGCCCGTGGGCGACCCCTTCAACCAACCGTCTTCATTGAGGAAGATGGTCGGAGCGACAGGATTCGAACCTGCGACCCCTTGACCCCCAGTCAAGTGCGCTACCAGGCTGCGCCACGCTCCGAGAGGCGCTCCCTATAGACGGGGTTCGCGGCGCCGCAAACCGAAAAAGCAGCGGTCAGGCGCTTCTCGACAGCACCGCTTCCAGACGGGCCCGCGCGCCCTCCAGCTCGGCCAGGACCTGACGCAAGCGGATCGACGACGGCGGCGCGGCGGCGGGGGTGGCAACGGTCGCCGGAGCGGCGCCCTCGGGCTCGAACACCACGGTCCCGTCCGGGTCGCCGTAGTGGGCCAGGCGCTTGAGCCCCTGTTCCTTGTGCAGGCGCTGGACGCCCTTGATGGTCAGCCCCTCCGCGTGGAGCAGCCGCTTGACCGCCTTCAGCAGCACCACGTCCTGGGGCCGGTAGAAACGCCGGCCTCCGGCCCGTTTCAGCGGCGTCAGGAACGGGAATTTGGTCTCCCAGAAGCGCAGCACATGCTGGGGCGCTCCGACCTCGTCAGAGGCTTCTGAAATGGTGCGGAAGGCGTTCGGGCTCTTGGCCACGGGTTCAGGCGCTCACGACGGCGTCGTGAACCCGGCCCTTCATGATCTGGGAGGCGCGGAAACTGATCACCCGGCGCGGGTGGATCGCCGCCGGCTGTCCGGTTTTCGGATTGCGGCCCATGCGCGCCCGCTTTTCGCGCACCTGGAAGACGCCGAAGCCGGACAGCTTGACCGCTTCGCCGCGCTCCAGCGATTCGATGATGAGTTCGAGCGTGCGCTCGACCAGGGCCGAGCACTCCTGTCGGGAGAGGCCGACTTCGTCGTGCACCGCTTCACACAGGTCCGCGCGCGTCAGGGTCTGGTGTTCGGGCAATGGTCCGCTCCCCTCCAAAGGTCGGTCGGCGGACATAAAAGGCCAAGCGTCGTCAAATGGAAAGCCGGAAATCGCCCTACAGACGAAACGCGCAGGCGCCCCAGGTCAGGCCGCCGCCCATGGCCTCCAGCAGAACCAGATCGCCGCGCTTGATCCGGCCGTCCTGAATCGCCGCGTCCAGGGCCAGCGGGATCGAGGCCGCCGAGGTGTTGGCGTGGATGGCCACGGTCGAGATGACCTTGTTTTCGTCCAGGCCCAGCCGGTCGCCGACGCCCTTGATGATCCGCTGGTTGGCCTGGTGCGGCACGAACCAGTCCACGTCGGCCACCTCGATGTTCGAGGCGGCGCAGGCGGCGGTGATGGCCTCGGCGATATTGACCACGGCATGGCGGAAGACCTGGTTCCCGGCCATGCGCAGGTGACCCACGGTTCCGGTCGAGGCCGGTCCGCCGTCGACGTACAGCAGGTCGGTCTTGGTGCCGTCGCACCGCAGGGCGAAGCCCAGCAGACCCTGGTCGGCCTTGGTCCCCTGCCCCTCGCGCGGCTCGACCACCACGCAGCCGGCCCCATCCCCGAACAGGACGCAGGTCGACCGGTCGGTCCAGTCCATCAGCCGCGTCATCTCCTCGGCGCCGATGATCAGGGCGCATTTCGCCAGTCCGCGGGCGACGAAGCCGTCGGCGACGCTGAGCGCATAGACGAAACCCGAACAGACCGCCTGAACGTCGAAGGCGATACAGGTCGGAGCCCCCAGCTTGCGCTGCACGATCGAGGCGACCGAGGGGAAGGTCATGTCCGGCGTGGTGGTGGCGACGATGATCAGATCGACCTCGGCGGCGGTCCGTCCCGCGTCGGCCAGGGCCCGGCGGGCGGCCTCGGTCGCCAGATCGCTGGTCGGCTGATCGTCCCGGGCGCGATGCCGCTGCTTGATCCCTGTACGCTCCTGGATCCACTCGTCCGAGGTGTCGACGATCCTGGCCAGGTCGGCGTTGGTGACGATCTGTTCCGGCAGGAAGGAGCCGACGCCGGTCACGGCGCTGCGGGTGACGCTCACTGGGGGGTCTCCATGGCCGGATCCGCCGGAGCGGCGGGCGGCTGTTCGAGCACGGCGGTCAGACGGCTGAAGCTCTCGCCGACCTTGATCAGATAGTCGCTGCGGCCCAGTTCGACCGCCACCCGGATGGCGGCGCCGAAGCCGCCCGGCGTCGCCCCGCCGTGGCTTTTCACCACAATGCCGTTCAGACCCAGCAGAGGCCCGCCGTTGTTGGCGTTGGGGTCGATCTTCCGGCTCATCCGCTTCAGCGCCGGCATGGCCAGCAGCGCGCCCAGCTTTGACGTCAGGCTGGAGGTCAGGGCCTCCTTCATCAGCCCGGCGATGAATTTCGCCACCCCCTCGGCCGTCTTCAGCGCGATATTGCCGGTGAAGCCGTCGGTCACGACCACATCCACCGTGCCCCTGGCGATGTCCGTGCCCTCGACGAAGCCGAAATAGTCCAGACCGAAGCCGCCCTCGCGCAACAGACGCGCGGCCTCGCGCACCTCCTCGTGGCCCTTCATGTCCTCGGCACCGACGTTCAGGATGCCGATGGTCGGCTTCGCGATCCCGTGGACGGCGGTCATGAAGGCCTCGCCCATGATGGCGAACTCGACCAGTTGGGCCGCATCGCTTTCGACGTTGGCGCCCACATCGAGAACCGCCGTGACGCCCTTCGGCGTGGGCCAGCCGGCCACGATCGCGGGCCGCTCCAGCCCGGGGGCCGACATCCGCAGCAGCAGTTTGGAAATGGCCATCAGGGCGCCGGTGTTGCCGGCCGAAACCACGGCTCCGGCCTCGCCCAGTTTCACGGCCTCGATGGCGTTCCACAGGCTGGAGCCCTTGCCGCGGCGCATGGCCTGGGCGGGCTTTTCGTCCATGGCCACCACCTTGTCGGTGTGGCGCACGATGCAGACCTCGTCGGTCAGGCCGCATTTGCCCATCTCAGCGCGGATCGCCGCCTCGTCGCCGTGCAGCAGGAAGCGCACACCCTCGCCGCCGTGGCGCTTGCGGTAGTCGCGGACGCCGCCGACCACGACCGGCGGACCGTGGTCCCCGCCCATGGCGTCGAGCGAAATCAGGATCGGGGATGACAAGCCGTTTCGACTCCGTCGCGCCGTCGGTCCGGCGCTCGTCAGTGGGGCGACGATAGCGCCGCACTGGGGGGATGCAACCGCGCCGCCCTTGCGTCAACCTTCGTCGGACGGACGGAACTGCTTCAGCACGGCGAACGGCGAGATTTCGGCGGGTTCCGGCGGCTGGACGAACTCGGCGCCCGGCTTGCGCGGGAACGGATCGAGCCGCAGGGCCAGCTGTTCGACGGCATACTGGCCCAGATCGATCTGGCCGTTCTCGATCAGGTCGGGCGATTCGTCGTCCAGGGTGATGATGATCTCGTCGGAGTCCTCTTCCACCGCCTCGGCGAGGGTCAGGGTGAAGGGCGCGTCGATCTCGAGCGGGAGCGGCTCAAGCGTGATGCCGCACGTCTGGGCCAGGCTGGCCCGCACCCGGCCCGAAAGACGCCAGCCGGAGGACGACGGCGCCAGCTCCACATCGGCGGTGAAGGCGTCCAGCGAAGCGAGATCCAGCGCCCGGGCGATCCGCGCCCGCGCCGCCGCGTCAGGTTCCAGCGTCCGCTTCACGCCGCCGGCGACCTGATGCAGGCGCACGGGCTCGCTATAGGGAAGGTCGGGAAGGGTCATTGGCCCACCTCGGCCCAGGCCGGAGCCTCCGCCACGGCGTCGAACGCCTGCGCCGCCAGCCGGGCGCGGCTGCCGATGGCGTAGGTGGCCAGCGCCGTCCCGGCCGAAACCTCCTCGCTCTCGTAGACATTCCGGGCCAGACCTGCGGCCAGGGCCGGCGCGTCGCCGGCCCGCAGCGGCGCCTCATAGGCCGTCATCCGGCCGTACAGGGCCTCGCCCAGCTTGCGCATCTTCTTGCCGACCGAGACGTCGCCGACGCCCAGTTCGCGCAGAGCGTGATCCAGCGCCGAAACATAGGTGTCGAACAGGTCCTGACCCGCCTCACCGCCCGCCTCGCCCTCATCGCGCAGCCGCATCACCAGAAGCAGGACGTGCAGGGTGTAGAGCTCGAACCGGGCGTCGATGCGGTCGGCCACGCCGAGGCGGGTGTAGAAGGCCGGATCGCGCGCCTGGCGCACCGCCGCTTCATACAGCGACTGGCCCGGACGCTCACGGGGACGGGTTCGAAAGAGATTCTGAAGCATGATCATACGGCCCCTTTTCCGCCGCGCCGTTGAACTAAGGCTCGGGTCCGGTTAGGTCAAAGACCTTGTTGAAGTCGCAGGCGCCGCAAATGCTCCGTACCAGCCTCCTGATCGCCGTCCTTTCGGCCGCCGCCATGGCCAGCGCCTGCGCCCCCGTTGTGGGCCAGAACGGCTTCCAGGCCATCGACGCCAGGCCGACGGATATCGTCGCGGGCACCGACACGCGCCAGACGGTGCTGACCCGGCTGGGCACGCCCTCGACCACCTCGACCTTCGAGCGCGACACCGTCTGGTACTACATCAGCCAGGTGACCGAGAAATACACCTACAACCGGCCCCAGGTGACCCAGCGATCGGTGACCCAGATCACCTTCAATGACGCCGGCCTGGTGTCCGAGGTCCAGACCCTCGGTCTCGAAGACGGCCAACAGGTCGCCATGAACGGCCGCGAAACCCCGACCCGCGGCCGCCAGTTGACCATCCTGGAGCAGTTGCTCGGCAACGTCGCCCGCGGCCAGCTGCCCCGCACCGACCAGGACCAGCCGGGCCAGCAGCGCCGGGAGTAGGTCCGGCATTCCTCCCCCGCAGGGGGAGGGGGACCGCGAAGCGGTGGAGGGGACCCGCCCTGGACGCCTGCTTTTGCGAAAGGCCCCCTCCACCACCCTTCGGGCGGTCCCCCTCCCCCGGCGCTTCGCTTGGAGGAGGAACAAGATGGCCCCGGAGATCGCTCTCCGGGGCCTCCTTGATTCTCGGGACCCTTGTCCTCCCGGCGAGGCCGGGAGGATGATCGGCGGGTCCTAGAACACCTTGCCGCTGGCCAGGACCGCCAGCAGCAGCAG
The DNA here is from genome assembly GCA_943373195.1 of Brevundimonas vancanneytii. GTDB lineage: Bacteria > Pseudomonadota > Alphaproteobacteria > Caulobacterales > Caulobacteraceae > Brevundimonas > Brevundimonas vancanneytii_B. The sequence goes on from CALSBO010000004.1 coordinate 63,995, forward strand.
GGCCACGATGTTGGTGATCTTGATCATCGGGTTCACCGCCGGACCGGAGGTGTCCTTGTAGGGATCGCCGACGGTGTCGCCGGTCACCGCGGCCTTGTGCGCCTCGGAGCCCTTGCCGTGGACGACCCCGTTCTTGTCGGTGAAGCCTTCCTCGATCACCTTCTTGGCGTTGTCCCAGGCGCCGCCGCCGGACGTCATCGAGATGGCCACGAACAGGCCGGTCACGATCACGCCCATCAGCATGGCGCCGAGGGCGGCGAAGGCCGTGGCCTTGTCCGAGATGAACAGCACCGCGACGAACAGGACGATCGGCGACAGCACCGGCAGCAGGGACGGCACGATCATCTCCTTGATCGCCGCCTTGGTCAGGATGTCGACGGCCCGGCCGTACTCGGGCTTGACCTCATAGGTCATGATGCCCGGGTTCTCGCGGAACTGGCGACGCACCTCGGCCACGACCGATTCGGCCGCGCGGCCAACCGCCATCATCGACATGCCGCCGAACAGGAAGGGCAGCAGCCCCCCGAACAGCAGGCCGACGACGACATAGGGATTGGTCAGACCGAAATCGATCGGGTCCATGTTCGCGAAGAACGGATAGACAGCGGCGTTCTTCGGATCGGAGAAATAGGCCAAATCCGACGTATAGGCCGCGAACAGCACCAGGGCGCCCAGGCCGGCCGAACCGATGGCGTAGCCCTTGGTGACGGCCTTGGTGGTGTTGCCCACCGCGTCGAGGGCGTCGGTCGAGTGACGGACTTCCGAAGGGAGGCCCGCCATCTCGGCGATGCCGCCGGCGTTGTCGGTGACCGGACCGAAGGCGTCCAGCGCCACGATCATGCCCGCCACGCCCAGCATGGTCGTGGTGGCGATGGCGATGCCGAACAGGCCCGCCAGCTGATACGAGGCGACGATGCCGACGATGATCGTCAGCGCCGGCAGGGCGGTCGACTCAAGCGAGACGGCCAGACCCTGGATGACGTTGGTGCCGTGGCCCGAAACCGAGGCGTTGGCCACCGAGCGGACCGGGCGGAAGTTGGAGCCGGTGTAGTATTCGGTGATCACCACGATGGCGGCCGTGACAAGAAGCCCAACCATGCCGGACCAGAAAAGGTTCATGGCCTTGATTTGCAGACCATCCGACGCGGTGATGACCGCGTTGCCGGGCAGCAGCGTATCAATCACGAAATAGACCGCGATGGCCGACAGTACGCCGGTGACGATCAGGCCCTGATACAGGGCGCCCATGATGTTCTGGCTCTTGCCCAGACGGACGCAGAAGCTGCCGATGATCGAGGTGACGATGCAGATGCCGCAGATGGCCAGCGGCAGCAGCATCATGGTGTCGACATAGGGTTGGTCGCGGAAGAAGATCGCCGCCAGCACCATGGTGGCGACGGTGGTCACCGCATAGGTCTCGAACAGATCGGCGGCCATGCCGGCGCAGTCGCCGACGTTGTCGCCCACGTTGTCGGCGATGGTCGCGGCGTTACGGGGATCATCCTCGGGGATGCCGGCCTCGACCTTGCCCACCATGTCGCCGCCGACGTCGGCGCCCTTGGTGAAGATGCCGCCGCCAAGACGGGCGAAGATGGAGATCAGCGAGGCGCCGAAGCCCAGGGCCACCAGGCCGTCGATGACCTCGCGGCTGGTCGGCTCGAAGCCCGCGCCGGCGGTCAGGAAGGCGTAGTAGCCGGCCACGCCCAGAAGCGCGCCGCCCGCCACGAACATGCCGGTGATGGCGCCCGAGCGGAACGCCAGGTCCAGACCCTTGGCCAGCGACTCCGACGCGGCCTGCGCCGTGCGGACGTTGGCCCGCACCGAGATCAGCATGCCGGCGAAACCGGCCAGACCCGACAGGACCGCGCCGATGACGAAGCCGATCGCGGCCCAGACCCCGATCAGGAGGTACGCCGCGATCAGGATGACCACGCCGACCATGGCGATGGTGGTGTATTGGCGGCGCAGATAGGCGGAGGCGCCTTCCTGGATCGCCGCGGCGATCTCGCGCATCTTGTCGTTGCCGGTGCTGGCCTTCATCAGCGAGGCGGTCTGGATCAGCCCGTAGAGGACTCCCAGCGCGCCTGCGGCGATGACCAGCCACAGATAGTTGCTCATGACGTTTCCAAACCCTGTGTCTTAAAGGACGCCCGGTTCCTTGGCGCGGCGGGCGTTATTCGCCTCTTCCGCCTTCCGGTCCCCCCGCGCGCAGCGGACGCCTGTCGCGTCCATGGGGAATGCGGCGGAAACGTGCCAAATGCCGCGAGCCGACGCAACAGGCGATGTGGAAATCAGCCGCTCTGAACGCCGCTTCGGCGGCGCGGGGCCTGGCTGACGATTTCGACGCGGACGACCGAGCCCCGTCCGGCGATGGCGGCGGCCGAGCGCATCAGGCTGGCGGACAGGGCCGTGGTGTCGATTCGTGTCCAGTCGTCGGCCACCACGAACGGCGTCCGGTGCCCGGCGCGGACCAGGGCGTCGCGCAGGAAGGCTTCCTTGGCGCGCATCGTCTCCGGCGTCGCCGACCCGCCCAGATGAAGCCGCAGCGAGACGAAGACATAGTTGCGCAGCCGTCCCCCGGCGATGATCGGCAGGCCGACCCCCGGCATGCTCAGGCTCTGGCCGCCGGCCGGCGTTTCCTCGGCCGCCGCCGTCGTGGCGACGGCGGACAGGGCGGTGGCGGCGATGATGAGGTCACGACGGCGCATTCGGCCATCCTGAGGGCCACGCCTTGAGATTTCGTTGTCAGCCGTGGGTGAAGCCGGTCCGGTCGAATGTCACCGGCTGGCCGCCGAAACGGACCGCGACCCCCTGCCCCGCGGTCACCCGGCCGATCCGGGTCAGGCGCAGATGGCGACGCTCGGCCTCGCGCCGAAGGGCGGCCTCGTCACGGGCCGGAGCGGTGAAGGCGATCTCATAGTCGTCGCCGCCGGTCACCAGCTTCTCCAGCGCCGCCTGTTCGTCGACCCGGCCGTCGAACCAGGCCTGACCCGCGGCCGACAGGGGCACGGTCTCCAGATCGATCTCGATCCCGACGCGGCCGGCCTCGGCCAGATGACCCAGATCGGCGACCAGGCCGTCGGAGACATCGATGGCCGCGCTGGCCATGTCGCGGATCGTCAGGGCGAAATCGGTGCGCGGCGTCGGTGCGCGATAGTGGTCCGACAGGGCGGCGACGCGTTCGCGGTCCAGCGACAGCCGCCCCTGCACCGCCTCCAGCCCCAGCCAGCCGTCGCCGATGGACCCCGTCACGAACACCAGATCGCCGACCCGCGATCCGGCCCGGCCGACGATTCGGCCCTTGGGAATCCATCCCAGCAGGGTCATCGAGAAGCTGGCCGGACCCGGCGTGGCCACCGTATCTCCGCCCAACAGGGCCACGCCGAATGCCTTCTGATCGAGCCGCAGACCGTCGCAGAAACTCATCCGCTCGGGCCAGCCGCAGCGCGGCGACCAGTGGCAGGCCAGCAGATAGCCGAACGGCTCGGCCCCCTTGGCGGCCAGGTCGGACAGGTTCACCCGCATCAGCTTGCGCGCCACCGTGTCCAGCGGATCGGTGGGCAGGAAATGGACGCCCTCGACGATGGCGTCCATGGTCAGGACCAGGTCGTGGCCGGGCCGCGACGGCGCCACGGCGACGTCGTCCAGCAGACCACGGCCCCATTCCGGATGGGCGAGGGGCGCGAACAGCCGGCGGATGGTCTCGAACTCGCCGGCGACATCGACCGCGGGCATCCGCTCTAGCCTTTCGGTCGAACGTCTCGGGCGACGCCGTCCAGCGCCGCATTGACGAATTTGGCCTCGGCGGCGTCGAAGAAGGCCTTGGCGAGTTCGACATATTCGTCGATCACGATCTCGCGCGGCACGTCCAGGCGGTCGCGCAGTTCCCAGGCCCCGGCCCGCAGCAGGGCGCGCAAGGTCGAATCCAGCCGCTCCAGCCGCCAGTTCGACGCCAGCCGCGCCTTCACCGATGTGTCGATGTCGCGCTGGCCTTCGACCACGCCGCGTACGATGGCGGCGAAATAGTCCTCGTCGGCCTCGGCCAGGGGTTCGCCCTCGATGTCCGTGTCGAAGCGGTGGTTGGAGAATTCGGCGATGACCGTGTCCACCCCCTCCCCGGCCAGCTCCATCTGATAGAGGGCCTGGACGGCGGCGAGGCGCGCGACGGTGCGGGCTCGCCGCTGGCGGCTGGTCAACTGCGGCTCCGCGCGCTGCTTTTCGGCCTCGGCGAGTTGTTCGAGCACGGATTGGAGGCTGGCGGGTTCGGTCACGCGCCCAGTCCTACGCGCAGCCGCTTGCGCAAGGCAATGAGATCGAGACAGGCGCGGGCCGCGCCGCCGCCCTTGTCGCCCTCGCTGAGACGGGCCCGGCTCCAGGCCTGGTCCTCGTCCTCGGTGGTCAGGATGCCATTGCCGATGATCACGCCTTTGAGCCCTAGCTGGGCCAGGGCCGCCGCCGACTGGTCCGCGACGATCTCGAAATGATAGGTCTCGCCGCGGATGACGCAGCCCAGGGCGACATAGCCGTCATAGCGCGGCGCCGTCGGGAACCGTCCGGCCTCCTCGGCCAGGGCGATGGCGGTCGGGACCTCCAGCGCGCCAGGCACCGACACGACGTCGAACGCCGCGCCCTGCGCGCGAAGGGCGTCCCTGGCCCCTTCCAGCAGGGCGTCGGCCAGATCGTCATAGAAGCGCGCCTCGACGATGAGGACGCGGATGGGATCGCTCAGGATTGGTCTTCTCCGTCCATGTCGCGCCAGCCGACGATGCGCAGGCCGTAGCCTTCAAGCGCGGCGGGGTTGGGGCGGGTCGAGCTCATCACGATCATGTCGCGCACGCCGAGATCCAGCAGGATCTGGGCCCCGACGCCGTAGTTGCGGATCGACCGGTCGACGGCCGCGGGCTTCTCCACCCCCGCCAGCCGCTCGGCCAGACCGTGCAGGTCGGGGTCGCGCAGGAAGACGGTGACCCCGGCACCGTCATGCCCACTGATCGCCTTCAGGGCTTGGGGCACATAGTTCTGCCGCGCCTCGACATGGCCCAGGATGTCGGCGGCGAAATCGACCTGGTGCATCCTGACAAGGGTGGGCTTTCCCGGCTCGATCTGACCGTGGACCAGGGCGATATGCTCGTGCCCCTCGATGGTGTTCCGGTACAGCATCAGGCGGAAGGGGCCGCCGTGGACGCTCTCGAAGGGCGTATCCATGACCCGCTCGACATAGCGTTCGGTGCGGCGGCGATAGGCGATCAGGTCGGCGATGGTGCCGATCTTCAGCCCGTGCAGCTGGGCGAAGGCGACCAGATCGGGCATCCGCGCCATCGAGCCGTCGTCGTTCATGATCTCGCAGATGACGCCGGCGGGGGTCAGACCGGCCATGCGCGAGATGTCGACCGCCGCCTCGGTGTGGCCGGTGCGGACCAGCACCCCGCCGTCGCGGGCGACCAGGGGGAAGACATGGCCCGGCGAGACGATGTCGTCGGCGCCCTTGGTCGGATCCGAGGCGACCTGCACCGTGCGGGCGCGGTCGGCGGCGCTGATGCCGGTGGTCACCCCCTCCCGCGCCTCGATCGAGACGGTGAAGGCCGTGCCCATGCTGGTGCGGTTCTCGGCGGCCATCGGCGGCAGGCGCAGCTGGCGCGCGCGCTCGCTCGTGATCGCCAGACAGATCAGGCCGCGCGCGTGGCGGGCCATGAAATTGATCTGGTCCGGCGTGGCGAACTGGGCCGGAATGATGATGTCGCCCTCGTTCTCCCGGTCCTCGGCGTCGACGAGGATGTAGGGCTTGCCGTTACGGGCGTCCTCGAGGATGTCCTCGATGGGGCTGATCGGGCTGTCGAACATGTTCGAGGCGAGAATGATTGGTTTGGCCATCACGCCGTCTCCTGCCACCGCGCGAGGTATCGCGCCAGCATGTCGATCTCCAGATTCACTGCATCGCCCGGTTTCACCCCTCCGAGCGTCGTGGCCTCCCAGGTGTGGGGAATGATGTTCAGGCCGAAGACCGCCCCGTCCACTGCGTTGACCGTCAGCGACACGCCGTCAACCGTGATCGACCCCTTGGCGGCGATATAGCGGTGCAGCGGGGCCGGGGCGGCGATGTCGATCCGGTGCGAACCGCCCTCGGGGGTCACCGAGACGACCCGGCCCAGCCCGTCGACATGGCCGGAAACAATGTGGCCGCCCAGTTCGTCGCCCAGTTTGGCCGCCCGCTCCAGATTGACCGGATCGCCTTCGCGCCAGTCCCCGAGCGTCGTCTTCGACAGGGTTTCGCCCGAGACCTCGACCGCGAACCAGCCGGGGCCCTTTTCGGTCACGGTCAGACAGCAGCCCGCGTGGCTGATCGAAGCGCCGAGGTCGATGCCCGCGGTGTCCCAGGCGGTCTCGATCTCATAGCGGCGGTCGCGCGCGGTCTGTTCGACCCGCCGCACCCTGCCGATGTCCGTGACGATACCCGTAAACATCAGAGCCTCTCGTAACGCTCCCACAGGTCGTCACCGCAAGGCTCGACCGCAAGGCGCCGGAATTTCGGGGCGTCGGCCAGCTTCGCAAGAGCCAGGGCCGCGACGCAGGGCCGCCCCTCCCCGCCCAGAAGGATCGGGGCGCGGAACCATTCCAGACGATCGACCACGCCGGCGAGCAGGAAACTGGCGGCCACCTGTCCGCCGCCCTCGATCATCACCGACGACACGCCGCGCCGCTTCATCGCAGCGAGGGCGGCGGCGACCGACGGACGGCCGTCCTCGGCCTCGACCCGCTCGACCACGGCGGTTCCGATCGGCGCCGGTTCGGCGACGGTGAGGATCAGGGTGTCGCCGCCGGTCGCCAGCTTCGCGGACGGCGGCGTGCGCAGACGGCTGTCCAGCACCACCCGCAGGGGCTGATCGACCGATCGGCCCGGCAGGCGGACGGTCAGTTCGGGATCATCCGCCAGCACCGTCTCGACGCCGACGAGAATGGCGTCATGGGCGGCGCGCAGGCGGTGGCCTTCCAACCGCGCTGCCTCGCCGGTGATCCAGCGGCTCTCGCCCGAGGCGGTGGCGATGCGTCCGTCCAGCGAGGTCGCCAGTTTCAGGGTGACGCGCGGGCGCATCAGCCCTCGTCCAGACCTTCGTCGCCGAGGAATCGGGCGAAATCGCCGGTGTGGCGGAAGTCCTTGTAGACCGAGGCGTAGCGGACATAGGCCACCTCATCGACCGACTTCAGCGCCTTCATGATGAAGTCGCCGACCGTCGAGGACGGGATCTCGGTCTCGCCGAGACTTTCCAGCTGGCGGGTGATGCGGCTGACCAGCTGTTCGATCTGTTCGGCCTGAACCGGGCGCTTGCGCAGGGCGACGTTCAGCGACCGCTCCAGCTTGTCGCGGTCGAAGGGCGCGCGGCGGCCGTTGCGCTTGAGGATCATCAGTTCGCGCAGCTGGACCCGCTCGAAGGTGGTGAACCGCCCGCTGCACTGCGGGCAGGACCGGCGGCGGCGGATGGCGGCGCCGTCATCCGACGGGCGGCTGTCCTTCACCTGGGTGTCCTGGTGTCCGCAGAAGGGGCATTTCATCGGCGGATCATCCGTAGATCGGGAAGCGGCGCGTCAGGTCGCGCACCTCGCCCGCCACACGTTCCGACACAGCCGCGTCGGCCTCATCCGTGCCCTTCATCGAGTCGATCACATCGGCGATCCAGTGACCGACCTGCTGGAACTCGGCGACGCCGAAGCCGCGGGTGGTCCCGGCCGGCGTGCCCAGCCGGACGCCGGAGGTGATGGTGAAGGGAGCGGCATCAAACGGCACGCCGTTCTTGTTGCAGGTCATCAGGGCGTGCTCCATTGCCGCCTCGGTGGCCTTGCCGGTGACGCCCTTGGGCCGCAGGTCGACCAGCATCAGGTGACTGTCAGTGCCGCCCGAGACGATGGCAGCGCCGCGCTCGACCAGCACGGCGGCCAGGGCCTGGGCGTTGGTCACCACCTGTTGCGCATAGAGTTTGAACTCGGGCTTCAGCGCCTCGCTGAAGGCCACGGCCTTGGCGGCGATGACATGTTCCAGCGGTCCGCCCTGCAGGCCCGGGAAGACGGCCGAGTTGATCTTCTTGCCCAGTTCGATGTCGTTCGACAGCACCATGCCGCCACGCGGACCGCGCAGGGTCTTGTGCGTCGTGGTGGTGACCACATGGGCGTGGGGCAGCGGATCGGGATAGACGCCGCCGGCGATCAGACCCGCATAGTGGGCCATGTCGACCATCAGATAGGCCCCGACCGAATCCGCGATCTCGCGGAAGCGGGCGAAGTCGATGTGGCGGCTGTAGG